>VERH01000025.1 GCA_018882735.1 Candidatus Nanopelagicaceae bacterium
CCCCAACACCAACGCCGACGCCAACCCCAACACCAACGCCGACGCCAACCCCAACCCCAACCCTCAAGTCTCTAAAAATTTATCAAGGTGGCTCTGGTGGTGAAGTAGGAAGCAAAATTAAGAAGAGTAAAGAGTTGAATTTTTCGCCGGCAGTAACAAACAAAAATCTCAAGCTTTGGGTGTTTGACCCAGAGAATTCGAATAAATCTCTTAATTCACCGGGGATTTTCTACAAACGAGATAGTGGCGACTGGACTTGGGCGGGTGCAAATGTAGATGGAACTGTTTACGTAGATCTTCCCGAGGGAAGTTACATCTTTGACACTGTAGAACCTAATCAGAATACACAGAAGTACAAGAGGAAGACCTACAGTTTAGTAATTGACTCAAAACTAGTTCCAAAGATCTCCGGTTTGATTGCAAATAGTGAAGGTATTTTCACAGTCACCATAGACCTGCAAGTGGCCTTACCCTCGTTTCAACCAAAGAATGTCTGCCAATTGAGAAGTCAGGACGGAAGCTCCACACTTAACAATGGTTTTCCTAGATCATCTGAGAGATTGAAAGACAAGGGAGTGATTCAAGCGTTAATTATTCCCGTTGATTTTCCGGATGCGGTTGGTTCAGCAAATCCGGCTGAGGTTTATTACGAGATGGCAAAAACTATGGATGATTTCTATCAAAAAATGTCTGACAACCAGGTCTCTTTCTCCTTTGAGATTTATCCTAAGTATTTGCGGCTCAATTTCAGATCAGATCAATATGGATTGGGTAGGTGGAATAGCGGTAACGCATTTGGTTACTACAAAGCCGCAATTGATGCGGCCGATCCGTATGTTGATTTCTCGAAGTTTGATGTGGTTTACATCCTTAGCCCACGAAGTATTCCCTGGTCTTCTATTGCATACGGGCCCGCGTTTCCGGTTAAAGTAGAAACAGATGACGGTTGGATAAGTAATGGAACATTCTCAGGAGCCGACGCTTATCAAGGTATCTCGGGCGCTGATTGGAAGTGGATGGCCCATGAAACGGGGCATCTATTTGGGTTACATGATCTCTATACCTCTGGGTCGCAAAAGCCGACATATGGGGAATGGGATCTCATGTCGAACAACTTTAGTACGCGTGCAATTGAATTAAATTCATGGAATCGATACATAACAAATTGGTTGAGTGATTCACAAGTAGATTGTCTGGACAAAGGTTCAATGGGCACGGCAGTACATTCGAGGGAGCTATTGCCACTCTCTAGTAACAATTTGGGACAGAAAGCTCAATTTGTGAAGCTGAGCGACTCGAAAATTCTTGTAATGGAGTATCGGAAGAGTGGTGGATTTGACAGTCTTCCTGCAGGAAATGAAGGAGTACTTGTCTATACAGTTGATATGACTGTAACGACCATGAAAGGTGGTTGGTCTGTTCAGCGAAGACCAGGCTCTACGCACCAAGACTTTTTAGACGCGGCCTTAAAGGCTGGTGACAAAATTATTGTTGAAGGTATTGAAATCGAAGTTATTAGTTCATCTGATAGCTCTGCAACGCTCCGAGTGAGAAAGACCTAGCTTTGGGCCAGATAAATGTAACTGGCATCGAGTTTGCCCTATCCGATGGCCGAGTCTTGTTAAGCGATGTCTCTTTTCGAGTTGGCGATGGTGCGAAGGTTGCACTTATCGGGCCAAATGGTTCGGGTAAGACAACGCTCTTTCGGATGATTGCTGGCGACTTAGAACCAGATAGCGGCAGCATCATTGTTACTGGTGGCCTTGGAATCATGCGCCAGTTCATTGGTTCGATTCGCGATCAATCCACCGTGCGAGATTTACTTATCTCAGTTTCGTCACCAAAGATTCGAAACGCGGCAAAGAAATTAAAGGATGCCGAAGCCGCTCTTGCGGCTAGCGATACTGAAAGAGAACAGATGGCATATGCCCAAGCGCTTGCTGATTGGGGCGATGCTGGTGGTTATGACGAAGAGGTTTTATGGGATATCGCATGTTCAAATGCTTTAGGTAAGACTTTTGACCGAGTAGCCAATAGAGAGGTGAACTCGCTATCTGGTGGTGAACAGAAGAAGTTAGTTCTCGAATCGCTCCTTAAGGGAAGCGATGAGGTCTTGATTCTTGACGAGCCGGACAACTACTTGGATGTCCCGGCGAAGCGATGGCTAGAAGAAGAGATCCGAAATTCAAAGAAGACCATCCTCTTTATTAGCCATGATCGTGAGCTATTAGCGGCAACTGCTAACAAAATCGTCTCCCTTGAACAAGGGGTCAATGGAAACTCAACTTGGATTCATGGTGAGGGCTTTGATACCTATCACGAGGCTCGGAAAGCTAGAAATGCACAGTTTGCACAGTTAGTAGAGCGTTGGGAAGATGAACATAAACGCCTTAAAGAACTAGTGCTAACTCTGCAATGGCAGGCCGCATCATCTCCAGATATGGCTTCGCGCTATCGCGCAATGCAGACTCGTCTACGCAAATTCGAAGAGGCTGGCCCACCGCCACCTCCTCCAATTGAACAACACGTAAAAGTGAATCTGCGCAGCACTAGAACCGGCGAGCGGGTTGTTACTTGTGAATCACTAACTCTGGAGAATCTCACCGAACCATTTGATTTTGAGATTTACTATCAAGATCGTGTTGCGATTTTGGGTAAGAATGGAACCGGTAAATCACATTTTCTGCGTAGGCTGTCGGGGGATGAGAGCGTTAGATACACCGGTACCTTTAAGTTAGGTGCGCGGGTAATGACTGGTTTCTTCGCCCAAACTCACGCGCACCCAGAATTTGAAGGCAAGAATCTCTTGGAGATTTTATGGGAACAGAACTCGTTACAACTCGGAGCCGCAAAGAGTGTGCTTGGACGTTATGAATTAGCTGAACAAGCAGAACAGCTCTTTTCAACGCTTTCTGGTGGCCAGCAAGCTCGCTTTCAAGTACTTCTTCTTGAGTTAGCTGGCGATACTTTGTTACTACTTGATGAGCCAACAGATAACTTGGATTTGGCTAGCGCAGAAGCTTTGGAGCGCGCACTTGCTGCTTATGAAGGAACAGTCATCGCAGTCACCCACGATCGATGGTTTGCACGCGGATTCACTCGATTCCTTATCTTTGGGGCCGAAGGGCAGGTCTACGAGAGCCCAGAGCCCGTGTGGAGCCATTAAGTTCAATTTCTAAGATTGTGGATAACCCGGAGGCCGCGAAGGTGAAATCCGTCATTCTTGCCGGATGTCTATTTTTCCAAACAAGTTCTTTTTAGCGAATCTAGCAATAGTCTGCGTATTAATATCTTTATCACAAAATACTTCGGCATCACAGGTCACTCCTCCCCTCACAAAATGTTACATAAGAGTCGACAACCCTCATCTTTCGAAATCATTAAAGAGACTTAAAGGTTTTGATGCTGTCAAAGTCAATGCCGTATCAACTTGTGATAGGGATCTTGTCAATCTTAAGTTTACAGTTGAGATTAAGAAGAAAGGTTTTTTACGTGATTATGAAATAGCAGAAAGAACAATTGACTTCGGTGGAGTAATCCCAGCCAACAAAAGAGTTGCCCATAAGGGAACTTGGGTGCGCTGTGAAAATAGTAGAGCCTCTAGATACTATGGAATTGCCTACGCAAAGGGCACAATCGATGGAATAAACGTACAAACTCTTCCAGTGATTACCGAAAAAATTGTCTTACTACCCTGTGGAACCTGAGATAGACTTTGAAACATGTCGCAGGACAGTGCTGAAAACCTTAATGATGCTGTGCGTGATGATGCCTACTTTGCTTTATTTGGCGAGTTAATCTCTCAGAACAGTTCTCGATACGAAGAACAGGCTAGTTCTTTACTTAAAGAAGGTTCTCTGGTCTTAAGGGTCGATAACCATTGGGTCAAATACGCAATAGATCGAAGTGGGTGCACTTGCGATATCTCATACGATTCGGGAAAAACCTTTAGTAAATACTCCTGGACGCGGCTGGGTTGGACGAGAAAAAACAAAGAAAAGCGACTCCCAGCCTTCTTTGCACAGACTGAAGCCGATGTGAAATTCGGTCTGGAAAACTAGACCCAAAAAGCGTTCAGATTGACTGGCTCCTTTGCGGGATCTCGGTGCCTCAAGGGCTGATTTTGACCCTCCCGAGAGGGGCGGGTAACCTTCCCCTTCTGCCTCCTCGGCCTCAAATGTGGCCGGTGGAGCTGATAAATAAGAAGTAATAAGAAGAAGTAAGAAGAAAGCGAGTTCGCCGTGCGTACCTTTACACCGACCCCTAACGATGTTGCGCGTAAGTGGTATGTCATCGATGCCCAAGATGTTGTTCTTGGACGCCTCGCTAGCCATGCTGCAACTCTGCTTCGCGGAAAGCACAAGGCAACTTTCGCTCCTCATATGGATATGGGCGACTTCGTGATTGTTATCAATGCTGAGAAGGTTGTTCTAACTGGAAGCAAGATGACCGACAAGATGGCCTACCAGCACTCCCAATACCCAGGCGGTCTGACTGAGCGTAACTATGCGCTTCTAATGGATAAGTTCCCAACCCGCGCTATTGAAAAAGCAATAAAGGGAATGCTCCCGAAGAATTCAATTGGAAAACAAATGGCCTCAAAGCTAAAAGTTTATGCCGGACCTAACCATCCACATGGATCACAAGCTCCAACTCCATATGTTTTCACTCAAGTCGATCAAACCAAGTTAGGCAAGTAAAGGATGATGATGTCAGAGAACGAGACAACAACCGCATTTAGCTCTAGCACTCCTGCTGGTGCCACAAACCGCGCCGCTGTAATTGCCCCAGGTGCTGGCGTTGGTCGTCGTAAGGAAGCGGTTGCTCGCGTTCGCCTAGTCCCAGGTTCTGGTCGTTGGACTGTAAATGAGAAGAGCCTTGAAGCATATTTCCCAAATAAGGTTCACCAACAATCTGTCTCCGAGCCACTTCGCACTGTTGGCGCGGAAGGTAAGTACGACGTCATTGCACGTATTGATGGCGGCGGAATTTCTGGTCAAGCCGGCGCGCTACGCCTAGGCGTTGCTCGTGCGCTAAATGCAATTGATGTTGATGCAAATCGCCCAGCTTTGAAGAAGGCGAAGTTCTTAACTCGCGATCCACGCGTAATCGAGCGGAAGAAGTACGGTCTAAAGAAAGCTCGTAAGCGCTCCCAGTACAGCAAGCGCTAATCCTCTAGCGTTTGGGTCATGGCCCTTTTCGGCACAGACGGTGTCCGAGGCGTTGCTGGCGTTGATTTAACGGAGCAACTCGCTCACGATCTAGCTCTCGCTGCAGCACATGTTCTTACCGATATTGGTGAGTTTTCTGGACATAGACCGAAAGCGATCATCGCCCAAGATTCACGGGAATCTGGTGAATACCTAGAGCGCGCAATCGCAGCCGGTCTTTCAGAATCAGGCGTTGATGTAATTAGCGTGGGCATTCTTCCTACTCCGGCTGTCTCGTTCTTAGTTACGGAGTTGGGTTGTGACCTCGGAGTCATGATCAGCGCATCTCATAATCCAGCGACCGACAACGGCATCAAGTTCTTCGCACGCGATGGTCGCAAATTAGCCGACTCGGTAGAAGCACAAATCGAAGTTCAACTTGGTAAACCCTGGAGCCCTAATGGCAATAAAGGTGAGATAACTAGAGATGAGAGCGCTAAAGAGCGATACATAAAACATCTTCTTGCCACGATAAATTCAAACTTTGCCGGGCTAAAGATTGTTGTTGATTGTGCAAATGGCGCGGCTTCATTTGTAGCTCCACAAGTACTACAAAGAGCTGGTGCTGAAGTAATTGCGATTTCAGATAAACCCAATGGCACGAATATCAATGAGAATTGTGGGTCTACCCATTTAGAGAACTTGATTGCAAAGGTTCGTGAAGTTGGCGCGGATTTGGGAATTGCCCATGATGGCGATGCCGACCGAGTCTTGGCGATAGATCACGAAGGCAGCGTTGTCGACGGCGATTTCATCTTGGGAATACTGGCCCAACACACTGAACTTCCAACTAAGAAACTTGTTGGCACAGTCATGACCAACCTCGGGCTAATCCGTGCCTTAGAGAAAAAGGGAATTGGTTTTGTGGCGACTCCAGTAGGTGATCGCTATGTATTAGAAGAGATGTTGGCCGGTGGGCATTCACTTGGCGGCGAACAATCCGGACATGTAATTATGCACAGATTTGCTACTACTGGTGATGGGATTCTTACTGCACTTCACCTAATCTCTGAGGTCGCAACCAGCAAAAAATCTTTAAAAGAGTTAGCCAGCTTTATGCATAGATATCCTCAAGTGCTAATTAATGTGAAAGGCGTAGATAAGTCGAAGCTGAAAACGAACCAAACGGTCATTGGAAAAGTTGCCAAGATTGAGAGCGAATTAGGTGAGAGTGGACGAGTTTTGCTCCGGGCTTCCGGAACTGAGCCAGTCATTCGCGTGATGGTTGAAGCAGATACCAATGAAAAGGCTGAGCAATTCGCCTCGGAGCTAGCAGCGCTAGTAAAATCAGAACTCGCACTCTAGGAGAGCAATAAAAGAGGAGCAATAAATATGTGTGGGATCGTCGGATACACCGGCTCGAACCCAGCGCTATCTAGAGTTATTGAAGGATTAAGACGCCTTGAATATCGTGGTTATGACTCTGCCGGCGTAGCGCTTGCCGTCACCAAAGGCGAGAAGCTCGTAGTTGAGAAGAAAGCTGGCAAACTCGCAAATCTTGAAGGCGCTTTAAATAGCGGCCACGAAAGTGCAACTGGTGGCATCGGACATACTCGTTGGGCAACTCATGGTGGCCCTACCGACATAAATGCACATCCTCACCTTGATGAGAGCGGAAAATTAGCGGTTATTCATAATGGAATCATCGAAAATTATGAAGAGTTAAAGGCTGAATTAGAACGACGCGGACATAAATTCAAATCTGAAACTGATACCGAATCTGTCGCACATCTTTTAGGCGAAGAATTCAAAGTCTCCGGTGATCTCGCTAGCGCAATGCGGAGCGTCTGTGCTCGCTTACGTGGATCCTTTACCCTCCTTGCTATCCAATCAGATAATCCAAATTTGATAGTAGGAGCGCGTCGAAATTCACCATTGGTAGTTGGCGTTGGTGCGGGTGAGAATTTCCTTGCTTCTGATGTTTCGGCCTTTATTTCACATACAAAGAAAGCTTTGGAATTAGGGCAAGATCAAGTTGTCGTTGTAACCCCCAGCGAAGTGGTTGTAACTGATTTGGCCGGTAAGAAAGTCACGCCAAAGGAGTACGAAATAACTTGGGATGCCAAGGCTGCCGAGCGTGGTGGCTTTGAGCACTTCATGCTCAAAGAGATCTACGAACAACCTAAGGCGGTAGCAGACACCTTGCTCGGTCGATTCCCAACGCCTTCGACAATCGAGCTAAAAGAACTAGAGAGCTTAAGCGGCAACTTCGGGCGAATTTTGATCCTTGCTTGTGGCACCGCGTATCACGCTGGATTGATTGGTAAATACGCCCTTGAGGAATGGGCGAAGATTCCAGTCGAAGTAGAACTTGCATCTGAGTTTAGATATCGCAATCCAGTTATTTCAGAGCGAACTCTTGTGGTCACAATCTCGCAATCAGGTGAAACTATGGATACCTTGATGGCGCTGCGTCACGCAAAGTCACTTGGAGCTGAGACCCTTTCGATCTGTAACACGATGGGCTCTACTATTCCGCGCGAATCAGATTCAGTTCTATATACCCATGCCGGCCCTGAAATCGCAGTCGCATCTACAAAGGCCCTCTTGACTCAAGTTATTGCACTTGATTTGCTCGCGCTTTACCTCGCAAGCAAGCGAAATTCCATAACTTCAGATCGCATCAAAGAATTAATTGCTGCGCTCTTACAACTTCCAAATAAGATTGAAGAGATTCTCGAAACCGTCGAACCACTCCGTGAAATGACTCGGGGGTATAAGAGCGCAACTTCCGTTTTATTTTTAGGTCGCCATGTCGGTTTCCCCGCTGCACTTGAAGGGGCGCTTAAATTAAAAGAACTCGCCTACATGCATGCGGAAGGTTTTGCTGGTGGCGAGCTAAAGCATGGCCCAATCGCTTTGATTGAAGAGGGAACCCCAGTCATTGCGATTCTCCCGCCAGCAAAGAGTGAGATTGCTGAGAAAATGCGGAGCAATATCCAAGAAGTGAGGGCACGTGGCGCTCGCGTTATTGCGATTGCTGATCAAAGTCATTCACTTGATCTCCCAGAATTGATTCGCATCCCAGAATCTGAAGAGATTCTTCAACCAATACTCTCTATAGTTCCACTCCAAGTCTTCGCCTATGAAATGGCGGTGGCTCGCGGAAATGATGTAGACCAACCAAGGAATTTAGCAAAGTCGGTAACAGTCGAATGATTGCAAAGTTTGATGACGTTGTTGATCAACGTCTCGAAGTACGGCGCCATGAAATGGCCGTTGCGCTCCGCTGGTCTGCGGGGCTTTTCATCGCCTTCGCTTTAGTTACCCTCGATGTCATCTTCAAAGGATTGCTGTGGCGGGTTGATCAATTTCTCGCAGATATCGAACGGCCAACTCTCACGGGATTTAATGAGTTCTTGATATTAAGGCTTGATGATCTGGGCCTACGTTGGATAACCGCCACAATCTTAATTCTCGCCGCCGCGCTGATTGGAAGAAGATTTAGCTCTTGGCGACCACTTAATTTATCTATCCTTTCGCTCATATTCTTAAATCTATTTGTTGGCGCCGCCAAGATTGGATTTGGCCGTTGTAAAGCGCGCGAAGATTTTGATATCTGTATGTTCACAGACGGAATGGCTTACCCAAGCGGTCACACCGCAAACGCGCTAGTTACTTGGGGGCTTTTGGCATACATCATCTTCCGTTACACCCATAGAGATCCATTTGAAGGGCTACGTCTTTACTGGGTTGTTGGCGTAATGACGGTCGCCGTCTGTTTTGCCTCGTTGATTAGAAATACCCACTGGTTTACCGACCTATTGGGTGGAATGTTTCTAGGCGGAGCGATTCTTGTTTTGGTCGTTGCTATCGACCGTTTTATCCCATCGGAAAAGCAACCTTCCTAGCGCCCGATTAGGCTAGTTCAATGGCTCGAGCTGAGGCGATAATCGATCTTGGCGCACTTGAGTACAACATCAAGCGCTTACTATCGAATACAAAGGCTGATGCGCTCGCAGTTGTAAAAGCCGATGCATATGGACACGGTTTAGTCCCAGTTGCAGAGCGGGCACTTAAAGCTGGAGCAAAGTGGCTGGGAACTGCGCTACTTGAAGAAGCGGTTGCTCTTAGGGATGCGGGAATTACTGCACCAACCATCGCCTGGCTTACTCCCGTAAGCGATGACTTTGAGAGCGCCTTAAAGAAGAAAATTGATCTTGCGATTCCATCTCTTGATCATCTCGACGCAGTCATTAAAGCGGGAAAGTCCTTGGGTATCTCACCAAGAGTGCATCTAGAAGTTGATACTGGAATGTCTCGAGGTGGAGCCCTAAAAGAGTGGAGTGCATTAATTTCAAGAGCCGGAGAACTTTCTAAGAGCGGTGGATTAGAAGTTGTTGGAATCTGGTCACACTTTGCCCGTGCAGATGAACCAAATCATTCTTTTAATGAAGAACAGCTCCACAATTTCCGGGCTCGAGTCTCAGAAGCAAGAGAAGTTGGTATCTCACCGAAAATACTCCACTTAAGTAATTCTGCAGCAGCGCTCACAAATGAATCATCACACTTTGATTTAGTCCGATTAGGAATTGCGATGTATGGACTATCTCCGGATGTAAAGTCGATGGGCGGCTCAGAATCGCTAAATCTAAAACCAGTTATGAAATTAAGGGCGAGGCTACATATTGTTAAGGATGTCCCAGCCGGTTCTCAGGTTGGTTATGGTGGAACTGCAACAACTAAGACCGATACCAAGTTAGCAGTTGTTGCAATGGGATATGCCGATGGCGTTCCACGGAATGCGAATTCAAGTGCGGGCGTACTTGTGGGTAATAAGAAGGCTCCAATTATTGGCCGGGTTTCTATGGATCAATTTGTTGTGGAAATTGGTAACGATTCGATAGCGCACGCGGGGGATTGGGCTTACCTGATTGGAAGTGAAGGTGGCGACGGCTACACTGCCGACGCTTGGGCAGAGGCTTGCGGAACAATCAATTACGAGATTGTGACGCGAATCGGTCCGAGAGTTCCAAGAGTCTTCACCAACTAAGTTACGAACGAAGTACTAAGACGGGGAGCGAATTCAACGATGACTTCGACCGAGCGAGTGCTCGCAATCCGCGATCTCTCCGTTAATTTCGGTGGGCTAAAGGCTCTTTCAAATGTAAGTATCGATCTTCATGAAGGTGAAGTTCTTGGCCTAATTGGCCCTAATGGTGCCGGCAAAACGACGGTCTTTAACGCGCTCTCTGGCTTGGTCACTCCTTCAACTGGAACTCTGGAGCTATTTGGTCGGAACATTAAATGGCCAAAGCCTTACCAATTAGCCACGAATGGAATTGCACGTACGCTCCAAGGAGTTGGACTCTTCCCAGATTTAACGGTTCTTGAAAATGTGATGATGGGCGCCCACCATCTCGCGAAGGCGGGATTGACCCAATCATTTCTTGGTTTAGTTGAGAAGGATGAAGGGCATCTTCGCGAACTCGCGCAGACTGCTTTAGAGCGCGTCTATGTTGGAAGTTTGGCGGAACGGAGAGCTGACACGCTCGCTTATCCGGATACAAAGAGAGTTGCAATTGCTCGAGCGCTGATTAGTCAACCAAGAATTCTCTTGTTAGATGAACCCGCTGGTGGCCTTGGTCCACAAGATATTGAGTGGTTCAACGGGCTGGTTAGAAATATCAAGAGCCACACCTCTGTGATCATTGTTGAGCACCATATGGATGTTGTTATGTCTATCTGCGATCGGATCTCAGTTCTAAACTTTGGTGAGTTAATTGCTTCGGGCACAAAAGATGAAGTTAGAAACAATCCAGATGTGATTGCTGCTTATCTCGGTTCACATAAAGCGGGTGCAAAGTGAGCTCGCTAGTAGTAAGTAATTTAACCGTTAGCCATGGCGCTATAAGAGCGCTGACTAACGTTAGTTTTGAAGTTCAAGAAGGAGAATTAACAGCTGTCATTGGCGCAAATGGAGCTGGAAAAACCACCTTGCTTCGCACTCTCTCCGGTCTTAAAGATGCCGAGAATGGGACTGCTACTTGGCGTGATCGAAACATCTTGGGTAAGCGCCCAGAAGATTTAGTTAGACGAGGAATCTCCCATGTTTCTGAAGGTAAATCGGTAATCCCGGAGCTGACTGTTCGCGAAAATCTCGTTATCGGTGGATTGTGGCGGAGAGATAAGAACGGTACCGAGAAGGCCATTAAAGAAGCGGTAGAACTATTTCCTCGACTTGGTGAGCGTATGTCCCAGAGCGCTAACACTCTCTCCGGTGGCGAGCGTCAAATGCTCGCGATTGGTCGAGCGCTTGTCTCTCGTCCAAAACTTCTACTACTTGATGAGCCCTCTCTTGGGCTAGCGCCACTAATTATCGAACAGATCTTCTCTGCTATTAAGAATCTACAAAAGAGTATGAACCTAACGGTCGTGCTTGTGGAGCAGAATGCGACGAGCGCACTTGAGATTGCCGACACTGGCGTCATTTTGAACCTAGGTGAATTAGTCGCATCCGGAAATGCAAAGGATCTCTTGGCCGATCCTGCGCTCAAGTCAGCCTATTTGGGGTACTAATGAGACAACTAATTGGAACGCTTCTTATCGGATTGACCCTCGGATCCATCTATAGCTTGATGGCTCTTGCCCTGGTTCTGGTTTGGCGCTCAACACGAGTCGTCAACTTCGCTCAAGCTGGCCAGGCGATTGTTACTACTTATATTGCATATGAGATTGTTACTAGAACCGGAGTCTTCTGGCTCGCCGTGCTCTTCGCGGTAGTTGCCGGCGCATTATTGGGCGCAGGTGTCGAGTACTTTTTAATGCGAACGCTCTTCCGCCATGTTGATGAGGGTCCAGTCGCAGCACTTGCTCCAGTAATCGCAACGCTCGGCTTGCTTGGAGTCATCAAGAGCATCGTGGGAATGATCTGGGGTAACGACTTCCGAAGTTTCTATCCACCGGTCTCAACCGATAACTTTGTTCTCTTTGGCGAATCGATTCCATTCTCGAGATTTAATGTTCTAGTAATCCTCTCAACTACTGTCGTCATGATCATCTTCTCTTTCATCTTCCAACGCACTGATCTAGGCCTCTCTCTCAGGGCTGCGGCTTTCCAACCAGAAATTGCGCGACTTGCTGGAATCAGAGTTGGACCGATTCGAACAATTGGTTGGGTATTCGCAGGCGTAGCCGGAGCTATCGCTGGTGTCTTGATTACACCAAACGATGTGCTCTCGCCAGCTTCACTAGATGTACTACTTGTCTTTGGTTTTGTTGCGGCTGTAATCGGTGGACTTGAGAGCCTTCCTGGAGCGGTCTTAGGTGGGGTCGTACTCGGAATCGGAGTCTCATTTGTTTTGAATTATGTCGGTACGACTTTGATATTCCCAACAGTCTTTGTGGTTCTCTTACTTGCTTTAATCTTCAAACCAAATGGTCTGCTTGGAGCGAAGAAGGTGCGCAGTGCATAAACTCTCAACCAAGAAAGCATTTGTTGCATACTTCTTATTCGGCTGGCTGTTATTGATTGTTGCCGATCGCGTTGATGAACTCCGTGTCTATCAAGGAGCAACGATTGCTGTTACGACACTTGCAATCGCATCAATCATCTTGCTTACTGGTTACTCTGGACAAGTTTCCCTAGGACAAGGTGCATTCCTAGCTGTCGGTGCATACGCTGCTGCGCTTTCACAGACATTTTGGCAATCGCCATTCTGGTTTACCCTACTTATAGCAATACTTGTCTCAGCTGCATTTGGTTTCATACTTGCCTTTGCGGCTGGTCGAATGTCCGGTCCGTATCTTGCTGGAACAACTCTTGCGCTAGCTGTAGGTCTTCCGACCCTAGCCAATCAATTCTCATTCCTAGGTGGCGAGACTGGATTGGTCTATGACGCTGGATTGCCACCGGAGCGATTTGGCGAAGAGTTCACGCTTTACAAATGGTTCTTCTGGATTGCTGCATTCGTTGTACTAATCGCAATGTTCCTTCTTCGGAATTTGCTGAATAGTCGTTTTGGAAGAACTTGGAAAGCCCTTAGGGCTAACTCGACGGCGGCCTCCCTTTGTGGGGTCAATGTCGCCCAATCCAAGATCACGGCCTTCACCATCAGCGCCGGTGTGGCCGGGCTAGCTGGAGCGCTCCTGGGGATGGTCAGCATCGTCGCCCCCAGCGCCTTCCCGCTCAGCCTCTCTTTCACCATAATTACTGGGGCGATTCTGGCTGGCGTAACCAGCCTCCTCGGTAGCATGCTAGGCGCTGTAATTCTCGTGGTGATTCCCGAAATCGCCGATGTGATTGCACATCAGCTTGGCGATTCCGAGAAGATCACTACGAATTTGCCCGGCTTCATTGTGAGCGTGCTGTTGATCCTGACAGTCCTCTTCTCGCCAAACGGCCCTGCCGAAGCGATGAGGAAACGTAAGGAGCAACACGCGAAACACTAAAGCAAGGCAAGCAAACAAACCCTCGATGGAAGGAAAGAAATGATCAGCTTACGACGCAAGAAGAGCATTCTTGCTGCAGTAGCGGTTACTTCATTTGCACTCGTTGCAAGCGCAGTCCCGGCTAATGCAGAAGTCGGCGTCTCATCAACGGAGATCAAGCTCGGCACCACCGTGCCGATGACCGGTATCGCGGCTCCTGGCTATAGCAAGGTTGCCCCGGCGATGAAAGCCTATTTTGAATATATCAATGACAATGGCGGTGTTTATGGTCGCAAGATCAACCTTGTTATCAAGGATGACCGTTACATCCCACAGGAAGCAATCAACAAGACAAACGAACTAATCCTGAAAGATAAAGTATTCGCTCTTGTTGGACAGCTCGGAACTGCGAATCATCTCGCTGTTACAAGCAAGGTTCGAATCGCATCAAGAAACATCCCATCGCTATTCCTCAACACAGGCTATAGCGGTTTTGCCGATGTTAAGAAGTTCAGGACTTCCTTCATGCATTTCCCAACATATGTAGCAGAAGCGAAGATCCTCTCCTCATATATCAAAGAGAATTTCACCGGCAAGAAGACTTGCTTACTCGTTCAGAATGATGAATTCGGTGCAGATGCCGAAAAGGGCTTTGCAACTGCTGGCCTCACATTCGATGAGACAGTCAAGTACGTCTCCGGTACCCAGAGCGCTACTACCGCTCAAACTTGGATTACCCGCTTCGCCGGAGCAAAGTGCGAAGTTGTAGTTCTATTTAGCGTTTCTTCTGCAACAGCCGCAGCTCTTGGAGTTGCATCTGCTGCTGGCTACAAGCCACAGTGGATTCTTGGATCAGTAGGTGCGGATTCAACAACCCTAAAGATTGCGCTAAATAACCCACAGGCTCAAGCGCTTCTAAATGGCGCAATTGGCGTTTCGTTTATGCCAGATGCCTTGGATACAACTGATGAATATGTGAAGTTGTTCCGCGAGGTCAACACCAAGTACAGCCCAGGCGTTGATTTCGATACCAACGTCCTCGTTGGAATGAATGCGGCAATGCTCACCGTCCAGGCGCTTCGCGCGGCTGGCCAGAACCCAACCCGTCGCTCGCTAATCACAGCGATGGAGCGGAAAGGCTCAACATTTGCAAGCGCTGCCTACGGAAACCTTGCCGTTAGCAGAACTTCACGCGCCGGCTTTACCGGATACTGGTTCGGCAAGTTCAACTTGGCCGGAGCTTTGATCCCGCTAGATGCAGGTCGCACCGTCTACACAACTGATTCAGCAACTGGACCAGTAACAAAGGCGTCTGCAAAGCGCGCCGCACTTCCAGCGAAGGGAATACCTACTAACTCATGAGAAATCTAAATTCACTCAAGAAGCGTGTATTCGCGGTAGCTTCGGCTCTCGCAATCACCACTACTGCGTTAGTAGCTGTTCCAACAACCGCTAGCGCTAACCCTGTATGTACCAACAAGGTCATCTTTACTGAGTGCGTTGGTGCCACAACTGATGGAGCTGGATATGTAATCCAAGTTCCAGCAAGATTTAGCGGAACTCTCTTCCTCTTTTCACATGGGTACCGCTACCCAATCAATATCCCAGCATCAATTCCAGTAGTTGGCGGATACACGGTAGTTAACACACCACAACCAGCTCCTGGCCAAAATGCAGCTCAGATCACTGAAGTTGCTACCCAGATGCTCACTAAGGGATACGGAATCGCAGGTTCCGGTTTTGCTCGCCAAGGATGGAATGCAGATTCCGGACTTAAGACAAATGTCGAACTAATCGGAATTATTAAGAAGCAGTTCCCTACCGTGAAGAATGTCGTCGCTTGGGGAGAATCTCTAGGCGCATTCATCACACAAGCTCTCTCCGAGAACAACTCAAACTTGATTAGCGCAGCTGGAAATCTCTGTCCAGCAGCTGGTTCAGTTGAAGCGTCTTTGAAGATGGCGGGCGATGCGCTCTGGGGCTTGAAGACATTCTTCGATCCAACTATCCAGGGTGGCAACTACAAGTCCGTCCTTGAGGTCTATACCGATATCGGAAGGGTCCTTACAGTTCTTGGTTCGTTGCAAGCAGCATTTGCTGCAAACCCCGTAACTCCGGCATGGCCTGCAACTTCTAAAGTTCCAGATGCAATTAAGGCGATTCCATCACGTTCCGCACTTGTACTTGTAGCGGCAATGTCTGGTGTTCCAACTCAGAGCTCAAGCTATGACGGAGCAACTGGACCTGGACCACAAGGAACTCTCATTGCTACTCAGTTTGCTGCCGGATTGTCGCCAGCATTTGGAGCGCTTGAGAACATTGGTGGTGCTGCGATTCTTGCAATCATGGCTACCTACGACATCGAGCAACAAGTTGGCGGTGCTGTATTTGATAACTCCGCAACGAACTATGCAACACAGCTTGGAGATGGACTCTTTGAGTACAGCTCAGCGTTAAGCGGTCTAGATGCTGCACGAGGACTCCTCGGCTTCCTAGCTGCTTCACCAAGAGCTAAGGCAGATCCTGCCGCGGTCACAAAGATGCGTGCACTTGTTTCACACAAGGGTGTATTCAATGTTCCAACCGTCTCTCTAGCAGCTACTGCAGATAACGTGACCCCAGCTGGACATGCACAGTGGCTAGCTGAGCGTGCGGCTGAGAATTATCTTGCTTCGGCTTCAAATAAGAACTCGAAGCTAGCTGCAACGCCACGTTCGAATCTCATCGCTCTGTGGCAGCGGACACCAGATTCCTATACCAAGTTCAGTGCAACCGGTTCACCGATTTCACAGAGCACAGTTAACGGAACTGGTCACTGCCGGACCACTACAGCGCAGTACATGGCAATCGCCGATATCTTGGCGAAGGCTGCTGTAGATGGGAAGCTTGTTGCAGATGGCGCGTTCCGTAGCGCGATCCGTAAGGCCGGCGGTTTGACTTATGACCGTGGCTTTAGCGTTCCATTGATGAAGTTCTACCAGAACTAATTAGGGAACAAATCAAGAAATAAGTCGTAACTGATCAAAAGCGGGGCTCGGGAAACCGGGCCCCGCTTCATTTTCTCAATAGATTTTTTAGATAGCCTTATCAAATGCGCAAAGTGAACTCTGTCGATGAGATGCGC
>VERH01000026.1 GCA_018882735.1 Candidatus Nanopelagicaceae bacterium
TGCTGGAGATGTTTAAGGGTAAGGGCTCGGGTGATAAGAAGTGAGCTCCTTTCTTTATGACCTGATCGGTTTAGTAGCGGGCGTCTGTTTCATCCTCGCACTTAAAGGCTTATCGCATCCAAGAACTGCGCGCCGTGGGAATCTACTTGGCGCTGCTGGCGCTGGAATTGCGACGCTCTTAGTCTTCTTCCGCTCTGAGAATGAGGGAAGAAATCTCGGTTGGATAATCGGAGCGATAATTGTTGGTGTTATCGTCGGTGTTCCCGCCGCGCGTCGCGTTCAAATGACCGCGATGCCCCAACTTGTTGCGCTGTTTAATGGCGTTGGTGGTGGCGCTGCGGCGCTAGTTGCAATTGTTGAGTATATGAAGTTGGGCGATTCAGCTTCCTTTGCAGTTGTCCTTGCAACCGTATTCACAGTTGTAGTCGGATGCGTCTCCTTCTCCGGATCAATCATTACCTTCTTAAAATTGCAAGAGCTAATGACAACCGCTCCTGTTGTTTTCCCGGGAGGAAGAGCGGTAATTGCTGGAACGCTTGGTGGAGTTATCGGAGTTTCGGGATGGGTGATTGCCGAGCTTGGAACTACCCCACTATTGATTTTGGCCGCTCTCTCGCTGCTTTTCGGTGTCTTATTTGTTCTTCCAGTTGGCGGCGCGGATGTTCCAATTGTTATCTCGCTATTAAATGCATTTACCGGTTTGACTGTTGCGGCTTCCGGTTACGTGCTCGATGCAACACTTTTGATTATCGCTGGAACGCTCGTTGGCGCATCCGGAACAATTTTGACGCGTTTGATGGCAGAAGCGATGGGACGTTCGCTTTTTGGCACTCTATTTGGAGCATTTACTGCCAAAGCTCAAGCGAGCGGTGGCGCTGCCGATACTCGACCTGTTAAATCCGGAACTCCTGATGATGTTGCCATTCTCCTAAATTACGCACGGCGCGTTGTGATAGTTCCCGGTTTTGGACTTGCGGTTGCCCAGGCGCAGCACACAGTGCGTGAGTTAGCTGATCTATTGTCTGCAAAGGGAATTGATGTTGCTTATGGAATTCATCCCGTTGCCGGTCGTATGCCCGGTCATATGAATGTGCTTCTTGCTGAGGCAAATGTTCCTTACGAACAATTATCTGAGATGGATGAAGTTAACCCAACTTTCCCCCAGACCGATGTCGCATTAATTATCGGTGCGAATGATGTTGTTAATCCGGCCGCAAAGACAACCCCCGGTTGCCCCATTTACGGAATGCCAATTCTTGATGTATCACTCGCCGGAAATGTGATTTTCTTAAAGCGTTCGATGCGCCCAGGTTTTGCTGGAATTGAAAATGAACTCTTGTATGACCCGAAGACGACGCTTCTGTTTGGCGATGCAAAAGCATCCCTTACAAAGGTTGTTTCGGCGCTAAAAGTACTTTGATTTAAGGTTTGAAGGATGAGTTCAAAATATATTCGCGCCGAAGATGGCTCAATCCACATTGTCTTCACCTCCCAAGAGGCGCATGTCTTAATTAATCTCACCGAGCAGATCTTGGAGTTACTAGGCGATGGAGCAGTTAACTCCGAAATTGATATAGATCCGCTTTTTCAGATGATGGGCCTAGATTCCATGATGGGAATGAGCGGCAGCGAGCAGCCACCCGATGACCCAGTGCTACGACGATTACTTCCCAACGCTTATAAAGATGAGAAGTCGGCCGCTGAATTCCGTCGCTATACCGAACATGGGCTGCGAGAGAAGAAGCGGGCGCATGCACTTACTGTTTATGAGGCGCTAATTCCTCAAGATGAGGATTGGAATGCAGATCAGCCGATTGACCGTGGCTCGATTGAAATTAAGTTCATCGATTCCGATGCGATGGCTTGGCTGGGTGCTTTAAATGATTTGCGACTCGCCCTTGCTGTTCGACTTGGAATTAGTAAAGAGTTCAAAGAGGACTCAACTAGTTCGGCTGATGACAGAGCTTCTTCTCAAACAAGTGATTTAGGTACGGGCGCTAATCACGACGCCAACTTAGATAGTTCTAAAGATCATGGTGCTAGAGATGATGGTGCTAGAGATGATGGTGACTTGAACTCCGCCGGGAAAGCCAAGCGAGATGCATCCGATCTACATGCAAAGTATGAATTGATGACAGAAAGCGACCCAATGAAAGCCGTTTATGCCGTTTACTCTTGGCTGGGTTGGCTCCAGCAGACTTTGTTGGAGTTGCTGATGAGCAGTGGAGATGAACATCAGGCTACATAGTCAGATTCAAATGGCATTTGCGCTTCGTATAACTTTTCCTCAAATTGCACTTAATTAGCCAAACTTCTGGGGAAATTACATCTTCTTGATCAAACTTTGTCAGTGTCCCATTCCATTATTCACCCATGAGCCTCACTGAGATACTAAGCACCGCTTCTACTCCCATCGAAGCGCGAGTTGCTTATATCCAAACACGTCCCGGCAGCTATGAGAATCTGGGACATCTTCTGGAGATTGAACCAAGAACTCTTGGCGCCTCCGGTCGAATCGATTACCTCGCAGCTTTAGAAAAACAATACTCATGGCTCTATTCATTGATTCAAGAAGCGACTTTGGCTATCGCTGGAAGTGAGCCAAATGAGGCCTCAAATATGTGGGAAGGCGTAGATGAGGCCGAGCGTGAAGATGTTGCTACCGCACTCAAACTTTCACCAAACACCGCTCAGATGCGTATTGACGTGGCTCGCACCCTCACTAATCACCTTCCTGCCACATGTGAGGCGCTCTCAAACGGTGACATAAGTTCGAGTCACGCAACTTTGATTGCGCGTGAAACTGCCGATGCATTGGATCGTGGTGTCTCTCCTGACATCCTTCCGTTTATCGAAAGCAAGGCCCTTGCCCACTCCGAGTTTCATACGGCAGCACAAGTCAGCAAGAAATTGAAAACCCTTTTCGCGCAATATGCACCAGAAGTCCTGGAAGAGAAGCATGAGATTGCCCGCGACACTCGAACTGTCTCTGTATACCCGGAGGGAGATGGCATGTCTACTCTGATAGCGCTCCTTCCATCTGAAGATGCCCAGACTGTTTATCTAGCTATAAATGCCAGAATTGAATTAGAGAGAAGTCACTGCATATCGGCTAATCCAATAGGTAGCGAAAGAAGTGATTTCAATTTTGGTTCTAATTCTGATGCTGATGCTGATGCTGATGCTGATTCAGGGACCAACAAAACTGGAACCAAGAATTTAAACCAAACTACGGTCGACACACGGAACATAGAGATGAAGCGCGCTGATGCGCTAACGGCAATCGCTAGCGAATTTTTGAGCTCAAATTCAAAGAAAATTGAAAACTCAAAGCGTCCAATCTCCATTAATGTAACAGTTGACCTTCCGACTCTTCTCGGTTTGGCAGAAAATCCTGCTGAATTGGAGGGACACGGTCCAATACCTGCTTCAATCGCAAGAAAATTGGCTGCAGACGGAAAATGGCGAAAATTTGTCACTGACCCGCTAACGGGAAATCTTCTCGACATGGGAAGAAACCACTATCTGCCTTCTCAATATCTAGTTGATTTCTTAACTGCCCGAGATCGAACATGCAGGTTCCCTGGTTGTAGTCATCCCGCTCGACTTAGCGATATCGATCATGCAAAGAGTTGGGAAGAAGGTGGCCATACCAACCCGGAAAACCTTGGCTTCCTTTGTAGACGTCACCATCGACTCAAAACGCATGGAGGTTGGAGATTGGAGAGCCATGTCGATGGATCGTGCACTTGGACTTCGCCTCAGGGTAAAGAGCTCTTCGTCCCGTCTCGACCCATTGATCAGAACGTCGCTGCGAAGCGTTAATTCCTGAACGCTGATTGCGAGCTGAACCAAGTGTTATGCGAGCTGAACCTAGCGATAAACGTGGAGAATATCTGCCGATTACCTAGAGAATCTGACTTCAAAGACAGATTAAGAAACTGGATGACCAAGCCCAATAAAAGTATCAGCTAAAGCAACCGGTTGACTCTAGACTTCATCTCGTGGAATCACTTGCGCTTGCAGTAACAATAATCGTCGCCCCTGCGATGTTTGGTGGGCCAATCGCTCTCTTGGTAACTCTCTGGAATCCGACAAATATGTCTAGATTTCGAAAGGTTTTTGTCTACACCCTTGCGTCTCTCTCCCTAATTGTCGGGTGCTTTTTGATTTTCGAAAATGTAAGTCCAGGTGCAAGAAATGTGGGAATTTTGGGGATCGCAACAGGATTATTTAGTGTTTGGCGAGTAAGAAAATTCGCTTCCGATAATTAAGGAAGCGAATTTGGTGGAGGTGCCGGGAATCGAACCCGGGTCCTTCGACACTGAAACAGGGCTTCTACGGGCGTAGTGTGCTAATCGCTTTCTCTGTCCCGACTCTCACGCACACAAGTAGTCGACGAACGCAGTTGTGTTAGATGTCCCTGCCGATAATCACAACGTTATCGGTTGGTAAGCCCTCTATCGACGTTGGGGCCTGAGGCGAGAGCAAGCTCAGGGCAACGGATTACAGCGCTCGCTTAGGCAGCGAGATCGTAATCAGACGAAGTTTTATCTGCGTCTAATTGATTGCGCGGGTTTTTGTGGTTAACGAGATCATCCCGGCTTCCTCGGCCCGCTTCCCCTGGCTCAACAATCGAAGTCGAGACCGTTCACCCCCAAGATTTTTCGCCTTAAGGATTAGAAGCTAGATATGGAATTGTACGTGAGGCTTAACCGGTAGAGAAATCCGTTTATTCCTATGCTCAATTTCTCGCGCTTAAAGGCCGGCACCCAAATTCCAACGCCCAGATATCAGAACGCGTCTAGTCTTCAAAGTCTCTAAAGCGAGCACCTTTTCCACGCGATTTCGCAGAGGATTTACCGGATGCTCGTTGCGATAGAGCGCGATCAATTTCTCTCGAAGCCTGCTTCTCCTTGAGCGAGTCGCGTTTGTCATGAGCCTTTTTGCCTCGCGCCAAACCCATTTCAACTTTGACTATGCCATCTTTGAAGTACAGCGATAGTGGAATCAAAGTGAGGCCGGATTCTTTTAGAGTTCCAATCAACTTCGTTATTTCACGCTTCTGCATTAAGAGCTTTCGCTCGCGACGAGGTTCGTGATTAGTCCATGATCCCTCGTTGTACTCCGGAATATGAACTCCAGCAAGAAAAAGCTCACCGTCCTTTACTGATGCATATCCATCTGTGAGCGTAGCGCGGCCGGCCCGGAGCGACTTCACTTCAGTTCCTTGAAGTACTAGACCCGCTTCAAAAACCTCATCGATGAAGTAATCATGACGACCCTTTTTATTTTGGGCTATCAATTTCCTGCCAGATTCCTTCACCATTGGATAAGGGTAATCAATCGGAGCAAATGAACAGGCAATTAGGTGCTAGTCGAGGCGTTATTCGCTAGTCAGAAGAAAATTCTAATTACCCTTTGCGCCTAACTGGGCCAGCCCACCAAGAATCTGAAGTGCTTTCACCTTTATCTCTGAGTTAGCGACTCGTAAATCCGGCACTATCCCAACTCCTTCGATAGTTCTTCCACTTGGAGTTAGGTAGAGGGCTACGGTCAGCTCGAGTTTTGAGCCGTCCCTCAAAGTCATGAACTCTTGAACTGATCCCTTACCAAAGGACTTCTCGCCGATTACTACTCCACGGTTTCTATCTTGGAACGCTCCTGCAAGAATTTCCGCAGCACTTGTAGTTCCCTTATTTATAATCAAAACAACTGGAACCCGACTTGGGTTTGGATTACTGGCACTAAAGACCTTTTCTTCTCCATTTGCACGATAAGAAACCACTACACCTCTACCAATGAAGAGTTCGGCGATTGAAACCGCCTCTTCAATCAACCCACCGGGATTGTCACGAAGATCAATGACAACTCCCTTAGAACTATTCAACGACTTCAATGCTTCATAAAACTCAGATGATGTTCCCGATGCAAAGGTATTGACGGCCAAGTAGGCGATATCAGGGGTTATCTGAGAGGCATCAACAGTCTTGACGTCCACCCTTTCGGTAAGTAGTGAGAAGACTTTGCTGGCCCCATTGCGATTCACTTGAATCACTACCTCTTTACCTAAATCGCCTCTAATGAGTGCGGCAACGGTAGTTACTGACGCCCCTTGAACATCGGTGCCATTTATCTGAATTAATTGATCGCCAACCTGAAGACCGTTACGAAATGCGGGCGTGTTCTCTTGAATCCCTGCTATCTCTATCGCTCCGGATCGTGCTTCACGAATAGATACGCCAATTCCAGTCAGGACATTGGCTGTTAAATTGTTTAGCGCTTCTAAAGTAGTTGATGGAAAATAGTTTGCCCAACCATCTCCAGAAGCCTTTAGCGCTCCCTCGATTGCTGCTCTCTCTAAAGTCCCTCGATCAACTTCAATGGTTGAGTTGGAAACTAATTCATCAATCGCGCTATCTACAAGGGAGTTTCCTTGTGAGTTGCCAAAACCAGCGCCCAGGACAAAGAAGAGCGCGGCTATAAAGGTCCCTAGAAATGTGAGCGCTACCCGATCATTTCTTTGGTCGATTCTCTGCGCAATTCTCTGGCCATTTCCATTTCCATTGCCACTCCCATTGCCACTCCCATTCCCGGTTCCAGTTGAGTTTCCAGTTCCAGTTACGGCCGCTGCTTCAATTCCAGATGCAGATTTCTTATTAGCAACACCTAGCCGATCGTTCGCCACTTCAATACTTGCGGTCGTAGGGGCGCTCTTTTTCACAGAAGATCGAACTGTGACTTTCCTCTTTGGGGCGCGTGCCTTCGAAGAGGGTTTGGAGGGATTGGAGGGTTTGGAGGGTTTGGAGGATTTTGGGGAACGAGTTACCACTGAAAAGAACTCTCCTCTTGAGGGGCTATCCCCTCTTGCCTTAAACCTTTAAATACTTACGAAGCGTAAGGGTAGAGGCAACTGTGGCAACTAGTAAACCAGTGCCAAGAAGGTATGCGGAAGTGAGCCAGACATCGTTCCAAGTAAAGAAGTTAGTAAAGGTAAGCAGCGGAGCTATCCGATCATCGATCACATACTTGAGCCCCGATAAAAGTCCAACGCTAAAACCCCAACCAAGAATGGAGGAGAAGATTCCCTCCAAGATGAATGGAAGTTGGATGGAGAAGGAGCTTGCTCCAACAAGCTTCATTACGTTGGTTTCGCGGCGGCGATTAAAGGCGGCAATCCTTAGGGTGTTGCTAATTAGCAACGCTGCGGTGAGCACGCTGGCAAAACCAATAGCTAGCGCTCCATCGCGTAAGACATTTAGTAGCCGGAAGAATTTTTCAAGAATCGATCGCTGATCTTGGACCACATCTACACCGGGGCGACCAGAAAAAGCGCTCTGGATAACAGCAAATTGGGTCGGATCCTTTAACTTCACTCTGAATGATTCAGGAAGTTGATCCACGGTTACATTCTGGGAGATTGCGGAGTCCTTAAATCGCTCCTGGAACCTTTCAAAAGCTTCAGATTGCGATTCATAATAAACAGTTTCGACAACAGGAAGAGCTTCAAGATCACGCTGAATTTCTAATCTCTGTGAATCGGTAACCACCCCTGCCGAACAAGAAGAGGCATCTGAGAGGGAGCCGCAAAGGAAAACCGAGACTTCAATCTTGTCGTACCAGTAATCCTTCATCACCCGGACTTGAGAATTTGAGAGAAGACCAATCCCAAGGAGAGAAAGCGAAATGGCCACCGTAACAATAACGGCGAAGGTCATCGTTAGATTTCGA
Organism: Candidatus Nanopelagicaceae bacterium; assembly: GCA_018882735.1. Classification (GTDB taxonomy): domain Bacteria; phylum Actinomycetota; class Actinomycetes; order Nanopelagicales; family Nanopelagicaceae; genus MAG-120802. Next base: position 7,732 of record VERH01000026.1, read on the forward strand.
CGAAGGCCAATACCGACTTCACCAAGTATGAATCTAGCTTTCATCTAAGTCTCCCTAGCCTGAATATCCATAGACGCCGCGGACTTGATCTCGGATAATTAAACCGGAGGAGAGCTCAATAACTCTCTTGCGCATCTGATCAACAATTCCAGCGTCATGAGTAGCCATTACAACGGTTGTTCCTTCGCGATTGATGCGATCTAGTAATTTCATAATTCCGACTGATGTGGCTGGGTCAAGGTTTCCGGTTGGCTCATCAGCGATGAGAATTGCAGGCTTGCTGACATAAGCTCTAGCAATTGCAACTCTTTGCTGCTCTCCACCTGATAACTCACCGGGTTTTCTATCGCCCTTATCTTCTAGTCCAACAAGTTCAAGGACTTCCGGCACTTCTCGGGCAATTTCTTTCCTAGACGAACCTAAGACATGAAGTGTGAATGCAACGTTCTCTGAAACGGTCTTGTTTGGTAGCAACCGGAAGTCTTGAAACACGGTTCCGACCTGGCGACGAAGTTGTGGAACTTTCCAATTTGAGAGAGTTTTCAGATCTTTGCCGGCCACATGAATACTTCCCGAAGTTGGCTTCTCTTCTCGCAAGACAAGTCGTAAGAAAGTGGATTTTCCGGAACCCGATAGACCGACCAAAAAGACAAACTCTCCCCTAGATACTTCAAGAGAGACGTTGTCGAGAGCTGGCTTTTCAGACTTCGGATAAACCTTGGTCACATTCTCGAACTTAATCACGGGTGGATTCTATGTAGCGGGGCCTGAAAATCTGGGCATATACCCGCACGCTTTGGTGTGAATTACATGAATGTCTGTGTGCGTGCGAGGCGCGCTCTCAACTTTGAAGCGCCCCCAAATAATCACTTTACTTCAGGCGATACTCGACAGCTCCAGGCTTTTTTATCTACTTACTTCTCCGCCATTTGATACCGGCCTCGATAAATCCATCGAGATCACCATCTAGGACCGCTTGCGTATTTCCAGTTTCAAAATCAGTGCGATGATCTTTGACCATTTGGTAAGGATGGAGCACATAGGAACGAATTTGATTGCCCCATGAACCAGATGTATCACCACGAAGGGCATCAATTTTTGCCCGCTCTTCTTGATTTCTCTTCTCTAGCAACTTCGATTGAAGGACTGCCATAGCGGTTGCTTTATTTTGAATTTGTGAACGTTCATTCTGGCATGAAACAACAATGCCGGTTGGGATGTGTGTGATTCGTACGGCGGAGTCCGTTGTATTAACTCCCTGCCCGCCAGGGCCAGATGAGCGATAGACATCAACGCGAATCTCTTTTTCATCAATTTCTATATGGTCACTCTGTTCGACAACTGGAACAACTTCAACTCCAGCAAAAGAAGTGTGGCGTCGATTTTGACTGTCGAATGGTGAAATGCGAACTAGCCGATGAGTTCCTTGTTCTACCGAGAGCGTGCCATATGCGTAGGAACCACTGACTTTAAAAGTGGTCGACTTGATTCCTGCCTCTTCCGCGTAAGAAGTTTCAAGCACATTTACGGAGAGTGAATGCCGTTCGCAATACCTTAGGAACATCCGAGAAACCATTTCTGCCCAGTCAGCGGCATCAACACCGCCAGCTTCGGAGCGAATAGTTATCAAAGCATCGCGATGATCGTATTCACCACTTAGAAGTGTTTGGACCTCAAGGTCACTAATTGCCTTAGTTACGGAATCGATTTCCTTGCTGAAGTCACTCATTGCGGAATGATTAGCTGATTGATTTGCTGATGGATTAGCTGATTGGTCCGATTCCGCGGCAGCCAACTCAAGCATGACTGGTAGATCAACCACCCGACTCTTGAGCGATTTAACTTTGTTAATAGTCGATTGGGTTCTTGATAGCTCACTAGTAACTTTTTGTGCACTTTCTGGATCATTCCAAAGATCAGGAGCAGAAGCCTTCGCTTCCAAATCGCTTGATCGTCGCTCGAGTTCAGGAAGATTGAGCACGCTCTCAATCCCGGCAAGGGTCTTCTCTAGAGCAGAAATCTCTCCAAGAAAGTCGCGATCGGCCATTGGTGAAGGATAGCGGGCACGGGACTAATCCTCATTCGACAAGAGAAATGATGCAGTTCCAACTTCAACTTCATTTATGTAGTGAGTTAAACCGAAGACTCGTAGTTGGAACGGTAACTCATGTCTCTCAGTCAATCTCGCCGAAAGATCAAAGCCATCACACTTTATTGATTCGACGCTAATCTGGTGGCTGGGCAAATTATTTAATGGCTGAATCTGCGTGGACTTATTCGGCAACAGTTGGTGAGTTAATTCGGTTGCCCCGGCACTTGAGAAGGAGTAAAGGGCTTGAGTAAAGCTTCGCGATGCGTCTGTGCAATCGATTGGAACACGCAGCTCTTTGGCTGAAATAGCATCTTCTGCAAGGAAATCTGTTAAGGGCGATCCGTAGTAATAACGAATCTCATCCAACTCTTGTACCGCAATGGATAGTGCTGACTCAGCACGCGATATTAAGTCCCTCCTTGCAATATATGTGGAAGCAACGTTTGAGATAAGAAAGATCAGAATTAAGATAACTGAAAAATAGAAGATTATAAGAGGAGAGATTGACCCGCGCTCTTCTTCACCAAAAGTTACGACCACTTATCTACATACCCTCGCGCCGATGCGATAGCTATACGGCGCTTATCGATTTTATTGCTATAGGTTCCCCATGCATTACCCGGGGTTCGCTCAATAGCTAAAAGCTCTGACTCAACATCTATAAACGAAAAAAGCGTTAGCTCAACTTGTGTGCCAGGCTGAATGCATGGCGATGCAGAGCAACTAATTGAGTACTGATCAGAAAGTGAATTTCCGCTAGATATAGATTCCCTGTAAGAAGCTCCAAATTGCGAATATTGATTTAGAAGTAATCTGGTTCGTAAATGCGCTTCTGCATCGTTCTCACTTGATACAAATGCCTTGAGCGCCTCCCGCGCCAGCATCGAAGCCTCCATCTCTGCTCTAGATACTTGAGAAATTGAGACAAAGAAGAGCAGGGCAGGTACAAAGAGTGGTAACGCAATCAATATGAATTCACTAGTTGCAGAGCCACGCTCATCAAAGGACGGATTCATAAATACTTACGAGATTATTGAAACTGCATAGTTCTTTACTTGAAATAGTCCACCGTCAAGTGCTTGAAGGAATCCACCAATAATTGGTAGCGAAGTAGTCATTTCAAATGTCCTAATCGTTCCAAAGGGTGTGAATCTTTCTTGAACATCTAGGGAGGTTGACTCATTAGAGGATCGGTTAAGCGATTTTTCAAAGGAGCCATTTTCTAGCTTGCTTAACTCCATTTGATTTACCATGAAAGGGCTATGAGAGTCATTAGAGAGGGCCTCTTGAATTGAACTCTCGATAACAAAGTCGTGAAGTCGTGCTCGTTCAATAGTTTGCCATGAGCCTGCGAGTAGTAATTGAAGTGCGGCTAGGAAAAAGAGCGTGGTTGGGATTAGTACGAGTCCTGATTCAACTGAACCGCGTTGTAAGGATCTCTCATCCGCGGACGCTAGAACCGATGAATTTTTCATCGGATACTGTTCATTGAATCTAGGGAGTTTTTGAGGATTTGGCTCAACCTTGGCGCAGCGATAGTCCAGAGTGCGGTAACGAGTCCTGTTGTCATCAATACAACTAGAACCCAACCTGGGACATCGCCTCTTTGTAGTGAACGTTCAGTCTCTAGTTCGCAAATTGCAGCGCTATTGGAATTAGTGCACGAGCATGAGGGAGTCTCGTTAATTCCAAGGAGTTTGTTTCTATGCAACTTGTATTTCTCGTTGAGGGCAATTAATTTTTTGCGAGCTCGCATTGGAATCAGATTTAGTGTGCGCTTTCCAGACTCCCTAATAATCATGTCCAAATAGATTGCTAAGTTCGCTAAGTGTTCAAACGTTATGGATGCAAGTGATTTAACTCGTTGCAGTAATGAATTGGGGGACTTTCTTAAGGGTGCCTCTTCTGTGGGTTGCTTCTCTAAGCTTGTATTTGAAGACATCTTTGACCTCGATTCGGTAATCATGGCTTGAACTAACTTCAGTCCGCGAATAATCACTGATGGCTGACATTTGAAGCGGAGAGTTCGCGAAATTGTGGATAACTAGCGTTGACGGCTTGAGCGACGGCTAGATGCAGATCGGATGCAGATTGGATGCAGATTGGATGCAAAGCAGACCTGGTGTATCTACAGACCGCTTATTTGCAGAAGGACCACACCTACATAAGCGCTAGAACATCTGCAGGCCAGTAAATGATGGAAAGAGCGCAAAGAGAACCGAGATAGGCAGTAGTAGAAAGACGACGGGAACCATTAGCGCGATTTCGGACTTTCCAACCCGCCGTAGCAACCGCACCTTCTCCTCATTTCTCGCATCTCCAACTAGCGCGCTCAGCACCGGTATCAGAGGTGAGCCTCGTTCAAGCGCCATAGCAATCGCGTTACTAAATCGCCTCGCATCTAGGGTATTAACTCTCCGTGCAAATGCCTCCAATGCTTGCGAAGAGGAATCTCCTTGCCGAACCCTTTCAAGTATTTGGAACAACTCTGATGAGAGTTCTGACTCGGTATTAATAGCAATCAATTCAATTGCGCGAAGCGGCGATATTCCTGATGCAATCATCAAAGTCAGCATCTGTATTAAGCCCGGTAGCTCGCCATCGAGACGTTCTTGCCAGGCGTCTTCTTGATCCTTCAACTTTTTCCTCTGTAACCATGCAGCGAAAGTTAAAACTGTTATCAGAAGAAAGAGCGGGGTTTTCGCATATTTAATCGCTATTGCCAAAGTTGCTATTAGAACAAGTACCAAAACAGTGGCTACCAGGGTCAGATGCTCAAGGGTCCTGGGTTGCGAGAGTCTGGTTTGCGAGAGTCTGGTTTGCGAGAGCTTCAGTTTGGAGAGTTGACCCGCTCTCTTTCGATTTAACTTACGGGCTCGGCCCGAATTCATGGCTCGGCCGAGATTTAAATCCCCCTTCATGTACTTTGCCAAGCGCTCCGAACCCAACAAGCTCTCCTGCGCAATGATCCAAATTCCGAAATAGAGTAAGGGAGCAACGGCAAAGAAATTTAGAATTGGAGAGTTCATCTCGATAACACCGGCCTGAGTGGTCTTGGCGGAGTTGGCATACGCGATACTCGCTCCATCCAAAGAAATGCAATAGCAGTAAAAATGACACCTAAAGAGAGAATAGATACTCCGGCAGTTGTTTGATATGCCTCCACAGTACTTCGTTGTGTCGAGAGTAAAGCCAAGAGCAACCATGGAGCCACCGCGCCAAGTACGGCAGAGTTTCGTACCCAGCCAAAACGAGTATCGATTTCTTCGCGAACTTTGATCTCCTCACGAAGGAAAGTAGAGAGCATGCGCAACGTACTTATAACTTCTCTGCCACCAAATTGTTTAGCAAAAAGTAGCGTGCTTAAAGTTTGATCAGCCGTTGAACTATCAAGGATCTGCATCTCAATTCTTAAGAGTTTCTCTATATCTTCACCACCGCTTAAACCCTCTCGAACTCTTCTAAATGTTGCTTGCAGCTGAGGTGGGCCTTGTTCAGCCAGGGCAGTAACCGATTCGGTAATAGATAGTCCAGCTTGAAGGGAGGCGACGATTTCATCAATGGCTACGGGCCATGCTTGATCTCGTTCAACTCGGAATTTCTCCGACTTCCGCTTAGCAAGAATGAAGGGTAAGCCGGTGAAGAGAAGCGATATTGCAAGACTAATTTGGAGAGAGGTGGTTAACATCAAGGTGATTATGAAAGAACTACTTAATGCGGCGATTATCTGCAGCAACTGTTTTGATGTGCGCAAGCTCTTTTGGTCTGTGACAAATGCGTTCGAAACCCGAGCCCCTAAATCCTCACCTTTTAACTTGCCGAGCTCGAGCTCTCTTGAGCGATTGGTTAAACGTTCCTTTTGATACAGACGAAAGATTGATTCATCTGCAATTCGATGCCACCCAAGGAGCGCCAATCCAGCAGCGATCAACCCAGCAAGTACTGGAGTAGAAATAATTCCGTTCGCAGTCCCACCTAAATTCATATTAGATAGAAAATTGTCCATAGGTAAATCGATTTTTAGGAGTTGGTAATTGGATTTTGCTCAGGCAAAGTAGCCAAGCCCCTCTTCGTATCTCACCCCATTCCAAGTAAAGATCTCTTCGCAATCAATGTGCCCAGCTTCAGTTCTCTCAGATACGCCAAGAACTTGGAGGATTCTTCGCTTGCCATCTGAATCCATTCCGACGTGGACTACTAAATCGATAGCTCGGGCAACTGTTGGAGTAAGAAATTCCTGAGTGATGTTCTCGCCAGCCAGCATCGGCAGCGTCTGTAACTTGCGGATTGCCTCTCTAGCCGAATTAGCGTGAAGTGTTGCCATACCCGGTATTCCAGAATTTAGAGCAATAAGTAAATCAAGGGACTCTGCCTCACGAATCTCGCCAATTATCAATCTAGAAGGGCGCATCCGAAGCGCTTCTTTAATTAATCGCCTGATAGAAATCTCTCCGCTGCCATCTAGGTTGCTTGTTCGAGTCTGCATCGCCACACAATCCGGAAGCTTTGGTTTGAGCTCAAAGACCTCTTCTATCGTGATTACCCGCTCTGTTACAGGGATTGAACTGACGAGAGCGTTAAGTAGGGTGGTCTTTCCGGCTTGAGTTGAACCGCTAACTAGGAAATTTTTTCGCTCTTTAACGGCGCTCACTAGATATGTAGCCACGTCGCCATCCATAACCTCTAGAGCAACAAGATCATTGAGTGACTTACCTCTTAGCAGGTGCTTTCGAATATTTATGGCCCAATGTTCAGCGGTGATCTCTGGAATTGTTATATGCAACCTTGAGCCATCTGGCAGCCGTGCATCGACAAATGGCTGCGCTAGGTCAATTCGTCTACCGCTCCAGAGAAGTATCCGATCCATTATTGATTGCACCTGTTGAGAAGTCAGTACTAGGTTCGTCAGTTCACTCTTACCGGACCGTGCTACGAATACTCGCTGAGGCGAGTTAATCCAAATCTCCTCTATTGATGGGTCATCAAGTAGTGGCTGCAACTCGCCGTAATTGTTGGAGTGGGAATTGTTGGAGTGGGAATTGTTGGAGTGGGAATTGTTGGAGTGGGAATTGTTGGAGTGGGAATTGTTGGAGTGGGAATTGTTGGAGTGGGAATTGTTGGAGTGTGGGTTCTCCTTGTGAGTTCTCCTAGTTGGCTCGCCAGCAAAAGCAAATCCCACTTCTTCCGCGTGCGCATCTGCGTCTACATTTGCGTATGTATCTGTGTCTGCATCCGCGTATGCATCTGCGTCCAGAGCAATTGAGGCGTCTAGCCCGTGCTTATCTAGTTTGGATTGCTCTAGTTTGGATTGCTCTAGTTTGGATTGCTCTAGTTTGGATTGCTCTAGTTTGGATTGCTCTAGTTTGGATTGAACTTGTTTAAATGCGAATTGCTTTCTTGGGTTTTCCTTGGATTGAGGCACTGGCGATTGATACTCAACGTCAGAGAATGGGACTCGGTTGGCGGATAAAACTTGTGGAAATGTAACTCTTCGTAAGCCTAGGAAAAGTAGCGAGATACTCTCCGGGAACTTGGGATAGACTTGGCGCGCTTGAAAATCATGGTGGGCGTAGCTCAGCTGGTAGAGCACCCGGTTGTGGTCCGGGATGTCGCGGGTTCGAGCCCCGTCGCTCACCCCACTCGATTAGATCTAAGCAACTCCCCTTAACCATTTGGGGTGTGGTCAAAACCGCTCTCGCCAACCTCTAACTCGGTAGGTCTCGGTGGCGAACCGAAGATAGGCTTAGTTTCTGTGACAGGTATGACTCCCGAAAATAAGTTCGGTGGCTCATTTGGAGCTAATGAGTGGCTCGTTGATGAGATGTATGAGCAATACCTCCGTGATCCAAATTCAATTACTGAAGATTGGAAAGCATTCTTTGCTGGTTACAAACCGGCTTCCAATGGAGCTTCGGTAAGCGCTGCGCCAACTTCACCGGGAACGCCTCCGGTTCCAAAGCGAGATCTAAAACAACAGGCCGCACCCGCAAGCGCACCACTTCCCACCGCACCAGTTCCCACCGCGCCAGTAATTCCCACCGCGCCAGTTGCTACTTCTCTCCCAACTACTCCGCAAGTTCCAAAACCAACTGCGCCAACTCAACCTTCACAACCACAACAAGTTGTCCAACAAGTAGTACGTCCGGCACAACAACCAACTCCGACTCCAGCTCAACCAATCTCTAAACCAGTTCAAGAAATCACTTCACCATCTGCAGCTCGAATCGAACCACTTCGCGGCGTAGCAAATCGCGTGGTTCAGAGCATGGAAGCTTCGCTATCGGTACCTACAGCCACAAGCGTTCGCGCAATTCCGGCAAAGTTGATGATTGATAATAGAACTGTCATTAATAATCACTTAAAGCGCGCTCGCGGCGGAAAAGTTTCCTTCACTCACATCATCGGCTACGCAATGATCAAAGCGCTTAGAGCGATGCCAGAGATGAATGCCTTCTTTACTGAACAAGATGGCAAGGCCGCAATCGGCTATCCCGAGCATATAAACCTTGGTATCGCTATTGATTTGGCTAAAGAAGATGGATCGCGCCAATTGCTAGTGCCCTCAATTAAGGGTTGTGAGGGAATGGACTTCGG
>VERH01000027.1 GCA_018882735.1 Candidatus Nanopelagicaceae bacterium
AAGAAAACTAAATAAAAAAGAAAGAGTGGGAGGACCGCGCTGGTCCGCTAACACCACAACTTCAATAGCTCCACTAATAGAAAGAAGAAGAAATGAAGCGCAGTAAGAAGTACAAGGCCGCCGCGGCAAAGGTCGAAGAGGGCAAGCTATACATGCCACTTTCCGCGATGAAGGTCGTTAGAGAAACAAACGTAACTAAGTACGACGCATCTGTTGAAGTATCAATGCTTCTCGGTGTGGATCCAAAGAAGGCAGATCAAGCCGTTCGCTCCACCGTTAACTTGCCACATGGAACTGGTAAGACTGCACGCGTACTTGTATTCGCAACCGGACCTCGCGCTGATGAAGCGCGTGCTGCTGGCGCCGATATTGTCGGTGGCGATGAGTTGATTGAAGAGGTAAATGGCGGTCGCCTTGATTACGACGCGGTTGTCTCAACTCCAGAATTGATGGGCAAGGTCGGTCGTCTCGGAAAGGTGCTCGGTCCACGTGGCTTGATGCCAAATCCAAAGACCGGAACTGTGACCACCGATGTTGCTAAGGCTGTTACCGATATCAAGGGCGGAAAGATCGAGTTCCGAATTGATAAGGATTGCAACCTGCACTTCCTGATTGGAAAGGCATCATTTAGCGCAGAACAGCTAGCGGATAACTACGCAGCTGCGGTTGATGAAATCATGCGCGTGAAGCCAGGATCATCAAAGGGTCGCTACATCCGCAAGGCTGTAGTTTCAACAACGATGGGCCCAGGCGTTGCGCTTGATACCAACTATGCACGCGAAGGCGCTGCACCTATTCAGTAATTGAATTAATCAAGAAACCCCGTCACTTTTCGTGGCGGGGTTTCTTTTTTTCTAAGTTTGGGTAATTTTGGCCTTATGAAACGCATCAGCTCTCTCCTTGCAACGATGACCCTCTTGCTCACACTCCTGCCTCTTCAAAATGCAAGCGCAACTGAATGGACTATGACTGAAGACCCAGGCCTCCAAATGAAGATGGGTATGAGTGGAGTTTCGCCTCATGTTGAGAGACTCAATGGGGTAGATCGAGTTTGGCGATCAGATGGCCCGACGGGAACTGTAGCTAGTGATTGCACTGATGAGGGAGTTTGTACGAATGTTCCTCTGACGGGTCGACTTGGCAACGACTTCACCGTTGTAACTTTTACTAACGGGACAAAGCGCGCATATTTCAAAGAGGTTGAAGGTGCCAATCAGCAGGTTTACTCAGCTCCCTGTTTGGATGCGGGATGTACAAGTGTTGGTACCAAGACAGCAACTACACCAGATATGAAAGTTCCATCAACAACTAAAGCTTGGGGCGTTCCAGATGCGGTACTGCTACCTGATGGAAGGGTCCGTATTTACATCGTGGAAAGTCCCGTTCTAGGAAAGTGCACGGAAAAGATTGCGTCTTACATTTCAAGTGATGGAATCTCATTTACTAAAGAGCCAGGTTGGCGCTTTGAGAATGGGTATGTAGATACGGAGATTCTTCGCGCGAAAGCAAATGATTATGTAGTGATCATGGCTGATATCGCTTGCACTCCCTCAAATCGCCAGATGCTCTTTATGAGCACCTCAAAAGATGGACTTCTCTGGACAACGCCACAGATTCTCACAGGTCCCGGAGTCGAAGGATTAGATCCGACTGGCTATGAAACTTCTCCAAATGTCTGGCGTATTTATTACTCACAAGGTAGACCTGGAAATACTTTTGTTGTGACGCGCGGGGTACTTCGTTTTACTCCAGCGCCAGTTGTTACAGCAACACCAACTCCTGTTGCTATCCCAACACCCATGCCAACTCCTGTCGCTACTCCAACACCTACTCCAACCCCGATTGCAACTATCGCTCCAACGCCAACCCCAACTGTTATCGCACCAGCTCCGGTAGCAAAGAAAATCACCATTACTTGTGTTAAAGGTAAAACGAGTAAAAAAGTCAGCGGCGTAAATCCGAAGTGTCCGAAGGGCTACAAGAAAAAGTAGTTATACGGACCGTAGTTTTCGTCTTTTCATTTTTTAAATGCTTACTATGCTTCAACTGAGCTGATTGAGCTCTCTCTCAATCTGGTGCCAACAGCCCAAGGGCTGGCAAGTTGAGCTCTCTGTAGAAATCAGAGAGCTTTACTTTTACAAATTTAACTCTATACACATCAAATTTAATTTAAGTCTGTAGCCAATTTGGGTGCGCGAATCTTCGTCCGCGTGCCAGCTTGGTGTAGTGGCAGCATTTCTGACTCTGGATCAGAAGGCGCGGGTTCGATCCCCGCAGTTGGCACGCCCGTTTTGACCCTTTGTGCCCAACTCGCCTAATATCTGCCCCCTCACCAGAGACTGCTGGTTTCGGACTTGAAAGAGTTCGAAGTAAATGTCGAAAGACAACCCGCATAGGTTCGAGCGGTTACCCCGCGCGTTTCTATGCGTCGGGGTTTTTCTCATTTATAAGCGGAACTGGGGATCAACAGAAAGGAAGCCAGATGGCTCGCCCTGATAAGGCAGCAGCAGTTGCAGAGCTCGTTGAAGATTTCAAAGGAGCAGATGCAACAGTTGTTACCGAGTATCGCGGACTAACAGTCCAAGCGATCAAAGAGCTACGTCGTTCACTTGGCATTGAAACCAAGTACAAAGTAGCGAAGAACACGCTCATCAAGATTGCCGCAAAAGAAGCGGGCGTAAGCGTTGATGAGTCTCTTCTTGCCGGTCCGTCTGCAATCGCTTTCGTTAAAGGCGATCCAGTAACCGCAGCGAAGAGTTTGAAGAACTTCCAGAAAGAGAATCCACTTCTTGTTATCAAGGGTGGAATCTTTGAAGGTAAGACAGTAACCACGGCTGAAATCATGAAGCTCGCCGATCTTGAATCGCGCGAAGTTCTCTTGGCCAAGCTTGCTGGTGCTATGAAGGCATCGATGGCAAAAGCAGCACGCGCATTTGATGCTCTTCGTATCAAGAGAGAAGCAGAAGCCGGTGCACCTGCTGCACCTGCCCAAGCCGCCCCCGCTGCAGAAGCAGCACCTGAAGTTGTAGCCGAAGCAGCGCCAGCTGCTGAGGTAACAGCGGAAGAAACTTCTGCAGAACCAGCGCAAGCTGAAGTAACTCCAGAAACACCAGAGAACGCGTAGTTCAAGGCGCCCAAAGAAAAGGCAGAGAAAAGGAAAAAGAAATGGCAAAACTAAGCACTGATGACCTATTGAGTCAGTTCAAAGAGATGTCTCTTGTTGAGCTTTCAGATTTCGTAAAGGCTTTTGAAGAGGCATTTGATGTAACAGCGGCTGCTCCAGTAGCAGTAATGGCTGCAGGTGGAGCTGCTGGTGGCGGCGAAGCTGCTGCTGCGCAGGATGAATTCACCGTCATCATTGAGGATGCAGGTTCACAGAAGATCGCCGTCATTAAGGAAGTACGTGCGCTCAACTCAAGCCTTGGCCTCAAGGAGGCAAAGGACCTTGTCGATGCAACTCCAGCAACTGTGCTTGAGAAGGCTGACAAGGCAACAGCGGACAAGGCGAAGGCAGCTCTCGAAGCAGCTGGCGCAAAGGTCTCCGTTAAGTAGTAGATCCGTCAAAGAACCCCGTCACTTCGGTGGCGGGGTTTTCTTTTTCCTCTCTAGTGCAGTTGTATAAACATAAGACTTGTCTCGTTTCCCAACGGAAATTACAACAACGGTTAATTCCGAGCTCTCAATTTGGTAGACCAGTCGGTATCCCAGAGAAGCAAGTTTGATTTTGTAGAGACCTTTCAGCTCGCCGCTGAGCTCAGAGGACTTCACAACTGGTTCTTCGAGTCGACTCTCCAATTTCTTAGCGAATTGAATTCGAATTGACCTATCGAGAGAATTCCACTCTTTGAGTGCTTCGGGCTCAAAGCGAAGGCGATATTTCACTTGACGAGATCTTTAAGGGTTACCTCAATAGATTTCGTCTTTCCCGTTCTTAAGTCATCCAAGCGTTTAACGAGAGAGGGCGTGATTTCAATTTCCCAGAGCTTCTCCAGGAGTTCTTCATAGGCTGAAGGGGATATGACGTAGAAGCTCGGCTTGTTGTTTGTGAGGACGGCAATCGGTTCGCCGTTGGCCTCAGCGACAATCTCGTTCGGGGCGCGCTTGAACTCAGATACGGCAACGGTGCGGGATGTGAGGATCTTTTCCATATCAACCTCCGATAGATAAGGTGCGAAATTTAGCACTAAATTTGAGTAGGTGCTTTTCCTGGGGACGGTTGGTTTAAGACCCGAGTTGGACACGCCCGACCGCAGAGCGATACTCTTCCCCTTCGCACAAATTCCTAGGTACAGGCATATAGCGGCCGTGGCCTTTCGTTTGCTGTGCGTGAGAAAAAAACGAAGTCCGAAAAACATAAGTAGTGACGAACTTTGGAAGGACAGAACTTGGCCGCGAAACAGAAATCAACTGCACCAGCCCGAATTTCTTTCGCCAAGATCCGCGAACCACAAGAAGTACCAAATCTATTAGCTCTCCAAATTGAGAGCTTTGATTGGCTGCTCGGAAACGAAGCGTGGCGCGCGCGAATTGGCAAGAATGAAAGACCAGATCGTGGAGAAATCCCAAAGCAATCTGGTTTAGAGGAAATCTTCGAAGAGATCTCTCCAATCGAAGACTTCCAAGGATCGATGTCGCTCTCATTCCGCGACCATCGCTTCGAGCCACCGAAATACACAATCGCAGAGTGCAAAGAGCGCGATATTACTTACGCAGCTCCACTCTTCGTGACTGCAGAATTTACAAACAATGTAACTGGTGAAATCAAGTCCCAGACCGTATTCATGGGCGATTTCCCATTGATGACTCCGCGCGGAACTTTCGTAATCAACGGAACCGAGCGCGTAGTTGTTTCACAACTTGTCCGTTCTCCTGGCGTTTACTTCGAACGCACTGTTGAGAAGACAGTCGATAAAGATATTTTCTCATCAAAGATCATCCCAAGCCGCGGTGCATGGCTTGAGTTTGAAATTGATAAGAAAGATTTCGTCGCTGTTCGTATTGATCGAAAGCGTAAGCAATCCGTAACCGTCTTCTTGAAGGCGCTTGGTTGGACCAACGACCAAATCCTCGAAGAGTTCGGCGAATACGATTCAATGAAAGAGACGCTCGCTAAGGACACCGTCACAACCCAAGACGAAGCGTTGCTAGATATTTACCGCAAGATGCGTCCGGGTGAGCCACCAACTAAGGAAGCCGCCCAGAACCTAATCGAGAACCTTTATTTCAATCCAAAGCGCTATGACTTGGCCAAGGTCGGACGCTTTAAATTGAATAAGAAACTCGGTATCGAGCTTGAGCTTGGCAAGAACCTCCTTGCGATCGATGACATCGTCGGAACGATTCGCTACCTCGTCGCGCTACATAAAGGCGAGACTCTTATCGATCTAGGTAAGCAAGTTCGTGTCGAGATTGACGATATTGATCACTTTGGAAATCGCCGCCTCCGTACCGTTGGCGAGTTGATCCAGAATCAAGTACGCGTCGGTCTATCACGTATGGAGCGCGTTGTTCGTGAGCGTATGACAACTCAAGATGTTGAGGCGATTACTCCACAAACTCTTATTAACATCCGTCCAATTACTGCGGCGATCAAAGAGTTCTTCGGAACTTCACAACTCTCCCAGTTCATGGATCAGACAAATCCAATTTCTGGTCTAACACATAAGCGACGTCTCTCAGCGCTCGGACCTGGCGGTCTCTCACGTGATCGCGCCGGCTTCGAAGTTCGCGACGTGCATCCATCTCACTATGGACGTATGTGTCCGATCGAAACTCCAGAAGGTCCGAACATTGGACTTATCGGTTCGCTTGCAACATATGCGCGAATCACGCCATTTGGTTTCGTTGAGACTCCATATCGCAAAGTTGTAAACGGAAAGGTAACTGACCAAGTCGATTACCTAACCGCTGATGAGGAAGATGAGCACATCATCGCCCAGGCAAATGCTCCGCTTACCGATGACAACCGTTTCGCAGAACCACGCGTTCTCGTTCGTCGTCGTGGTGGCGAAGTTGAGAACATCCCAGCTGAAGAAGTTGATTACATGGATGTCTCGCCACGTCAGATGGTTTCCGTTGCTACCGCGATGATTCCATTCCTTGAGCACGATGATGCAAACCGCGCACTTATGGGTGCGAACATGATGCGTCAGGCTGTGCCACTACTTCGCGCCGAGTCGCCTTTCGTCGGAACCGGTATGGAATACCGCGCTGCCGTCGATGCTGGCGATGTCGTTACCGCAGTCCGCGGTGGCGTGGTCACTGAAGTTGCCTCAGATCGCGTTGTAATCAAGAGCGATGATGGTGAAGTCGATACCTACGATGAGACCGTAATCCAGAAGTTCATCCGCTCAAACCAGGGAACTTCACGGAATATGCGCGTTCTTGTAAACGAGGGCGAGAAGATCGCTGCTGGCCAAGTTATTGTCGATGGTCCATCAACTCAAGATGGCGAGATGGCGCTCGGCAAAAACCTTTTGGTCGCTTTCATGTCATGGGAAGGCCACAACTACGAGGATGCGATCATCCTCTCCCAGCGCCTTGTCCAAGATGATGTTCTAACTTCGATTCATATTGAAGAGTATGAAGTTGATGCTCGCGACACCAAACTTGGTGCCGAAGAAATCACTCGCGATATCCCGAATGTCTCCGAGGAAGTTCTCGCAGATCTCGATGAGCGCGGCATCATCCGTATTGGCGCTGATGTTGTTCCCGGCGATATCTTGGTTGGAAAGGTAACTCCAAAGGGAGAAACCGAACTAACCCCAGAAGAGCGTTTGCTCCGTGCAATCTTTGGTGAGAAGGCGCGCGAAGTTCGCGATACCTCACTCAAGGTTCCTCACGGTGAAGGCGGAAAAGTAATCGGCGTAAAGATCTTTGATCTTGATGATGGTTATGACTTACCTGCTGGCGTTAACCAAGTCGTTCGTGTTTACGTCGCCCAGAAGCGAAAGATCCAAGATGGTGACAAGCTCGCAGGTCGACATGGAAATAAAGGCGTTATCTCAAAGATTCTTCCAGTTGAAGATATGCCATTCCTCGAAGATGGAACTCCAGTCGATGTTGTTTTGAATCCACTCGGTGTTCCTGGTCGTATGAATGTCGGACAGGTTCTTGAGACTCACTTAGGTTGGGTTGCAAAGAGCGGTTGGCAGGTCGAGAAGACGAATGAGAAGTGGAGCGAGCGTCTTTCAAATATCGGCGCACTTTCCGCATCATCTGGCACTCGCGTTGCTACCCCAGTCTTTGATGGCGCTCTTGAAGATGAAATTCATGGTCTTCTTGAGTCAACGCGTCCAAATGCTGATGGAAACCGTCTTGTAAGTAAGGATGGAAAGGCGCAACTATTCGATGGTCGCACCGGCCAGCCTTATCCAGAAGAGATCACTGTTGGTTACATGTACATCTTGAAGTTGCACCACTTGGTCGATGACAAGATCCATGCACGTTCAACTGGTCCTTACTCAATGATCACCCAGCAACCGCTCGGCGGAAAGGCCCAATTCGGTGGCCAGCGCTTCGGTGAGATGGAAGTTTGGGCGCTTGAAGCTTATGGCGCTGCATACACGCTCCAAGAGTTGTTGACTATTAAGTCAGATGACGTTCTTGGTCGCGTAAAAGTTTACGAAGCAATCGTAAAGGGCGAGAACATCCCTGAACCAGGAATCCCAGAATCATTCAAGGTTCTTGTTAAGGAAATGCAATCACTCTGTCTCAATGTCGAAGTGCTTTCATCTGAAGGCGTCGCTATCGAGATGCGCGATACTGATGAAGAAGTATTCAAGACGGCCGAAGAGTTAGGTATCAACTTGTCACGAGTTGAGCCAAGCTCAGTAGAAGAAGTGTGACAGGGGGAGAATAGACAATGTTAGACGTCAACTTTTTCGATGAGTTAAGAATCGGTCTTGCCTCAGCTGAAAACATTCGCGAATGGTCATTTGGCGAGGTAAAGAAGCCAGAAACTATTAACTACCGAACACTAAAGCCGGAAAAAGATGGTCTCTTTGATGAGAAGATCTTTGGACCGACCCGTGATTGGGAGTGCTACTGCGGTAAGTACAAGCGCGTCCGATTCAAGGGCATCATCTGCGAGCGATGCGGCGTTGAAGTAACACGTGCAAAAGTTCGTCGTGAGCGGATGGGCCATATCGAACTTGCAGCCCCAGTCACTCATATTTGGTACTTCAAGGGCGTTCCTTCTCGCCTTGGCTACCTTCTAGATCTTGCACCAAAGGATCTTGAGAAGGTCATCTACTTTGCTGCTTACATGATCACCGAGGTTGATAACGAGGGTCGTGAAGAAGATCTGGCGAAGCTAGAAAAGCGCGTAAACGCCGACCGGAAGAAGATTGAAACCAAGCGCGATACTGATCTCGCTACTCGTCAAGAGAAGATGGAGAATGATCTCGCTGATCTTGAAGATGAAGGTGCAAAGTCTGACCAGAAGCGCAAGGTCCGCGAATCAGGCGAGCGCGAATTAAAAGCTATCCGTGATCGCGCCCAGAAAGAACTCGATCGTCTCGAGGAAGTCTGGAAGCGCTTCAAGGATCTAAAGGTTGGCGATCTCGAAGGTGATGAGAATCTTTACCGCGAGATGCGCGATCGTTATGGAATTTACTTCAAGGGCTTTATGGGCGCGACTGCGATCCAGAAGCGACTTGAGACATTTGATCTTCAGGCTGAGTATGACAAGCTCACTGAAATCGCCGAGCATGGCAAGGGCCAGAAAAAGACCCGCGCTATCAAGCGATTGAAGGTTGTTAACTCATTCCTCAACACAAACAACAGTCCAACATCAATGGTCTTGGATTGTGTTCCAGTTATTCCACCGGATCTTCGTCCGATGGTTCAACTTGATGGTGGCCGATTTGCGACAAGCGATCTAAATGATCTCTATCGCCGCGTCATCAACCGTAATAATCGTTTGAAGCGTCTGGTTGATCTCGGCGCTCCTGAAATTATTGTTAACAACGAGAAGCGCATGCTCCAAGAAGCAGTCGACGCGCTCTTCGATAACGGTCGCCGTGGTCGCCCAGTAACGGGTCCAGGAAACCGTGCGTTGAAGTCGCTCTCTGACATGCTCAAAGGAAAGCAAGGCCGCTTCCGCCAGAACCTCCTTGGAAAGCGCGTTGATTACTCAGGTCGTTCGGTAATCGTCGTTGGTCCACAGCTCAAGCTCCACCAGTGCGGACTTCCAAAGCAGATGGCCCTTGAATTATTCAAGCCATTCGTAATGAAGCGCTTAGTTGATTTGAATCATGCCCAGAACATCAAGAGCGCAAAGCGTATGGTCGAGCGTTCTCGTGCAGTTGTTTGGGATGTTCTTGAAGAGGTTATTGCTGAGCATCCAGTTCTCTTGAACCGTGCTCCAACCTTGCACCGTCTTGGTATCCAAGCTTTCGAACCACAACTAATCGAAGGTAAGGCAATCCAGATTCACCCACTCGTTTGTACTGCGTTTAACGCAGACTTCGATGGTGACCAGATGGCCGTTCACGTTCCACTTTCCGCTGAAGCGCAAGCTGAAGCTCGTATCTTGATGTTGTCTTCAAATAACATCTTGTCGCCAGCCTCAGGTCGTCCACTCACCGCTCCTACTCAGGACATGGTGCTTGGTCTTTATTACTTGACTTCAAATCGTGATAACCAACTTGGCGATGGAAGAAGCTTTACCTCTATCGCTGAAGGTTTGATGGCTTATGAAGCTAAGAGCCTTGCGGTTCAAGCGAAGATCAAGATTCGCGTAAATATTAATGGTGAGTTCGTAACTAAGGAGACCACTCTTGGAAGAGCAATCTTCAATGAGATTCTTCCAGAAGGATTCCCATACATTGATCACGAAGTCACAAAGAAGGCGCTTGGCGCAATCGTCGATAATCTCGCTGAAGGTTATCCAAAGGTTGTAGTTGCGCGCGTTCTCGATGATCTAAAGGAACTTGGTTTCCGCTGGGCAACTCGCGCCGGTGCAACAATCGGAATCGTCGATGTTGTTACACCTGCTCGCAAGAACGAGATCTTGGCTGGCTATGAAGATAAGGCCGATAAGGTCCAATCCCAGTACGACCTTGGTTTGATTACTGATGACGAGCGTCGTCAGGAATTGATCGAGATTTGGACCCAAGCCACCAACGATGTCGCTAAGGAGATGGAAGATAACTTCCCACGGACAAATCCAGTTTGGATGATGGTCTACTCCGGCGCTCGTGGAAACATGATGCAGATCCGCCAAATCGCGGGTATGCGTGGTCTTGTGGCCAATCCAAAGGGCGAAATCATTCCTCGTCCGATCAAATCAAACTTCCGCGAAGGTCTCTCAGTACTTGAGTACTTCATCTCTACTCACGGTGCTCGTAAGGGTCTTGCTGATACCGCGCTCCGTACCGCAGATGCTGGTTATCTAACTCGACGTCTCTGCGACGTTGCCCAAGATGTCATCATCCGTGACGAAGACTGCGGAACAGATCGTGGCCTTGCGCTAAAGATTGCTGAAGTCGTGAATGGAAAACTAACTCGCGATGATCATGTCGAAACTGCGATTTATGGTCGTATCGTCGTCGAAGATGTTGTAGCTGATGGCAAGACAATCATTGCTGCTGGCACAGATCTTGGCGATCGCGTGATTGATGAGTTAGTTGCTGCTGGCGTAGCTGAAGTAAAGGTACGTTCAGTAATGACTTGTGATTCAAAGGTTGGTCTATGCGCGATGTGTTATGGCCGCTCAATGGCGACCGGCAAACTCGTTGATGTAGGTGAAGCGGTAGGAATTATCGCCGCTCAATCAATTGGTGAGCCTGGCACACAGCTAACGATGCGTACCTTCCACACCGGTGGCGCTGCTACTGCCTCAGGTGACATCACTCACGGTCTACCTCGTGTAGTTGAGCTCTTCGAAGCGCGCACTCCAAAGGGTGTAGCTCCGATTGCTGAAGCTGCTGGCGTTGTCTCATTTATTGAAGATTCAAAGGGCAAGAAAATCATTGTCACCCCAGAAGATGGTGGTGAAGCGATTGCTTATCCGATTACTCGCCGTCAGAAACTTCTTGTAGAAGAAGGAATGAAGGTATCGGTTGGACAACAAATGGTTGTTGGTGCGATTGATCCGAAGCAGGTTCTAAAGATCCTCGGACCACGCGCTACCCAGACCCATTTGGTAAATGAAATTCAAGAGGTTTACCGCTCACAAGGCGTAGGCATCCACGATAAGCACATCGAAATTATCGTTAAACAGATGCTCCGTCGTATCACCGTTCTTGAACCAGGTGATACCGATCTACTTCCTGGTGAATTGGTCGATCATCTCCGCTTCCAGGCCGCAAACCGCGAAGCGGTAACAAAAGGTGGCAAGGCTGCATCGGGACGCCCTGAACTTATGGGTATCACTAAGGCATCACTTGCAACTGAATCCTGGCTATCAGCTGCATCCTTCCAAGAGACAACGCGCGTCCTTACCGATGCTGCGCTCTCTGAGCGAAGCGATCCGCTACTAGGCCTTAAGGAGAACGTCATCATCGGTAAGTTGATCCCAGCAGGTACCGGACTATCTCGTTATAGAAATGTCCGCGTTGAACCTACTGAGGAAGCAAAGGCAGCTGTCTATGCCGCTTACGATGAGTACGACTACACGCCATTTGAATCAACTGGATCAGGTGAAGCAGTTCGCCTTGATGAGTTTGAATCTGGATCGCGTTAATTAAGAAGTAATTAAAGATCCCCGGTTAGAAATAGCCGGGGATTTTTTTATGGCTTTAGAACTATCCGAATTGGATTACCAATCTTCTTCTCTAACTTTTCAAGTGCAAGCGCGGCTTGATCGAGCGGAAGAACTTCAGAGACTGATTTAGCAAGATTTAACTTTCCACTTCTTACAAACTCAACTAACTCTTCGGTGTGAAGGGCCTCCGAGCCATAATGGCCAAGCACTTGTGTGCGCATGTAGGTAAAGGCCATGTCATTTGGGATAGTGATTGGTTCATTTGCGATACCAACAATCACAAGTCGACCTTGTTCACCAAGAAGTGAAAGGGCTTGTTTTCTCACCGGAGTAACGCCAGCAAAATCGAAGGCCGCATTTAGGCCCCGATGCTTCTTAAGTTCCTCATCGCTTGGATCAAAGGCGAAATCAGCCCCGATTTCTAGGGCTTTTTCCCGGGCATCGCTCCTGGGGTCAATCGCGATGACTTTGCTACAACCAATCATCTTTAGGAGCTGGATGGCATGAATTCCAAGTCCACCTACTCCAAATACCACAACGCTCTCGCCAGCTTGAATCTTCGCAGTCGATGAGATCGCAGCCCAAGGTGTGGAGACTGCATCAGGAATTATCGCCGCCTGTTCAAAAGGTAAGTTATCGGGAATCTTCACAACAAGAGATTCCTTAGCAATCACATACTCGGCATAACCACCGTCATAGTCAAAACCGAGAGTTGTGATTTGGTTCTTCTCATTTCGCTCACCAGCTATTACGAGAACTCGATCGCCGACTTTGAATTTTGTTATGCCACTTCCTATCTCATCAATCGTGCCAGCAACTTCATGGCCAAGAGTTACCTCATCGCCTTGCAGGTAGCCTGGCTTTAAAGTTCCATCTAGGAAGTGGACATCAGAGAGACATACTCCCGCCGCGCCAACTTTTATCCGGACCTGGCTAGCGGAAGCGCTTGGAGTGGGAACATCCTTAACTTCGAACTTTCGAGTCGTGACATTTATACGTCCAGCTTTCATGAGATTAATCCTTGCGCACGATTGATAAGAATGTTTACTCCAACACCAAAACCTTTGAAGGCTGGGTTAGTAGTCTGGCCTGCCCGATACCGCGCCCAAATTTGTTGGATGATTACCGTTAATCTAAAGAGTCCGAAGACCTCATAGAAAGTGAAGTCGCCACACTTTCTTCCGCTCAACTCTAAGTATTTAGCAATGAATTCTTTGCGAGTTGGCATTCCATCTAAATGGCTCGGTTGGCGACGAAGTGAGGCGAATTCAGGATCATCATCGCGATCAACCCAATAAGCAAGGGCCGAGCCGAGATCCATAAGCGGATCACCTACGGTGGCGAGCTCCCAATCAAGCACTCCCACTAGCTTTTTTCGCCCCAAATCAAAGACCATGTTGTCGATTCGCCAATCGCCATGAATGATGCACGAGCCAACATCTTCTGGTTTATTCAAATCTAGCCAACGCATTACATCTTCACCATCCGGAACATCATCGGTTAAAGCGTTGCGATAACGCTTAGACCAACCCTCAACTTGGCGAGTGACGTATCCGGGACCTTTATTCAATTCCGAAAGTACCGTTGCATTAACGCTATGAAGTTGAGCAAGTCCAGCTACAAGACTTGTGGCCATGATGGAGATATCTTCTTTGGTAAGAGTCTCAGGAACATCACGGCGGAAGATATCTCCGTTGATCCGTTCCATTACATAGAAATCTGAACCTAGGATTGAGTGGTCTTCACAGAGCGCAATGACTTTCGGAACCAAGTCATAGACCGGCTTCAAGCGAAATTGGATTAAGAACTCTCGCTTCATATCGTGAGCTGAAACTGCTTTTGTACCAACCGGTGGGCGGCGCAGTACCAATTCGCGATCAGGATATTTCAACAGATAAGTTAAGTTGGAAGCGCCACTTCGAAATTGGCTTACCGTAGGCAATTCGCCTAATTCAAGATAATTCTTTAGCCAGTTATGAACTTTTGCGATATCAAATGCATCTTCATCGCGAACTGGCGTCAGATCGCTCATGAGATGTAGGGCTTGAGCTCTAACTTTGCGAGATCTCGGATATGAACTTCATCAGGGCCATCGACTATGCGAAGGACTCGAATACCAGCAAACATGGAAGCGAGCGGCGTATCTTGGCTAACGCCTGCTCCACCATGGGCTTGAATTGCGTGATCGATGATTTCTTGAGCCATCCGGGGGACTGCGACTTTAATGGCAGCGATCTCTTTACGAGCAGCCTTAGCTCCTTGATTATCAATAATCCACGCTGCTTTTAAGACTAGTAAGCGAGCTTGCTCGATATTTATCCGTGCATTCGCAATCCAATCTTGGATTACACCTTGGCGAGCAAGTTCTTTTCCAAAGGGAGTTCTCGTAAGGGAGCGTTTGATCATTAATTGCAGCGCTCGTTCGGCCATGCCGATAGCGCGCATACAGTGATGGATCCGCCCGGGACCAAGGCGGGCTTGAGCGAGTGCAAATCCTTCTCCCTCTTTGCCGATGAGATTATTAACCGGGACCTTTACATCAGTAAATGAGATTTCAGCATGGCCATGTTGGTCTACATAACCAAGCACATCCAAATTCCTTATGACTTTCACGCCGGTGGTATCAATCGGAACCAAAATCATTGATTGCTGTTTGTGCTCTTCGGCATCTGGGTTGGTCTTTCCCATAACAATCAGAATCTTGCAACGTTCATCCATCGCTCCAGTTGTCCACCACTTAGTGCCATTGATTATGTAGTTATCGCCATCGCGTTTGATACTTGTGCGGATATTTCGCGCATCGCTAGATGCAACATCCGGTTCTGTCATAGCAAAACCAGATCTGATCTCACCGGCAAGGAGCGGCTCTAACCATTGCTTCTTCTGTGCCTCACTTCCAAACATATCTAGCAGTTCCATATTTCCGGTATCTGGGGCGGCGCAATTAATTGCTTCAGGTGCGATATCCGGCGACCAACCAGTTATCTCTGCGAGCGTTGCATAATCCGTAACGGTGAGATGATGGTCAAGATGTGGCAAGAAGAGATTCCAAAGCCCTTGCGCTTTCGCTTTCTTCTTTAATTCTTCAATAATCGGTGGGAGCTTGTGCGGTGTACCGGCTTTAAAAAAGGCAGTTCGTTGCTCGTGATAGATCGATTCGGCGTGAAAGACCTCTTTATCCATAAAGGCTTGCAGTTTTGACGCATATTCGGTTGCCTTGGGGCTTAAGCCGAAATCCATGCGAGTACCGTACGCATACTTCGCAGAAATTAGGAGAGGGAAGATGAGTGTTCTTGACCGCTTTCGCCTTGATGGAAAGGTCGCTGTAGTAACCGGAGCCTCATCAGGACTCGGAGTTGCATTCGCAAAGGCACTCGCTGAAGCAGGGGCTGATGTTGTCCTAGGCGCGCGTCGCGAAGAACGCCTACCGGAAACTGGAAAGTTAGTCGAAGCTGCAGGGCGAAAATTTGCAGCGAAGCGAACTGATGTAACAAAACCAGAAGAGTGCGATGCGTTAATTGCATTTGCAATTGAGAAATTCGGCAAGGCCGATATCTTGGTCAACAATGCTGGCGTTGGAACGGCGGTTCCATCAACACGAGAGACCCCAGAACAATTTAGAAGTGTGCTCGATGTTAATCTAATGGGCGCTTATTGGATGGCTCAAGCATTTGCGAGAGCAAATAAAGATGGCGGCGTGATTGTGAACATCTCGAGCATTTTGGGAATCAAACCACAAGGACTTCCACAAGCAGCTTATGCATCTAGTAAAGCTGGGTTAATCGGATTAACGAGAGATCTCGCTGCGCAATGGACCGGAAGAAAGAAGATCCGCGTTAATGCGCTAGCACCAGGATTCTTTCCATCTGAGATGAGCGATGAACTACCAAAAGATATGGTCGAGATGTTAAAGATGTTTGCACCGGCCGGACGGCTCGGTGATCCAGAAGAGCTAGCCGCAACGCTTATTTGGCTAGTTAGCGATGCCTCAAGTTACGTAACGGGAATTACCGTGCCAGTTGATGGCGGATTGGTGATGCCTTAAGACAAAGGTCCAGTGAACTAGAAGTTAACAGAAAATTGATTAAAGTCTTTTTTCTCTAAGTTAAACTAAAGGCTACTTTAAAGTCGCAGAGAGTACATTGTAGGGGAATTGACTCACGCCAATTCCCCTAAAAAACTAGCGTGAGGACAGTAATGAAATCAAAGAAATTCAAGGTTTTTGGGCTTCTTGCTATTGCTCTAGCCCTCGTAGCCTCAACCGCACCCGCAACTTCTGCAAAAGTTGCTCCGGCAAAGGCGAAGTCAGCCGTTGAAGCAGGCGGACTAAAGGAATTGATAAAGCTGGCCAAGAAAGAGGGCCAGGTCAACACAATTGCCCTTCCTGATTATTGGGCGAATTATGGTGAAGTTAAAAAGGCCTTCGAAGCAAAATATGGAATCAAAGTCAACTCCTTTGATCCGGAAGCTAGCTCCGCAGAAGAATTGGTGGCAGTTCGTACCCTTAAGGGTCAAGACCGTATGCCAGATGTTGTGGATGTTGGACTTCAATTTGCGGTTCAAGGAGCTCAAGAGGGTCTATGGGCTCCGTACAAAGTATCCACATGGAATGACATTCCAAATGATGCCAAGGAGGCAAATGGTCTCTGGTACTC
>VERH01000028.1 GCA_018882735.1 Candidatus Nanopelagicaceae bacterium
AGGGCCAGCGCATCGGTAGTGTCGACTGGTTTTGGCGCCTCTTTCAATCCAAGAATTTTGACAACCATCTGGGCGACTTGGGCTTTGTCAGCTCGACCGGATCCGGTGACTGCTGCCTTTACCTCAGTCGGCGTGTGTAATGCGATGGGCAATCCACTCTTTGCTGCTAGGAGTAGTGCTACTCCGGCTGCTTGGCCGGTGGCCATGGCAGTTCGAACATTAAGTTGCGAGAAGACTCGCTCTACTGCAATCGCATTTGGTGAAACCCGTCCGATCCACTCGGTGAGAGCGGCGTCAAGGGACATGAGCCGTTCTTCGAGCGGGGCAGCTGAATCAGTGCGGATAATTCCAAAATCAACTAAGCGCAACTTCTTTCCAGTTAAAGATTCAACTACGCCAATACCGCAGCGAGTTAACCCCGGATCGATGCCTAATACACGCACACCACAAGCCTAATAATCTAGGGAGTTTTACCTAAGTGAGGCTCGCCATTACCTCATCAGAAACATCGAAATTACCGTAGACATTCTGAACATCTTCCAGATCTTCAATTGCATCAATCAACTCGAAGACTGATTTTGCTGTCTCGACATCTACGCTGACAGAGACTGTCGGAAGAAATGAAATGTCAGCGGACTCATATTCAAGACCAGCGCCTTTCAGCGCATCCCGCGCACTAGAGAGTTCGGTGGGAGCTGTGACGATTTCAAAGTTCTCCCCCAAGTCAATTACTTCTTCAGCTCCAGCATCAAGTACGACTTCCAATAGAGCGTCTTCCGAGAGTTCTTTGCTGACTTGACGCTTTTTTACAATTAACACGCCCTTGCGATTGAACATATAAGCGACCGAGCCCGGATCTGCAATCGTGCCACCGTTTCGTGTCACAGCTACTCGCACATCAGAGGCGACTCGATTGCGATTATCCGAGAGACACTCGATGAGGAATGCCACCCCACCTGGTCCATAACCTTCATACATAATGGTTTCGTAGTTCGCGCCGCCTGCTTCCGCACCGGAGGCGCGCTTAAGTGCTCTGTCGATGTTATCGCTGGGTACTGAGTTCTTCTTTGCCTTCGCTATTGCATCGAAGAGCGTTGGATTACCAGCCGGATCCGCACCACCGTTTCTAGCTGCAACTTCGATTGCCTTGATGTGTTTGGCAAATGCCTTAGAGCGCTTCGAGTCAATCAGAGCTTTCTTTCGTTTGATGGTCGCCCATTTCGAGTGGCCAGACATCAAACACCGACTTTCATAGCATTAACACAGATCGTCTCGACGAAGTAGCGATGTATGCGATTATCTCTGGTGAGTTCAGGATGAAAGGAAGTGGCCAAGAGATTTCCGCTTCGAACTGCGACCGGGTGATTATCAATCTGAGCCAGAACCTCAACGCCTCTACCGCAATCCTCTATCCAAGGAGCGCGGATAAAGATTGCTCGGAACTTCGGGCCAGTAATTCCCTTAAATTCGATATCACTTTCAAATGAATCTACTTGGCGGCCAAACGCATTACGCCGCGCGGTCACATCAAGTCCGCCAAAACTCTCTTGTCCAACAATTGCATCGAGCACGCGGTCGGCTAGAAGAATCAAGCCTGCACAGGAGCCATAAACGGGCATACCCGTTTTAATGCGTTCTTGAATTGCGTCGAAAATGCCGAAGGCTCTAGCTAATTTACTTATTGTGGTGGACTCTCCGCCGGGAATAACTAGGGCTTGCACACTCTCAAGTTCAGTTAAAGTTCGAACTTCAAGCGCTCTGACTCCACAATCACTTAGTGCGCTTATGTGCTCACGTACATCGCCTTGGAGCGCTAGGACTCCAACAATCACAGTCTTTACCAGCCCCGTTCAGCAAGACGATGTGGTACTGGAATATCAGCGACATTAATGCCAACCATCGCTTCTCCAAGTCCACGTGACTGTTCAGCAACAACCTTAGGGTCGTTATAGAAGGTAACTGATTTAACAATCGCAGCAGCGCGCTTTGCCGGATCGCCGCTCTTAAAGATTCCCGAACCAACGAATACCCCATCAGCGCCAAGTTGCATCATCATCGCCGCGTCGGCGGGAGTAGCAATTCCGCCAGCCGTGAATAGAACGACAGGGAGTTTGCCGGTTTGAGCTACCTCTTTAACTAAATCGTAGGGAGCCTGTAACTCCTTTGCTGCAACATATAACTCATCTTCACGCATGGATGTGAGTTTTCGAATCTCATCTGAGATCGAGCGCATATGCGTTGTTGCATTTGAGACATCGCCCGTTCCAGCTTCGCCCTTTGAGCGAATCATCGCCGCGCCTTCATTTATTCGACGTAGCGCTTCACCAAGATTTGTTGCGCCGCATACAAACGGGACTGTGAAGTTCCACTTATCAATGTGATGGGTGTAATCGGCCGGAGTTAGCACTTCTGATTCGTCGATGTAATCCACCCCAATTGCTTGGAGGATTTGTGCTTCCACAAAATGTCCAATACGAGCTTTCGCCATTACTGGGATTGAGACGGTGGATTGGATTTCAGCGATCATGTCGGGATCGGACATTCTTGCAACGCCACCTTGAGCGCGAATATCCGCAGGCACCCGCTCTAAAGCCATAACAGCGACGGCGCCGGAGTCTTCGGCGATTTTCGCCTGCTCCGAATTGACGACATCCATAATGACGCCGCCTTTGAGCATCTCGGCCATTCCCCGCTTTACGCGCGATGTCCCAGTTACATGATTCTCAGCCATGGCCGGATTCTACTTAATTTTCGGAAAGGGGCGAGTTCGGCGTTATTTGCCGTTGGTTTCATCGAGGACTGGATACGTAATCTCCGGTTCCTGATCTGTTAGGAAAATCCAGACCTGGCCGGTTGCAAAGTATGCCGGTTCCCCATTTTCCAAGGTCCAACTCGTTGGGGATGTTGCACTCTCGCGGTTCCAATTCATTGGAGTGATAGTTCCATCTCTTAGCAAGAACGCCGTGCCAGCCCCAATTACATTGGTCTTCGGAGTCACTCCGCCAAATTTATCGCCGTACTCTGAAGGTTTAATCTCGGCGAGTTGGATTATGAGATTGTTAGAACCAAGCCGTAATCCAGATTTCGCAAAATTAGGCTCGCGATCAAAGTTCAATAGAAAGCGTTGTTCTTCTTTGCTCCAGATCGCTTCATAAGATGCATTTGGCCAATTCACTTTCACTCGCGATACTGGTAAAGCCAGTTCACTTAATTCTCCATGTGACCAGCCCACAGTTTTTACGACGTCAACATTTTCGGCCTTGGCCAAAAGAAGTGGAATTCGTACCATCATTGCATAAGGAGCAATTCTCTCTGGATCATTGAAATAGATTGAGGGTGGATTCCGTTCCGCACTTAAGTTCTCGAGATTTGCGGCTGCTACTACTGGGCGCAACTTGCTTTGGGCGCCGCTAAACATGAAACCAACTCGACCGTATTGGGCCAATATGTCTATATCTGAAATTCGCGCTGATCGAACTGGACCAACTTGCTCAGGATAATTCGAGCTGTAGATTCCCATTAATCTCGTCAATCCAGCTTCAACCTGGGTGATGATCACAACGTCGGCGTTCTCAACTCCTTCTTGGGGATGGGCTGCGCGAGTATCGTCAAACTTCACCGCAATCACTTTTCCATTGCTGCCGACTTCTCCAGTGAGAACATTTCTTTCGGGCTCTGGAGCAGACTCTATAAATGGCAAGCTCGATAACGAACAACCAGCGAGAATTGCTGAAGTTGTTAGTGAGATAAGTGAAATCTTGAGTGTCTTAAAGGAGATCATCTTCAAATGGGTAGGTAACGGGAAGCGGAGCTCTGCCGGCGAGACGGAAGGCACGGAATAAGAGTTTTTCTCGTCGTTTACGGGTAGCAGTAACCGACTCTTGATGGATTGCAATCGCGGTCCGTAAGCGATCAGTGATTGAATCCAGTTCGCCAAAGATTTCCGGATAAATCTCAGGTATATCGCTCTCTGAACGGAGGAGCTTCAGCGCTTCGGAGAGTCCACTCTCGGCTTCACTTCGCCCGGAGATCTCTGCTTCGCGAGCCTGATGCGCAGCTGATGTCAGTAAAAGATTAGTCGCGGGGTCTACCTCCTTCAGATGCGCAATATCACTCGCCAGCGCAGCACGCCGCTGGAGAATTGAATCGAGATTTGCCCAAGAAGTTTCAACCCGATGATGGAGTCGATCCAACCTATTTGCTGAGAATGTTAAGTACCAGATAAAAATTAGCGCGATAAGTAGTCCGATAATAAATTCACTCAATTTAGATCACCTTTATCTTCTCGATTTAGAAATCGCAGCCAGGTTCGTGGTTCTGAACCGACGGTAACTTTTTCAGAATCACCCTTCGCGTGCAGATATACGTTCATGATTTCTGGCCCAACTGCGCTCCAATCAAATCTCTTTGCGCCTATTGCGGCATCTTCGCGGAGCGAAGCCATGGCGCCCGGATTTTTCGCAATCTTGATAATTTGTTTAGCTAGATCATTTGACTCACCATTTGTGAACGTGACCCCGTATTTGCCCTTTCCTAAAACGCTCTCAAAAGCGGGAAGATCACTCGCCACTATCGCAGCCCCCGCTGCCATGGCTTCGGCGAGAATAATTCCAAAGGACTCGCCGCCAGTATTTGGAGCTACGTAAAGATCAACGGATTTCAGAAAACTTGCCTTCTCTTCTTCGCTGAGTCGGCCCAGAAATTCGATTCGATTTCGAAGGTTTGGATTAAGGGATTGCATTACTTCCAACCCCTCCCCCGGTCCGGCGATCAGAATTCGAAGGTTGGGGATAGCCCGCGTCAGATTCGGCACTGCCTCCATGAGAATGCTTAACCCCTTTCGAGGTTCGGAAAAACGCCCAAGGAATCCGATCGTGAACTCTCGCTTCCATTCTGGATTTACCTTGGCAGAAGCGAAAAATGACGTATCAATTCCGTTGGGAATTACCACAGCATCGGTATCTAGATGAATTGTGAGAGTTTCGCGGGCGACTTCACTTACCGCTATTCGCGCCCTTAATTTCTCAATTACCGGTTCTAGCAACGGTGCGATTGCAAATGCAACTTTCTGCCGCGGGGCGGCTACATGAAATGTTCCCACCATCGGCCCTTCAGCGATTGAGCAAGCCAGAAGTGAGAGTGATGGAATCGCCGGCTCATGTAAATGTATGACATCAAACTCATTTCGGGCGATCCATTGGCGAACTCGCGTTGCAGCTACCGGTCCAAAAAGCACGCGCGCTACTGCTCCGTTATATGGGATTGCGACCGGCCTACCCGCTGAGACGACAAACTCTTCATTTATAGAACTTTCATCAACCGCCGGCGCCAAGACTGATATCTCATGCCCCTCGGCAAGAAAATGATGTGCGAGATCATTTATATGTGCCTGAACACCGCCTGGAACATCCCAAGCGTATGGTGAGACCATTCCGATTCTCACTTACTTACTCTTTCTATCTACGAATATCCGTTGCTGCATATGCCAAGACGATGGATTGCGCTTTATGTCTAGGGCAAACTGATTCGCAAGCTCTTGAGTTAACCGTTGAATCTCCTCGCTTTCATTTTGATTTCTACGCACAACAAAAGGTCCACTGAACTTGATGTTGATACCGATTTCAGTAAATGAAACATAAGCCGTAATCAAGTTCGCTTCAGTCTTTAATGCCAATAGCGCCGGCCCCGCAGGCATTCGGGCATTTGCACCAAAAAACTCCACGTCTACTCCAGAGCGCGATAAATCACGGTCTGCAACGAGGGCAACGAGTTTGCCTTCGAGCAAGAATGTTTTTAGCTGATCCGTAACTCTTTCATCAAGGTCTAATACCTTCATACCCATGCGCTCTCTATGGGCAAGAAACTTGCGAAATAGGCGTTCTGGTCGCAAGTGTTCAGCGACTGTGTGAACCTTAATTCCTTGCGAGCAGTAATAGAGGCCAGCGTGATCCCAGTTTCCGGCATGAGGAAGGGCGATGATTACACCCTTTCCGCTCTCAACTGAGTTAAGAAAAAGTTCGTTATTCTCCGTGGTGACCGTAGTTGCAACTCTCTTTTCGGTCCAATCTGAAATACGGAATGTGTCGCACCAATAGCGCATCGCGTTTGATATTCCATCCTGCACAAGGGCCTCTAATTGAGGGCCATCATGAGAGGGAAAAACTTGCCTGTAATTCTCCCTCAGTCGCTTGATTCGCTTTCCATTTTTGCGGTAGGAGCGTTTTGCTATTCCCTCGAACATCGAATACGCAGTTTTCTCTGGCAGGAACCTCACTAACCTCCAGAGCGCGCTGTAAATAAGATAAGTGATGAAGTCTTGAATGGCCTTCACGCTTGACGCACAACCTTCATTCGCTGAATTACGGTGATACAACTTATTAATACAAGAAGCCAGAGCGAGAACCCTAAAGCGAGATCAACCCCCAGACCGTAAAGACCCGTTCCGACTAGGAGGATTATTAGACGTTCAGGCCTTTCAGCCAGACCAACTGAGCATTCGATTCCAAGACTTTCGGCCTTTGCTCTGATGTATGGAATCAGGCCACCGAGAAATAGGGCGACCATTGCCACGATGTGAAGATCAGAACCTTCATTGAAAAGATAGATCCAGATCCCGATTGCGATAGCTGCATCGCTGATTCGATCAAGAGTTGAATCCAACAAAGCGCCCCAGCGGGTTCCATCAGTTTTAGAAATGCGAGCCATCGTTCCATCGAAAAGATCGCTCAAGACAAAGAAAGAAACCAGCAACGTTCCAAGAAAGAATTCCCCTCTTGCAAAGAAGTAGATAGATGAGATAGTTACACCAGCCGCACCGATAACTGTGATCGCGTTAGCGCTAAATCCGATGCGAAGCAGCGCCCGGCATATCGGAGTGATGAAGGCCGTAACGGGAGCTTTAAAGCGTCTCTGAATCATTGGATACATCGTAGGCTCTCTACATGAGTGAGCCACAGATTCAGCTATTCCTCGCACATCATCCCGATGTAAAGCCGGCTCATACCCTTACCGCCCTAAAGGCCAAAGTGGAGGTTATGGCACTACCTATTCCACTCTCCAAATTAGACTCTTTGGAGACCGTTGATCTCTTTGCGTTGTTGGTCGATGCTAGAAGTGGAATCTCGAAGGAGATGATTGAGCTCTGGCAACACTTTCAAGATCGACAATTCCCGCGGGTCATGATTGTGCAAGGTATTGAGTTTTCTGAATCTGATTTCGATGACATAGTCTTGATCGGCAATCGCGTACTAGAGCAATTCGCAACCCCTTATCTTGTTCTCCATGACGATCTAGGTCAGCCAACGGCGCTCATCTCTCTTGAAGATAATCTTGTGCATGACTATTCGGGCGCCGAAAGCAATCGCTTCTCGGCCGATAATGAACTGATTGATTTAATCGCGGATTTCCAAGTTGAGTACCTGCAGCTCTATAAAGAGTTGGGTGAAGATGGCTTCTTTCAGGGAATATTCGCCATCGCAATTCCAATAGGTAGCGAGAAATCTTTTGGTATCCCAGAATTAAATATGGCTATTGAAGCGCTCTCCAAGCGTTAGCTAATTCTGCGCGAGTCTCACTTAGTAACTTTGGAAGAACCTTAGTTTGACCAATCAAAGGCATGAAGTTTGCATCCCCCGACCACCTTGGAATCACATGCTGGTGGATGTGTTCGGCGACTCCTGCGCCTGAGACTGCTCCCTGGTTCATTCCCAGGTTAAAACCGGCGGGCTTAGATACCTCTCTAATGACTCGCATCGCATCCGAAGTAAGTCGAAAAATCTCCTCTCGTTCTTCCTCGGAGACCTCTGTTAGATCAGCGACATGTCTAAATGTGCAGATAAGAAGATGTCCTGGGTTATACGGGTATAGATTGAGTACCGCATAAGCTAATTTCCCTCGATAGACAATTAATGAATTCTCATCTTCTCCCTTTGGAATTTCGCAGAAGGGACAAGCAACTTCATTTCCTTTAAGTGGTCGGTTTTCTCCGGAAAGATAGGCCATGCGATGTGGCGCCCAGAGACGTTGCCAACGGTCTGGGATTCCAACTCCATCAAGGGCATCTTCGGTCATCGAATAACCTTTTAAACTTGAGTTCGCTCTAAAACGACTCTTTGAACTAGCGCTATTGCATCTTTGATCGGCACGCCATT
The DNA here is from genome assembly GCA_018882735.1 of Candidatus Nanopelagicaceae bacterium. Lineage (GTDB taxonomy): Bacteria > Actinomycetota > Actinomycetes > Nanopelagicales > Nanopelagicaceae > MAG-120802. The sequence continues at coordinate 8,151 of VERH01000028.1, forward strand.
TCGCTGTTCGCCATTACGGAACCGGAATGAGACAGCGCCAGATTTCTGGTCTTCCTCACCGGCAATCAACATAAATGGAATCTTTTCAGCTTGAGCGTTACGAATCTTTTTCTGCATACGATCATCAGATGCATCAAGCTCTGCACGTATACCCGCTCGCTTCATCTCCTTAATAACTTCGGCGAGATACGGTACAAATGCTTCGGCTACCGGGATGCCTCGAACTTGTACTGGCGCTAGCCAGGGCGGGAAAGCGCCGGCGTAATGCTCAGTTAAAACGCCAAAGAATCGTTCAATGGAACCGAAGAGCGCTCTATGAATCATTACGGGTCGCTGCCTTGAACCGTCTGAGGCTTGATACTCTAATTCGAATCTCTGTGGGAGTTGGAAATCGACTTGGATAGTCGACATCTGCCAAGTTCTTCCAATTGCATCCTTTGCTTGCACACTTACCTTAGGTCCGTAGAAAGCAGCGCCGCCTTTATCAAGCACGAGCTCTAAATCCTGCTTCTCCGCGGCTTTGCGGAGCGTCTCAGTCGCACGTTCCCAATCTTGATCTGAGCCTATGAACTTCTCTTCATTCTTTGTCGATAGCTCCAGATAGAAATCTTGTAGGCCGTAGTCGCGAAGTAGATTGAGAACGAAAGTTAAGAGACTGTCTAATTCATCTGCCATCTGATCGGGTGTGCAATAAATATGCGCATCATCTTGGGTAAACCCGCGAGCGCGGGTAATTCCATGGATGACCCCCGATTTCTCGTAACGATAAACAGTTCCAAATTCAAAAAGTCTTAGTGGTAGCTCTCTATAAGAACGACCCCGGGAGGCGAAAATTAGATTGTGAAACGGACAGTTCATTGGTTTCATGTAGTACTTCTGGCCAGCGCGCTTTAGCGTGCCATCGGCATGGTGCTCTTCATCCATCACCATCGGCGGATACATACCCTCGGAGTACCAATCAAGATGCCCCGATTTCTCAAAGAGCGCTGCTTTAGTTAAGTGAGGTGAGTAGACAAATTCATAACCCTCTTCGACATGACGCTTTCTTGAGTACTCCTCCATCGCCATGCGGATGATTCCGCCTTTAGGATGAAAAACCGCCAAGCCCGAACCTATCTCGTCAGGGAATGAGAATAGATCTAGCTCGGAACCGAGTCTGCGATGATCTCGTTTTTCTGCTTCTGCCAAGAGATTCAAATAATTATCGAGAGCTTCTTGGGAAGGCCAAGCAGTTCCATAAATTCTCTGCAGCATCGGATTCTTCTCAGATCCGCGCCAATAGGCACCTGCAGAACGCATGAGTTTGAAAGCCGATATGTACTTAGTTGATGGTAGATGTGGCCCCCTACAAAGGTCACTCCAAACAGCCTTTCCATCGCGACCTAAGTTGTCGTAAATAGTTAGTTCCCCAGCGCCTATTTCAACCGATGCGCCTTCGGCAACATCCTCACTCTTCAATTTAATCAACTCGCACTTGTACTTCTCATTCTTGAGCTCATCGAGCGCCTCGCTCTCACTCACGACTCTGCGCTTAAATCTCTGACCCTCTTTTATTATCTTGCGCATTCCACTCTCGAGCTTTTCGAGATCTTCTGGCGTAAATGCGCGCTCCGGATCAAAGTCATAATAGAAACCATCAGTTATAGGTGGACCGATACCCAGGCGAGTTTGGGCGAATAGATTCTGGACGCTTTGAGCGAGAACGTGGGCAGTTGAATGTCTAAGGACGTTTAAGCCTTCTTCGCTATCAATCTTGATTGTTTCAACAACATCGCCTTCAGAAAGCGGACTCCAAAGATCCTTTAGTACTCCATTTATCCGACAGACCACGATGGCACTTGGCCCTGGCTTTAGGGCATCGGGGTAAACCTCTTCGCAAACTTGGGTCACCTTTAGTTCGGATGAAACGTTCCTAGCCACTCCATCAAGAGTGATTGAAATAGAAATGGGACCCGCGGAGCTACTCACGAAGCGAGGCTACCAAAGTGGCGATAAATCAAGCGTAAAGAATTACCAACAGCACGATAGAAAAGAGCGCTCCGCCTGCAATTAGCAGGTATTTGACCCAGAGTGGAATATGGAATTTCTCTGAGGTGGATTGGGCGATTGACTTTGTCTTACGAATCGCATTTGCGGCCCACGCGTATTCCGTAGCCAAAATACCAAGACCAGCGAGAAGCACTAGAAGTCCAGGTCCTGGAGCAAATAAGAAAATTGTTCCGATAATTGTGATTAGTCCACCAACGACTCCAATGAAAACTCGCCAAACGAGCGATCCATAAGGGTTCGATTTGATTTGCTGGCGGAAGTTCATAGGGAAAGGTTACCCAAAATCCAACTATGAAAACTCTCTTGAAGTTCACGAAACCGGTTAGAACTTGGGGTGTCTTTTCCGTCAATTGCCTTAATGGATTGAATCTCCCGCAAGCTGGAGATTGCCCCAAGGGAGTCTGCCCCGAGCAAAGTAGTTCTATCGAATTTCTCCTCCTTGACCCCGAAGTTATCAATCAGCGTTTTGCGAGTAACCCCCGGCAATGCACCACTTTCTCTTCGTGGAGTTATCCAACGGCCGTCTATCAGCGCAATCAGGTTAGAAGTTGAAAGCTCACTTACCTCCCCACTCTCCTGGGTAAAAATTGCATCATCAAATCCCAATTTTTCGGCTTCGCGTCGTGCGCGTAATCGCATTGAGTAAGAGCTGCTCTTGTAGTCGAGCCGCTCATGGCCGCCCTTGAAGATTGTGCAAGACAGAGCCTTACTCGGGGGTAAGTACTCTTTATGGGAGAGAACCCAATTCCCATCGGAGTAGAAAGAGATTCTAAGTGCGCCATTTGGGAACTCATCGAATTCCAAAATCCGCTCGATCCCCTTGATAACTTTTTCGCGCTGGTAGGAGAAAGAAGGCGCTCTCCCTAAATCGGCCAATCCCAATTCGAGCCGCTCGAGGTGCGAGTCAAGGGCGAAGAGTCTGCCCCCATAACTCCTCAGGGTTTCAAAGACGCCATCGCCGAGAAGCATTGCATCGCTTAATTCTGAACTTTGCGATGGTTCACCATTGAAGAAAATCATTGGGTAAGAGAGATAAGGCGGCGCGCCTTTAGCTCGGTCTCCTCCCACTCAGATTCTGGATCACTGTCCCAGGTAATGCCTGCGCCCGTGCCAAATTTAATCTCATCTTTGCTACGCCAGAAGAGCCTGATTCCCACGCTCAACTCCATTCGATTGCCGTCCGACCATCCAAAGACGCCGCAGTATGGTCCGCGCTCTCCTTCATTAGATTTTATTATTCGAAGCGCACTCGACTTCGGAGCTCCGCTTATTGAGCCAGGCGGCATTACTTCAGTAATTGCCTCCGAGAGTGCAATCTCCTTCTTTAGGGAGCCGCTTACGTCAGAGACTAAGTGGAATAGACCCGGATGCTTTTCAGTCGCAAGTAATCTCGGAGTGGCAACAGTTCCAGTCTCACAAATTCTTCCCAGATCATTTCTAATCAGATCTACAATCATTAGATTTTCAGCTCTATCTTTCGCAAGAAATTCACTTGTTGCTGAAGTTCCCTTTATCGGACTTGAGATGATTCGATTCCCATCCTTAGAAATAAAACGCTCCGGAGATGCGGAAGCAATCTCCAGATCTGGCAACGAGAGGTAGCCCGCAAAAGGGGCGGGATTCTGGGAAAGAATTCGACTGAATAGACCCGATAGATTTCCTTCTTCGAGAATCTTTGCACGCAAGATTCGACAGGCATTGACTTGGTAGACCTCACCTGCGGCAATCATCGATCGAATCATTTCAACATAATTTTTATATTCATCTCGTGTTTTGGATGAACGCCACTGTCCTGCCCTTAAATCTCTTCCTTCGCTTACAAACTCCTTTTTCGCAACATCTTTAAATCGGGCCAGTGTCCAGCTTCCTTCAAATGAACCGGCGATAGACCAGAAACCTGGTTCATTTATAGCTTCAAGGTCGCTTCGAATTTCCTGGAGGTTTTCGCCTTGGATGCCGCCCATCCAGAACCGTTCCACACTCCACCGCCTCTAGATTTCTTCATACATTTGGGAAGCCCTCTAAATCTAGGATAGATTTCCCCTCCTTGATCGTCGGTGCCAGTAGGTGGCGAGATCAAGTTTTGCGGACGTAGCGCAGTTGGTAGCGCGGAACCTTGCCAAGGTTCAGGTCGCGGGTTCGACCCCCGTCGTCCGCTCGATTAGAGGAGTTTGACGAGTTAGAGATAGCTAGCGATTTGGTGGAGTGGCCGAGAGGCGAGGCTCGGGACTGCAAATCCCGCTACACGGGTTCAAATCCCGTCTCCACCTCGATAAGTTTTCACCGAAGCTTAAAAACTAAATACGGACGATTAGCGCAGCGGTAGCGCACTTCCTTGACATGGAAGGGGTCACTGGTTCGATCCCAGTATCGTCCACACTCATTAATCAAGCGAAATTCTCGTTATGCGCTTATCAATCCTGTCTGCAACAGCACGATTATCAAAATTCCTAGGAATATCCGATAGATGACAAAGGGCATGAAGCTTCGAGTCTGCACAAACTTCATTAGCCAGGCAATAACAATATAGCCGACTATAAACGCCACTAGCGTTGCGGCTGCCGTCTCAAGACCGCTGAAATTATTTGTTGGTTCACTGAAAGAATTCAACAATTCATAACTTCCGCTACCTAGAACCGCAGGTATAGCTAACAAAAACGAGTAACGAAGCGCGGCCTCTCGTTTGTAGCCCAAGAAACGTCCCATAGCGATTGTTGCGCCAGAGCGCGAAACCCCAGGAACTAGCGCAAGGGATTGGGCCAATCCGTAAATCACACCATCTCTACGATTTAGATCATCCAAGTTTCTTAAGCGCTTGCCATAGTGATCAATCAATCCGAGAGCGATGCCAAAGAATATAAGTGTGAAACTAATCAACCAGAGCGATCGGAAGTTCTCTCTGATGTAGCTCTGGCCTAGATAACCCAGAACAAAGATTGGGATAGAACCTAGAAGTATCAGACCTCCGAGGCGAGCACTTTGTTCCTCAGGGCTTCCCGTCTCAATTGGCTTTCTAAGGACAAAACGAAGTACAGCTTTCAAGATTCGAACCAGGTCGCCTCTAAAGTAGATAAGTACAGCAATCTCGGTACCGATTTGCATGATGGCAGTGAAGGTAGCCCCGGGATCACTTCCAGATGGGAGAAACTCACCAAATACACGGACATGCGCACTTGATGAAATTGGAAGAAACTCGGTCAAGCCCTGAACTATCCCTAAAAAGATCGCTTCTAGCATTCGTAATTCCCTATTTCAATCCGCGTCTACGAAGAAGTGGCTCGATGTCAGCATCGCGTCCCCGGAAGTTTCGGAACATCTGCATTGAATCAACAGATCCGCCGCGACTCATGAGCGAATTGCGGAAGTGATCACCGTTGGCCCGAGTAAGGCCGCCATTACTCTTGAACCATTCAACAGTGTCTGCGTCTAGGACTTCACTCCATATATATCCGTAGTAACCAGCGGAATATCCACCAGCAAATATGTGCGAGAAATAGGTAGAGCGGTAACGGGTTGGGACAGGGGCGAAATCAAGGCCGTAATCTGCGATTGCTTTCTTCTCAAACTCCTCAACGTCTTTAACATCACTTAGATCCGAAAGTGAGTGCCAAGCTAGATCCAAAACTGCTGCTGCAAGATAACTTGTGGTGGCGAAGCCTTCATTGAATGTCGATGATTCATTTAATTTATCTACCCAAGCTTGAGGTAATCGCTCCCCCGTTTCGAAATGTCGCGCGTAGTTATCGAGAACTTCTGGCCAGAGAATCCACATCTCATTTACTTGCGAGGGGAATTCAACGAAGTCGCGTTGAACGCTAGTTCCGGAAAAGCGCGGATATTTAACGTTAGATAACAAGCCATGAATTGCATGTCCGAATTCGTGGAAGAGCGTCGTTGTTTCATCATAGGTGAGAAGAGTGGGTTCGCCGGCGGGAGGTTTAGGAATATTCATATTGTTAACTACGACTGGTTTCTGTCCCAGTAAATGGTTCTGGTCTACTAAAGAGTTCATCCAGGCGCCGCCGCGTTTCGAGTCTCTCGTGTAGTAATCGCCAATATAAAGGCCAATTGAACTTCCATCTTCATTAAATACTTCAAAGGCACGAGCTTCTGGGTGATAAGTGACGAGATCTGGGCGCTCCTTGAATGTCATCCCATATAGCTTTTCAGCGGCGAAAAAAACTCCCTTATGAAGCACGCTCTCTAATTCAAAATAGGGGCGCATTGCCGTTGCATCTAACTCGTATTTTTCAACTCTCACCCTCTCGGTGTAATAGAGCCAATCCCAACTAGCGAGTTCATGTTTGCCGTTTTGGGCTATAACTTTCTCAATCTCCAAAGCTTCGCGTCTCGCATTTGCAACAGCTGCGGGAGCGATCTTGCGGAGCATTTCATGTACTCGATCGGGATGATTTGCGGTTTGCTCCGGGAGAACATATTCGGCATGTGAGTTCAATCCAAAGAGTTTTGCCCGGTCGGCTCGAAGTTGTGCCATGCGAAGCAAAATTTTCCGAGTATCAAAATCATTTCCGCGCATTCCCTTTATAAGTGAGTTGCGCATAATCCGTTCTCGCAAAGCCCGGTTCTTAAGAGAGGCTAGGTTTGGGTGGCCCGTGAAGTTGACCATGCCAATCATCCATTTATCCTGGACGCCTCGAGCCTCCGCGGCCGCCTTGCAAGCAGCAATTTCATTTGCACTCAAACCCTCTAATTCTTTTACATCATCGGCAAAGACTGCTAAGTCATTTGTATCGGCCAAGAGGTTCTTGCTGAATTGGGTCTCCAGTGAAGACAGTTCTTCATTAATCTTCTTGACCTTTTCCCTAGCTGAAGCATCAAGAGCTGCGCCGGCTTGAAATAAGTCTTTGTAATACCGCTTTAGCAACCAGGCGCTTTCATCATCCAAAGTAGGGTTCAACTCAACCAATTTCTTGATGCGAGTGAAGAGAGCAGGATTGAGCCGGATAGCATCTATGTGGGCTGCCAACTTAGGGGCGATCTCCGCCTCAATTTCATCAATTCGATCATTGGTATCACTTGATGACTTGTTGTAAAAAACGTTGAGCACTCGATTTAGGGTCTGGCCACTCTTCTCAAGGGCTACGACGGTGTTCTCAAAAGTTATCTCTTCAGTAGCAAGAATTGCTTCAACCTCCGCCAGCTGCTCGGCAGTTCCGGCGTAAAAAGCATCTAGGTAGTGATCTTCCGTGATTTCTGCGAACGGCGGAATCTCGTATGGCAAGGTGGAGCGAGATAGAAAGGGATTTTCGATCACTTGGATTTCTCCACTATAAAGCGGTGTGAATTCTCAAAGATGGTTTCAGCGTCAAAGTCCAAAGTTGCTACGTGATAAGAGTTCCCTAATTCAATTCTTGCCTTATCTTTAGAGCCAATCTCATTCATAATAATTTCGGTATTAGAAACCGGGAGTACGTGATCTTCGGTGCTGTGAAATAGCAAGGTGGGAGCCTGGACCTTCGGAAGAATCTTTCTCGTTGCCTTTAAGAACTTGTGTAGTTGGGCAACTCCCTTCATGGGAAGCGCGTCATAGCCCCACTCAGTAACACCGGGCTTCTTTATGTCATCACCAACCGAGGGTCGCTTCGGGGTGATGTGTTTGATTATCTCTATGAATTTAATAGTTGGATCTGGGATGTGAATCATTGGATTCACAAGAACGATTCCACTCAATCGTGCGGAGTGTTTTGCAGCAAGATGGAGGGTGTTTGCTCCCCCCATTGACAATCCAAAGATAAAGACCTTTCTATATTTTGAAAGCAATTCTTCTAAGTCACGTTCGGCTCGCTCCGGCCAACTTTCCCATTTAACTTTATTTAAATCCTGCCACTTAGTTCCATGGCCCGGAATCCGAGGAACTCGAACAGCGATACTTCGTTCCTGAAGGAAATGAGCCCAAGGGCGCATGGAAGCTGGCGAACCGGTGAAACCGTGAAGTAGTAGCGCTCCGACATCGCCGCCCGAATCTACGGAGTAGTCAGCGAGCCAACCTGCTGGGGCGCCGGCGGTCGTCATCCGGCGAGGTTATCGGAATTGTCGGAGGGTCAATCTAGATTCTGCATGTGGTCGGGCACGGAAATTTCGAACTGAATTGGCAGCCCTCTTTTGACGAGATGGGTAAGGC
>VERH01000059.1 GCA_018882735.1 Candidatus Nanopelagicaceae bacterium
GGTTAAGGCATCTTCAGCGTTGATTGCTAATACTGCATCTGAGGCTGCGAGCTTGGTATCTCTCTATGACGCATGCCCTGACAATGTTTTCGTTGTATCACCGGGCGTTGATCTCCGGACTTATAAAGTAAATGGCGGCAAGAAGAGCGCGCGCGAGAAGCTAAATATCTCCCAAGATCACTTGATGTTGCTCTTTGTCGGAAGAATCCAGCCCCATAAGGGACCTGAGGTTCTAATTCGCGCTGTTGCGGAGATGGTGCAACACACTCCGATGTTGCGGAGCAAATTACGGGCAGTCATCATGGGCGGACCGTCTGGAAATGGTTCGAGTGAACCTGAACGGTTAGAGGGGCTCGCTAAGTTCCTCGGAGTTAGAGACATCGTCCAATTCGTTCCTCCGGTTCCACATGAAGAACTTTCGGATTGGTATCGCGCCGCAGATCTTGTAACTGTCCCTTCTTATTCAGAATCATTCGGACTAGTTGCGCTAGAAGCCCAAGCCTGTGGAACTCCAGTAGTTGCAACAGCTGTTGGCGGTCTTCGCGCTGCGGTGGCGGATGGAATCTCCGGCGTGCTGGTAGATGGCCATAATCCAAAGGCCTGGTCAGCAACGCTAATGCGCTTACTCATGGAGCCACAACGACGAGTTGTTCTCTCTATGGGAGCGGTCAATCACGCATCGCACTTCGGATGGGATGCAACAGCGCGCGGAATCTTGGATGTCTATGACCAAGTGCTCTCCAAGGGAACTTCGGCAAAACTAAGCGTGGTCTGATGAGTACGAGAGCAATGGCCCTCGCCACCATCGAGGAGTTTCTTCAATCCCACGATATTGATAATGAGCGAAGTGATTCGACATTTCTTCTAACTCTCCCAGGAGAGCGAAAGCTTGAGACACATTGTGCGTTAGTTGTCGGTGATCACTCAGTAAGTATCAACGCCTTCATCATCCGTAAACCAGATGAGAATGTGGAAGCGGTTCATGAGTGGTTGCTTAAGAAGAATGCCACGATGTATTGCGTCGCTTTTGCGATAAATGAGTTGGGCGATATTTATCTAGTTGGAAGGCTGCCCTTTAACTCAATTACTGAGCAAGAGTTAGATCGAGTCATTGGCGCGGTCTTGCAATACTCAGATTCTTCATTTAATCCACTACTTGAGTTGGGCTTCTCAAATGCGATTAGACGTGAGTGGGCCTGGCGGGTCTCACGAGGAGAATCACTCTCCAACCTCAAAGCCTTTGAGCATTTGGTTCAGTAATAGGTAAGTAAATAGAATTACGCCATGTTCAACCTAATCCTGCTTCGCCATGGCGAGAGCGAATGGAACGCTAAGAATCTATTTACTGGCTGGGTTGATGTGAAGCTTTCGGCAAAAGGTGAGCAAGAAGCAAAGCGGGGCGGTGAGCTTCTCAAAGAACGAGGCTTGCTTCCGGATCTAGTTCATACCTCACTTCTTCGTCGAGCGATCCAGACCGCGAACTTTGCCCTTGATGCATGTGATCGCCATTGGATTCCAGTTCGTCGTTCGTGGCGATTAAATGAACGTCATTACGGTGCTCTACAAGGAAAAGATAAAGCCCAGACCCTTGCTACTTATGGCGAAGAACAATTCAAGTTATGGCGCCGTTCCTACGATGTTCCACCACCTGCGATTAGCGATGATGATCCATACTCACAAGCACAAGATCCACGCTATTTGGATCTTGGTAATGAGATGCCTAAATCGGAGTGTTTAAAAGATGTTGTAGCGCGCATGCTTCCTTATTGGGAGAGCGCAATCGTTCCGGACTTAAAAGCAGGGGCGACAGTTCTTGTGGCCGCTCACGGTAACTCGTTGCGGGCGCTTGTGAAGCACCTCGATGGGATCTCCGATGGCGAGATTGCTGAACTTAATATCCCGACTGGAATTCCGTTGCACTACGTATTGGATGCAAATCTAAAGCCAACTAAAGCGGGCGAGTATCTAGATCCAGCCGCAGCAGCCGAGGCGATTAAAGCGGTAGCAAATCAGGGTAAGAAGTAATTACTGATTTGAGTATTTGCCGGTAACCAAGAAGTAGACGCGGCGTGCGACCGAGACGGCGTGATCGGCGAAACGTTCGTAGTAGCGACCGATAAGGGTTATATCGATTGCGGACTCAGTTCCATGCGCCCACTTATCATCAAGAAGTGTGGTGAAGAGTTTGCGGTGCAACTTATCCATCTCATCATCATCGCGCTCTAATTCAAGTGCTTTATCGATATCGCGCGAATTAATGACTAAACCGGCCTTTTCGGAAATTAACTTTGCAACTTTGCCCATCTCTTCGATGGTTAGTAACAACTCGGAAGGGACTGCGGCACCAGGGTGGCGGAGGCGAGTGATCTTTGCGACGTGATGAGCCATATCGCCCATCCGTTCAAGATCAGCGCTCATTCGCAAAGCTGTTACAAGCGCACGTAGATCAGATGCGACTGGTTGTTGGCGAGCGATTATGTCGATGATTCGAGCATCAAGGTCATGTTGGAGATTATCAACGCGATCATCAGCGGCGATAACTTCTTCGGCTTCAGCAAGATTTGCAGTGAGCAAGGCATGTGTTGCTTTATCAATTGCCTGGGAGACAATCGAGGAGAGCTCAACTAACGTTGCAGTAACGCCATCTAATTCATCCTGAAATGCGCTTCGTAACCAATTCACAGGCGTAAGAGTAATTGCTCAAGACCTGATTAGTCATTTCCTCATCAATTTCTCGGTGAACCAGGGATAGCCTTGAGGTGAACAACCGGTAAAGCGCCTAGTGTCACTGGCCCAGAAGTGACCGCCCCAATGGATTTTCGTACCATTGAGCCATGAGGTTCCGTAAAGATGCCAGCGATTTAGATGAGCGTCTTGAGATCCCAGAATTACTAACTCGAGCCCTTGATTCACTTGAAACTGAATCACTATTGGTTCTTCCTGGTGAAGTAATTCTTCATCAGAGTGAAGGGCTCGCAAACTTCGGTGTTGTAAAAGATGGGCGGATCACAAGCGAAGACCTGATTGCGTTGATTCGTGGCGTAAGGCGTAGCAACTCTGGTCGTCGTGGTTCGATTGAAATTGCACGTGGTCCGATCGGACAGGGAAAACGTGAATTGAAAGTGTCCGCAACGCCCCTTACTGAGGATGGATTAATTCTGGTTCTGATTTCTGATGAGAGTGAAGCTCGTCGTATTGATGCGGTCCGTCGAGATTTTGTAGCAAATGTCTCGCATGAATTGAAGACGCCAATCGGTGCGCTCGGACTACTAAGCGAGGCGATTTTGGGCGCTAAGAATCAACCAGAAGAAGTAGTTCGGTTTGCCACAAAGATGCAGAGCGAGGCAAAGCGTTTGACCGATCTGGTTCAAGAAATCATTGATCTCTCTAGGTTACAAAGTAGCGATCCGCTCCAAAAAGCATTTCCATTGGAGATTGGCGATGTAATTCGCGAAGCGGTAAATCAAGCTCAAGTTAGCGCTGAGTCTCGCCGGATTGAAGTGGAGATTGGAATTATTCAGGATGCAACTGTGATTGGCGATCGCGAGCAATTGATTGCCGCGGTACATAACCCGGTTGAGAATGCCATCAATTACTCTCCCGAAAACACGAAAGTCGCAGTCACTTCGAACATTACGAATGGT
>VERH01000004.1 GCA_018882735.1 Candidatus Nanopelagicaceae bacterium
GTCGTATTCTCACTATTCATTTTCTTCAACTCTTTTGCGCTAGTTCAATGGTTGCAATACAAGAAGATCGGAAGATTTGCTGACTATCTTGTGGGTGAGCGCACCTATATAACGCTCTCTTTCATCGCAAAATCTGCCCTTGCTTGGCAGATCTTTGGTGGAGTTCTCGCAACGAGCGCGCTCTAACAACTTAGGTAGAATTCGCTAACTATGAACTTCCTTGCCGATCGCCGCTTTACCGCTTCGTTTATGCTCTTTGGTGCTGTTAGCGGATTTATTGCGTCGTTCTTACTTACTGTCGACAAGATAAAGATCTTGAAGGATGCAAAATTCAACCCTTCTTGCAACATAAATGAGGTGTTGAACTGTAAAAGCGTGATGCTCTCCAAGCAGGCGGAGGTTTTTGGCTTTCCCAATTCATTAATTGGGCTTGCTGCATTTGCGATCTTTATCGCTGTTGCGGTCGCTCTCTTTGGGGATGTCCAATTCCCAGCTTGGTTCTGGAAGTTGGCCCTATTAGGAACTCTCTTAGCCATTTTCTTTTCACATTGGCTAGCCCAGCAAACTACCTTTGTTATCGGCGCCCTCTGTCCTTATTGCATGATTGCCTGGTTTGGTAATTTCTTGATTCTCTCCAGCGTTATCCAAGAAAATCTACGAGTTAGATCGAATTCAATTGATGATCAGGATGCGAAGAGTGCAATCGAGAGGATTTCTGGGTTTATGCCGATTTTTCATATTGTCTGGTTAGGACTTGTAATCGGCGCCGCGTTTGTCGGCGTTAGTTAGTCGGACTACTAAAAATCATGATTCGACCATCGTCGGTCGATGCAATCAGGCGTTGATCAGGAAGCACTTCTAGATCACGGATTCGAGCGCCAACGCTTACGACTTCAGTATCGGAGACTTTCCCATTCTCATAGCGCATAAACACAAGAGAAGCCTGGCGGAGCGTTCCCATAGCTAGTCCACCGGAGTACCTACCGAACTTTCCAGTTGGTATTTGAACTAACTCAGTTGGCGCAATTGATGGATTCCATTGCTTCAAAGGCTCTCTATACCCTTCATGTGTTCCAGTCTTGCCTGGGATTACGTAATCACCTTGGCTATAAGGAGCTCCATAAGTTACAAATGGCCAGCCGTAATCGATGCCTGGTTCGACAAGATTTATCTCATCGCCACCACGTGGACCATGTTCAGATACAAGAAGATCCTTTCCATTAATTAAGACAATTCCCTGTTGATTCCGGTGGCCTTGTGAAATGCGGGTGACTTTATTTTTGGAGATTTGGAACACTGAGCCTAAATCGCCACGCTTTGTGCGATTAGGGAGGTCATCAAAACCTAGATCTCCAACCGTTAAGTAAGCCGAACGATTACTTATGACCTCCATTCGGCCGGCTGCGTGCTGTGCTGCGGAAATAGGAACACAGGGCTGACTTCTAAACCACCTCTCATTCTTCTTCAGTGAGTTCTTAACACGGTCATACGTAGCACGAAAAACGACAACTTCAACACATCTTGATGGAGCAAGCCTTGGAAATGAGATGAGAAGTGTCGCAACACTTTTGTTCTCGGACAGGACTGCGATATCAGTTATAGCAAAGCGAGAGTCTTGAATTCGCTCACGTTTTGAGATCATTTCACCGAGGAACTTCAACTCTTGGTTATTTTCATTCCAAGTAAAGATAGATCCACCCCGGGCTCCTCCACCCAATAGAACGGTTCCATCTCTAAGAACAGCCAATGCAGGGCCACGATCATTTCCGCCGAGAGACTTTGTTGATTCCACATCGAAACTCTTTACATCGATCGCAATCCCAGCGACTTTAATCTCCGATGCGCGTGCGGGAACGATGGCGAGAATTAGGGTTACAACGAGAACTAGTGCGCGAGCCATGTTTCTAGATTAGCAATAAGGCCCCCACAATGTGCGGGGGCCTTACTTTTGCTATCACTAGTACTACTTAGAACTGAATGACTCTTCTTCAACTACAAGGTTGGAAGCATTACCTGAGTGATGCCATGAGCAACCTGCTTATTTCCCTTATTGATGTCGACAGCAGAGAGAATCACCGTTGCATTGGTGTGCTTCTTATGCTTATCAACAAGAGTGATGGTGGTACCGCTTACACGGACCCCGATAGTTTCACCAGAAGCTGCATTTAACTTTGCGCCATTCGCTGCGAGCGCCGCTGGAGAGAGAATCGGATCTCCGACTACGACGTGATAGAGAATTACTTTCTCGACCGTCTTAGCGCCCAAGCTCATGACCGCGCTTGCGATACGAGCCTCGCTCTTGAAAGTTTTACCAGTTAGGTGTTTTACAACTCTCTGGAATGCGCGATCAGTTGGGACAAAGGCGGTTAGCGCTGTGTTTCCGTTTGAGATCGCTTGGACTGGGGACTCTGGAAGTTGACCCCAGACATCCATCCAGATAGATGTAAATACATCAAAATCATTGAAATTGTTATCGAAAGATGCGGTCTTGAGGTTAAGTACCTCAGTTAAAGGCATCGACTTCAGGGGCTCGTCTTCCGCCTTAGCTACTGACATGGGCGAAAAGAGGAGCGCGGTTGCCGTTGCTACAGCTGCGATGCGCTTATAGTTCCTCATTTTGTTTCGTCCTTTCTTAAACTGTGTTTAGTTTTAATTTGGTTGGTTATGCCTTACGAGAGCGAAGCATCTAGGGAACATCTCTGAAATTGCTCACATTGGGCTCTGAGAGAGCCCATAATTAGGTCAAAGATTTCTGAGAGGAAAAGAACCCAATGGAGAGAATTCTGCTCACTGGATTTGAGCCATTTCACAATTCTTCGCTCAATCCATCTCAAGAAATCATCAAAAGAATCTCTCACCGCTCTCTTGTAGCAAAAGAAGTATTGCCGGTCACATTTGGCGAGGCGTCACTCAAGCTAATTTCATTAATTGATCAACATAAACCTACTGTTGTTATAGCCCTTGGCCAGGCAGAGGGAAGAAAAGAGATAACCCCAGAGCGGATTGCGATAAATCTAGATGATGCTCGAATTCCCGATAACGCGGGTAACTCTCCCAAAGAGTCCAAGACAGTGGCGGGCGGTCCAGATGCTTACTTCACGACCTTGCCAATAAAAAATTTGGTGGAGAAATTAAATGAAAACAGAATTCCAGCTTCAATATCTTTAAGTGCTGGAACATTTGTGTGTAATCACATCTTTTATGCGATGCAGCATCATTGCTTAGATAAATCTATAAAGAGCGGCTTTATTCATCTTCCATTAATGAATGAACAAGCAATTGAATTTCCAGAGCTACCTACGATGCAAATCGAAGAGATGATAAGAGGAATTGAATTAGTTCTTGATTTGATTAGCTGATTTGGGAGTTAGCGCGATCGAGGTCGGCCTGGAAATCAACTTCAACAGCAAATAAGTCCGAGATATCGACGGGCTCAATCTCAATCCGACTGCTCTCAATTGCAAGCTCTAGCCCTCTCTCAAAATAATCATTATCAGCACAGGCGCCGAGTTGTTCGATTACCGAGCCTTTGTGGTGGGCAGAGATGAAGTTGATGCCGACTGCTTCGCCTAAAGCATTTTCTACCTTCTTAGAGAGCGCGTTAATAAAGCCTTTTCCATCAACGGTGTATTTGACCTCTTCTTCGCCAACCGCCGCAGTATTTACACAGACAAAAGATTTTTCATTGCGGATTCGATCATTTACTCTCTCAAGGACTCGCGAGTCGAAGACAACATCGCCATTTAGCCAGAGCACACCACTCTCATGTGAGTTCTTTAGCGCTTTTAATAAGCTTTTGGAAGTATTTGTTTGGTCGTATGCCTCGTTATAAACATAGGTGACTTCAGGGTGCGCTTCCATAATCATCTCTAATTTGAAACCAACGACGATCGTAATCCTTACTTCTTCACCGAAAACACCCCGGACATTCTCAATCTGCTGTTGCAGAATCGAGCGGCCGTCAGCGAGTGGGGTTAGGGGTTTTGGCCAAGGTTTTCCGAGTCGCGTGCCCATTCCAGCAGCAAGAATCACGACTTGGATGGCCATAGATTTATACTACTCTAAATGAGCGGGACACTTGATTCTTTGACGGTCACCGCCAAAACCTCACTTTCAGAAATACTAAAAGCTTTCCAAAGTTCTACAAATGATCTATTACTAATTGATGAGCGAACGGTTATCACAGAACCTCATCTAGAACTGCTGACGGATTATCCAAGAAATACCTCGGCCGCACTTGTTGCGATTGCGAAAAATGGAAACACGCTAGTTCGTCAGAATCGAATCGCAAGCACTAGTTCCGCCTCTCATAAAGTAACAATAGGGAATCGAGATTTTGTAGGCGCGCTTAGACTCTCCCAAAAACAACGTGATGCAATTCTTCCGGTTTTAGAAAACGCAATGGCTTTCAAAGCAAAAGGGAATGCGCTAGATCTTCTGTTGGTTGCCTTAGTTCGTGCCACCATAAAAGTAGATGCTGTAGATGTTTTAAGTGCGCCCTGGTCAAGAAGTGATGATCCACTTGAACGAGATCGAGTTAAGAACGAGATAAATAGGCTGAATATCCCTGCCTTAAGGTTAAAGATGGCAAACCGAGCAAACGATGGCTTCTTCTCGGTCTTCTTCTTACGTAAGTTCTCCAAGGTTCTTACCTGGGTTGCTGTGAAAGTTGGAGCTACTCCTAACCAAGTAACACTTCTTTCCTTTGTAATCGGGCTTTACTCAGCATATTCATTCTCGCGCGGCACTTTCCTATCTATTCTTCTTGGAGCAATCTTGCTCCAGCTGAGCATCATCGTTGATTGTGTGGATGGTGAGTTAGCTCGATATACCCGTAAGTTTTCAAAATTGGGCGCATGGCTCGATGCCGTAACAGATCGAGTGAAGGAATATCTTGTTTTCTTAGGCCTTGCCTACGGAGCATCACTTGAAGGTAGAAATTTATGGATACCGGCGATGGCGATGATGGTAATTCAAACCTTTAGGCACCTATCGGATTATAACTTCGCCCAGAGCGTGAAGATTCGAGTGGAGGAAAAGTTTGCTACTCCAGTTGATTTCATGGCGAAATTTGATGGCATCATTCCTACGGAGCGGGAACCAAAGGGAAGGCTCCGTTATTGGCTTGGAAAGATAATTCAATTCCCGATTGGCGAGCGTTGGTTAGTCATTAGCGCAAGCGCTGTTATTGGTGGCGCCGCCTTCACATTCACAATAATGCCAATCCTTGCCTTTATATCCGCGGTAGTCGTTTTCCGAGGAAGGGCAATTAGAACTAAAGAAATGGAAAAGACTCCTCTTAAAGGCTCTTTAATTGTGAATCAATCAGATTTACTTGGAATTAAGGCGAGCTTCACTAAGCGAGTAAGTTGGATTGAGCCATCTGTATTGCGACTACTCGAAGCGCTAATTCTTATAGCAATCTTTGTAAATCAAGATGTATTAGGAATTCCAAGTTTCATGATTCTCTTTAGCATCATCTTCCATCACTACGACAATCTCTATCGTGCCTTACAGAACGAGAAAAAACCTATTTGGTTGAGCTCGCTAGGTTTATACGTTGGTGGAAGAATCTTGGCTATTGGTGGTGCGCTCTTGACGGGTATAAATATCACCCTCATTGCCTGGTATTTCGCCATCATCTTCCTTGCGCTCTCATCTATTCAATGGGTTATCGGACATAAGCAGAATAGAATTACCGGGTGAACCAGCGTCCCACAAAACCAACTATCGCGCAGTTGCGGGAAATCTGTCAGCCACCTTCTGTGACAGGTCGCTCAAATGCCGAACATTGGGTAGCTGATTTGTATTTGAGGAAACTTTCTCCATATCTAACTCGCTTGTTACTAAAGACACCGATAACTGCAAATGGCGTCACATACTTGATGATAATTACCGGAGTCTCAATTAGCGCTGCTCTGCAAATCCCAGGATTTTTAGGATTATTTATAGCTTTTCTCCTGTCGCAACTACAAATGCTCTGGGATTGCTGCGATGGTGAGGTAGCGCGCTGGCGAGATACTCAATCACCTAAGGGCGTTTTTCTAGATCGAGTCGGTCATTATTTAACTGAGAGCTTGATTCCAATCGCCCTTGCTTGGCGGCTTAGTGAAGAAGGCTATGAATTACTCTTCTTGGGAGCGCTAATCTCTGTTTTGATACTTCTTAATAAGGGATTCAATGATGCGGTCCATGTTGCTCGGGCATATGCGAGCCTGCCAAAACTTGCAGATAGCAAGAGTGTGGGGGAAGCAAAGTCTTTGATTATTCGAGTAGCTCGCGCGCCATTTCGAATCTTTGCGGTGCAGCGCCTCTTTCATTCCGTTGAGATGTCAATCTTGATATTGATCTTCGCCGGTAACGAGAACTTAATAAGGATAGGGCTACCGCTAGCGGCATTTGTAACTGCGGGACATCTTGTATCTATCCTTAGCTCTAGAAAGTTGGATAAGTAGATGTTTTCGATTGTCCGTGAGATTAAGTCAGGTTTCACCCAACTCTTCCCAGGTGGAAGATTCCGATATGTATTGGTAGTTCTATCTGTGCTTGCCGCAGTCATATCGGTATCTGAATTGCTGGTGATGAAATTCTTTGTCAACATTGTTGTCCAAGAGGGAGATATTGATCGAGATCGTTTTATCCTACTTGGAGCCGGGCTCGCAATTTTCTTTATCTTGACCCGAGTTAGCCAGTACTACCAGAAGATTTATCGAGTAAAAGCATTTGCTAGATCCTTTAAATCACTTCGCAAAATTAAGAATCGCGGCGCAAAGAACCCTGAGTGGGCGATGGCTTTTGAAGTCTCAAATATCCTCACCCAGGCAACGCAATTAATTGCCGTCCTTGCCTTCACTTTGATTCTCGAGCCCGTTTTTGCAGCTTTAAACCTTCTAGTTGTTTTGGTCATTCTCGCAGTCATTGGAAGGATTTTCGCTAAACAACTAAAAGTTCAACAGGAACTACAAGTCGAGCGAGATGGAAAACGCGCTCATCCCCAGAAGCGATACGGAACGCGCATCAAAGCCGCGGAGTTAGGCTCACTTTTGGCCGGGCTTGGTATTGCTCTACTTCTAGCCGTCCTACTCTTTATGAGCTACAACGGGGACATTAGCCTTGCTAATACTTTAATTATCTTCTTTGGTACTCGGCTACAAAACGGATCTCTTACCTCGACTTCCCGCTCCTTGATGCGTTATGCGAAGGCGAAAGCTGGAGCAAAGAGCTTTGATGAAGACGATGAGTGATCGCCCCAAACTAACGATTGCGTATTCAACCCTTCCAGGGCGAATCAAAGGAATCACGTACCCACCGCAGCGCGAAGATCGAGAGATTCTTGTACTAGTGCAGAATTTTGAGGAGAGTTCCTACGTTTTCTCCGAGCGAAGCGCAAAATTAGTTGAGTTAAAAAATAGAGGTGTTGCCAAGAGTAGAAATGCGGCGCTCGATCGAGCAAGTGGTGAATTTTTACTTTTCGGCGATGATGACATGCAATTTATTGAGGCCGGGATCGATGAGGCGCTTGCTTACTTCGAGTCACACCCAGAATGCGCCATTATTCTTGCCCAAGCGGTTGATGAGAACGACAACTTAAGAAAGAACTATCTAAATCAAGTTACACCACTTAAGTTAACTAACTCAGCGAGGGCCGCTACCTATGAGATGCTAGTAAGAGTCGATGCCCTAAAAGAGAAGAAGATTAGATTCGACGAAGAGTTCGGTGCTGGGGCTACTAACTATCTCGGCGATGAATATATTTTGATTGCTGATGCGCTCCGTGCGGGGCTAGCGGGGGTGCACTTACCGGTGAAAATTGCGATCCATCCGAAAGATAGTTCTGGATCAAGATGGGGAAGTGAGGCCGATTTATCAGCTCGGGCAAAGGTTTTTAGCCGGGTATTTGGTCGGAAAGCCCCGATTTATAGAGCCGCCTTCCTTATCCGCACCAATAATCCTTGGCCAGGCCTTGGTAAAGCGCTCCGATTTATCTTTACTAAATGAAGATTTACGCCCATCGTGGCTTTAGCTACAAGTATCCCGAAGCAACTCGCGCTGCTTATCAAGGGGCGATTGAAGTTGGTGCTGATGGTTTTGAATGCGATGTTCGGCTTACTAAAGATGGAGTTGCGGTCTGTTTTCATGATCGAAACACCAAGAGAATAGCTGGGGTAAGAAGACGAGTTGCCTCACTTACTCTTGAAGAACTTAGAGCAATAACCGAAGTCATGACTTTAGAAGAACTGCTTGAGTTAGCGGAGAAAAACAAGAAAGAAGTCTTGATCGAAACTAAACATCCGGTCTTAAGTGGGCATAGGGTAGAGCGGAAAATTATTGAATTAAGAAAACAATACAGATTTACGGCGATGTCGTTCTCATTGTTCGCCGTGCTTAAGCTAAAACGCGAATTGGATGATGTCGCTTTTGTGGTTGCACATCGCTGGCGCCTTCTCTATATCCCAACAAAGAAGGTAGCAATTGATGTAGAGCTATTGGCAAAATCGAAATGGGCAAGAAGGCGGCTAAGAAATCACGAGATTTTGCTTTGGACCGTGAATGATAAGAAGTACATCCCAAAGTTGAGAGAGTGGAAAGTTTCGGGCGTAATTACCGATAGACCTGATTTACCGTTTCGCCTTGGCTAGCGCATAAAGAACCTCAGCCGTTGGCTCCTCAGTATCGCTACCCGGTGGGTTGTCACTTAATTTAACGATTACGGTTCGCGATTCGGGATCGATAAAGATGAATTGACCATATAGACCAAGGGCCATCGAAGTGCCAGGGAATGGATGCCAAACTTGTGCCGCATAACCCCAGTTATGGTCCAAAGTAACAACTGAAGTATTCATACGATTTAACCATTCGCGGCTAATGATTCGAGTAGAGCCGGTAAATCCACCATTTAGTATCGCCATTCCAACCCGGGCATAATCGCGAGCGGCGGCGTTAAAGCAGCAGAATGTCTTTTCAGTTCCATCAACTCGATCGACATTCCATGTAGCGGGAAATTCCGCGCCAACTTTCTGCCATACATTTTCACTGAAGTAATCAGCCACTCGCATTCCAGTTACTTTTTTGATGATCATTCCAAGCATCTGGGTATCAACGCTTCGGTACTCGGCATTTAAACCAGGCTCAAAGAACATCTTTCGGTTGTTGCCAATGAACCAATCGAGATCAGTTGTGGCATACATCTGGGCGATGGCAACTCCCCAACCTTGGGGCCCGGTTGGATAGTTATCTGAGACGCCTACGCCACTTTGCATATCAAGAAGTGATTTCACAGTGACTCGATCAAATGCGCTTCCATTTTTGTATTCGGGGAAGTAATCGATGAAGTAATCCGACTCTTTTATTTTTCCAGCTTCCACGAGCTGTCCAATCATGATTGAAGTCATCGTCTTCGCTACTGAGTATGAGGGCAGTCTCTGTTCAGCGGTGAAACCCTCGCGATACCACTCGTGTGTGAGCACACCATTTCTAATTACTAGAAATGCGTTGGTGTAAGTCTCATCTAGAAATTCTTGCCACTTCATAGTCTGCTTTAAGTATTGAACTTCCGCAGGTAACACTTCATCACCCTTAGGAATCTCAATAGGTTTTGTAGCTGGCGCAATTTCATGCCAAGGCATCAAAGTAGGCGTCTTGGAAGCCGGCGCTAATCCAAGGCGAATTGCCGAAATTGGATCTGGGTAGCGGATTACTTTGGTGAATCCAAAGAGTCCAAGTGAGAGAACCAGGAGCGTTATTACGAGCCGCTTTAAAGCCCTAAACACTCTTATCGCTCCTCTTCCTGTGCCCGAGCAAGGCGTTGGGATACGTAAACCGGTATCAATGAGAGCAATATGACCACTGTTGCTACAACGTTTACAACGCTAGCTTGGTTTGGTCTACCGACTTCCTTCAAGATCCAGAGTGGCAATGTATCTACTCCAGGTGGAGCGGTGAAGATGGTTACAACCACTTCATCAAAGCTAAGTGCAAAAGCAAGTAACGCACCAGCTGCGAAAGAGGTTCGAAATTGTGGAAATGTGACGAGCCTGAAGGTCTGCCACAAACCAGCTCCTAAATCAGCCGAGGCTTCTTGCAAACTCGGATTCATTCGCCGTAAACGAGCGAATACATTATTGAAAACCATGACAATACAGAAAGTTGCATGTGCCACAATCATTCCAAAGTACCCAAGATTTATGCCCGCTGGTGAGAGAAAGTTCGAATAGGTATTGCTAAAAGCAACGCCAGTAACGATTCCAGGAAGTGCGATTGGAAGCACAATCAAGATATTCACCGTGCTCTTGCCGAAGAAATCAAAACCCTTCAACGCAAAAGCAAAAAGAGTTCCCAAGATTGAGGCAATAATCATCGCCCCGGTTGCAACTAGAACGGAATTGAGTAGAGCATCACGGATTGGTTGGTAGTCCTTAGCAAAGATCCACCATTTTGTAGAGAAGCTCTCAATCGGCCAACCAGAGATCTGTGATTCATTAAAAGAATTTAGAATTAGAACAAATAGCGGTGTATACATAAAGATTAAAAGAAATCCAACAATTGCTACGAGGAGCGCTTTGGTTAATCTAGATAGTCGCAGCATTATTACATCCGCTCCAACGATCCGGTCCGCCGTGCGACCATCAAGTAGATGACGATGAAGAAGATTGGAATCATTGAGTAAGCAGCGGCAACGGGCGGATTTAAGTTGATGTTCTGGGCGATGATGCTTCCAATCATCTGGGTTGCCCCACCAGTAAAACGAGCCGCCAAATAATCACCGAGGCTCAATGAGAAGGTAAAGACCGAACCAGCAATTACGGCCGGGGTTATTAACGGAAATACAACGCGATAGATGGTTGTGAATCCTTTAGCGCCCATATCACTCGAGGCATCAAAGAGATTTGGTGGAATCTGGCGAATAGCTGTGTAGACCGGGAGCGCCATATAAGGAAACCATAGGTAAGTGAGTGTCAAAATCACGATTGGAATTGAAAACCCGGGGCCCCTTATGCCAAAAGGCGCCATCGCCCAATTGAAGAATCCCTCTTCCGTGAAAACTAAGCGCATTGCAATGATCTTTACCAAGTAACCCGCCCAGAGCGGAAGCGTTATTGCCACCGCTAGGAGATTACGTACCCATGGCTTGGCAATTTTTGCCATGTAGATCCCGAGCGGGATGGCAAAAAAGATACAGATAGCTGTGACAGATAGCGCTATAAGAAGTGTGCGAATAGAAGTTGCGATGTAAGCCGGAACTGTAAGAACCATTTTGAAATTTTCAAGATTGAAGCCAGGTGAAACCAATGAAGTGAATGGATCAACATTCCAAAATGCAGTTATTAGAAGCAAAAAAAGTGAAACTATGTAGACACCGACAATCCAAGTCATAGGAAGAGTGATGATGCTCAACAATCTCACCTTCGTACGGCGTAAGAGGTACGAGGAGATTGGTTTACTTTGTTTCTTTGCCACTACCTGGGTCATTGTCGGATTAAGAACGTGGGGACTGATTGCTCAGTCCCCACGACTTTACTTAATCAACCTTTAACGGTTGCCCATGCGTTGGTCCATTCCTGGAAGCTTGTGCACTTCACATCTTTTCGACCATCGACGCAGGTTTCAATTGGGGTTGTCCAAGGCCAGACTCTCTTGAAGAACTCTTCATCCTCTGCGAAGAAGGTATCGCAGTGAGCTTGAGCTTCTGGGCTTGAAGCACAGTACGCAGTATTTGCCGGAGCCATACCGAAGTTAACGGCGATTGCACCATTAACGTCTGGCTTGCTGGTGTAATCCATCCAGGCATATGCGCAGTTGATGTTCTTTGTGGTTGAGCTGACTAACCATGAGTCATACCAGCCAGTTGAACCTTCAATTGGAAGAGTTGTCTTGATGTTCTCTTTACCAGCGAACTTACGCAAGACTTCCCATGATGTTCCAACGACGGTGTTTCCACCAACGAAGGAAGTGATCTGTGCGACTGGATCTGACCAGTACTCACCGATGACCTGATTCTGTTGCTTCAACAGATCGATCGCAGCAGCAAGTTGGGTCTTATCTAGCGCATAAGGATTCTTGATACCAAGTTCTGGCTTGTGATACATCAAGTAAACAGCTGCATCAGCGATGTAAATCGGTGCATCGTAAGCGGTGATCTTGCCCTTATAAGGAGTATTTAGCTCCCAGACAACATCCCAGCTCTCAGGTGCGCCACCAGTTACATCTTCGTTGTATTGGAGCAAGTTAGCTCCGCGGCCGATGGGTACTCCATAAGGCTTGCCATTTACTGTGTCATAGACATTTCCCTTCATTCCAGCGGCAATGTCATCGCTGAAGTTCGGGATTAGGTCGATGTTGAGCGGCTGAACATCGCCACCAACAATTAGACGAAGCGCTGCATCACCGGATGCAGAGACAATGTCATATTGACCGGTACGCATGAGGGTAACCATTTCATCGCTGGTTCCAGCGACACGTGGGTTTACTTTGCAACCGGTTTCTGCTGTGAATTTATCGGTCCAGGCTGGCTCGACGAAACCAGACCAGTTAACGATATTTAATTCGCCTTCAAATTCGCCCATTGCTTGATGCATAGGGATATCAGGCACTTCGATGGATACGCCAGAGCTATCGTCGCTGCCTGATGAACATCCACTGATGATCAATACAGACGCAGAAAGTGCGCTGAGTATCGCTAGTTTCTTCCCCTTCATTACCTTCCTTTCGACTGACGCGCGTCAGTGCTAAGCGGGAATCTCGGCTGCTTGGCTGTTATGCCAGACAACGAGCACCCGATCGCCAGCAGCAAAACTCTTGTCTTGCCCCAGCAATTCTGTATTTGTCTTACTCACGTTTAGTCGCAACCCAAACTCGGTTTCGACTATATAAACAGTATTAGCGCCAACGAAGGCTGCTTCTTGAACAACTGCAGAAACCGAACTCTCATCGCTTGAAATCTTTGAATTACTTGGCTGTAACCGCATTCGCTCCGGGCGGATGCTCACAGTCTTTGATTTACCGAAGACTTTCTTAGCATCTTCACCACTAACAATATTTGCAGCGCCAAGGAATCCAGCAACAAATCGGGTGGCGGGCTTGTTATAGACATCTTGTGGAGTTCCGACCTGTTCAACTCTGCCTTCGTTAAAAACAACAATTCGATCGCTCATCCGCATAGCTTCTTCTTGGTCGTGCGTTACAAATATAAATGTGATTCCGGCATCTCTTTGAATCTTCTTCAACTCTACTTGCATCTCTTCGCGAAGCTGGCGATCTAATGCGCCAAGTGGTTCATCAAGTAAGAGAACTCGTGGCCTCAAAACAAGGGCTCGAGCAAGTGCGATACGTTGGCGCTGCCCACCAGATAATTGATGTGGAAGGCGATCCGCAGTGTGTTCTAATTTCACAGAGGCTATTGCTTCAAGTGCTTGCTTTGCCCGCTCCACTTTAGGAACCTTGCGAGTCCTTAACCCATACTCAACATTTTCTTGAATCGTCATGTGCGGAAAGAGCGCATAATCTTGAAAGACAGTGTTGACGTCGCGATCAAATGGCGGAAGGTGAGTTATATCTTCACCTGCTAAAGAAATTGAACCCGCATCAGGATCTTCAAACCCTGCAATCATTCGAAGAACTGTGGTCTTGCCGGAGCCGGAAGGACCAAGGAGAGTAATAAATTCCCCTGAGCCGATATCAAGGGTTACGCCATCGACGGCTTTAACGGTGCCGAAGGCCTTTGCGAGATTGCGAATCTCTATCAACGCCACCCGAAAACCCTACTCGGGCAAGCGTTATTTGTAAGGGGATTAAGATAACGAAATGGTAGAGCGCCTTACCCTTTCTGTTGATTGTGGGGGGCTATATCTAAAAAGTTGCGTTTTGGATGACTCGGGAACAATGCATTCAAAACCAAACCGAATCGAGACCCCATACCCCCTTTCGCCCGAGCGATTTGTTGAAACTATTTCGCAAATAGCCTCGAATCTTCCCGCTAGCTATCGCGCCACAATTGGGATGCCCGGCATGATTCGAAACGGCGTTGTTGTAGCTACTCCGCATTACATAACAACTAAAGGGCCACGTACCCGGATTGATCCAGAGCTACAAGAACTTTGGAGTGGGTTTGATGCCCAAAGTGCAATTGCGGCAAAGCTAGGAGTTCCAACTTTAGTTTTAAATGATGCCGAAGTTCATGGCGCTGGAATAATTACTGGAACTGGTTATGAAGTAGTTATAACTCTTGGTACAGGACTTGGATTTGCAATTTTCTACGGTGGAAAGCTCGCTCCACATTTTGAACTTTCTCATGCCACAGTTCGTCGCGGAACAACTTATGACACCTGGATTGGTGAGCAAGAACGGCGCAGACTCGGGAATGTTTTCTGGTCACGTCGAATTAGGCTTTTAGTAGAGGAACTCCGCCCAGTATTTAAATGGGATCGGTTGTATATCGGTGGTGGAAATGCGAGGTTAATCCGCCCTATTGATTTAGAGCGAATTGGTGACGATGTTGTGATTGTTCCAAATACGGCTGGGGTTGCTGGCGGAGTTAGGGCTTGGAGCCTTGAGCATTACTACCGAGCTTAAGCGCGTAACGCTTTAGCGAAATCTAGGAAGTCGCCGACAATGATGTCGATTTCGCGTTGGCCATGTGCAAGTGAAATCAACCATTGCTCATCAAGTCCTGGTGGAGTCATCACATTTCTATTCTGTGACCAGAAGAAGGAGAGTTCGGCTAAATCAAAGTCAGTTGCACGATAGTCGCGGTAGTTACGGACCGGCTCACTAGACCAAGTAATACATCCCTTAACGCCAAAACCGACGGTGTGAGCTGGAAGTTCATATTCATTGATGATCTCGGCAACACGGGTGAGCGCTTGGCGGTTGAAATCTTCACAACGCTGTAGCGCTTCTGGGGTACAGAGACGATCAACTGCGCGAAGTCCGGCCATCGCTAAATAGTGGCCATTAAAAGTTCCAAGATGTGAGTGGGTTCCATTAACTACGGATTGCATATATTCACGCTTACCACCAAAGGCTGCTACCGGAATTCCGCCACCGATTGATTTAGCAAGCGAAATCAAGTCCGGCTTAATTCCAAGACGCTGCGCTGCGCCTTGGGGACCAGCGGTAAGCCCAGTCTTCACTTCATCAAATACAAGGAGAACTCCGTATTGATCACAGAGTGCACGAACTCGCTCGAGATATCCCATATCAGGAAGAACAATTCCGATATTTTCAAGAACCGGTTCCATCATCAAGCAAGCGATTGAATCAGCGTGCGCTTTAAATACTCGCTCAATCGCATCGGCATCGTTGTAAGGAACAACATGAACCTCACCAGGAACGGTTGCGGGTAGTGGGACTGAGTTTGGATTATCTGGGGAACCAGCTTTATCAAGTGTTGGTTTAGCCGAGACCATCAATGGGTCATATGAACCGTGGTAACCGCCCTCGATCTTTACAATTCCAAGTTTTCCAGTCGCAGCACGAGCAGTACGAATCGCATACATCGTCGCTTCAGTTCCAGAGTTGGCAAAGCGGACCATATCGAGGCCAAAACGGCGGCAGAGAATCTCAGCTCCATCGCGAGTAATCGGAGAAGGGGTAGCGAAGAGCGTTCCCACTTCGAGGGTTTCTTTTGCCTCTTTAACGACTTCATCATTTAGGTGGCCTACAAGGAGGGCGCCAAAGCCCATCGAGAGATCGAGCATGTCGCGGCCATCAACATCTTTAAGCCAAGCGCCTTTAGCCGAGACGATCGAGATTGGGTATGGATCCCAATGTTGGAAACTTGAGGCGACGCCAAGCGGGGTTACCTTGCTGGCGCGAACATTCTCTTCACCTGATTTAGGAGCGCGAGCGGTGAATTTTTCTTGTTCAATCTTTAGTAACTCTTGGATTCGAGCTGGCGAAACCGGGGTAGCCGAAATCGGTACCTGTCTAAAGGTTTGCGAATGATGGGTTTGGTTAAACATGGGAGTTTGGGACTTCCCAAATACGGTTCATAAGAACCGATTTGTTGGTACCACTCTCCTTACGAAACTAATTGGCCTTACGAAACTAGTTTGAACTTGCCCGAAGTTTACTCCTCAGTAACGGGGGCGGTCAACCGGTGTGTCTTATGCGTGGATTTAACGCATAAATAGATCGCGTAAGCGTCGCGTTGTAAAAAATAGACCTAACACAATCATCACTAAGAAGTAACTTAAATGAGAGAAACTTGAGAAATCTATAACACCAAACCAGATATCTCTAATTAATTCAATTCCATGCCAAGTTGGCAGTAATTTTATTGTGAATTCTAACCAATCCGGGTAGACCGAGATGGGATAGAGCGATCCGGAAAATAGAAACATTGGGAGTAGCACAATATTTATCAAGCCCATCTGTTGGTAAGTTTTAAAGTAAGAAGTAATTGCCATACCAAATGATGCAAAACCAAAGGCAATTAAGACTGCAGCTGGGATAGCAAGGAGCGCGCTCCAACTAGGAACAAGTCCAAGCGGCGCAGTGATCAACATAAAGGCGATGGAATATGAAAGTCCCCGGAAGAGCGCCCAGATAATTTCACCAAGAGCGACATCCAGCGGACCAAGTGGCGTTGCGAGCATGCCTTGATAGAGCTTGCTCTCATTTAATTTAAAAAAGACATTCCAAGTAGAGTCATAGATAGCGCCATTCATTGCGCTCGTTGCCAATAATCCAGGTGCAATGAATACGGTGTAATCAACTGCGCCGGCGCTAGTTGAGATATCGCCAATCAGCGCTCCCATGCCATAGCCAAAAGCAAGGAGATATAGAACGGGCTCAATGAAGCCGGTGGCGATGGGGACCCAGGTGGAAGAGCGGAGTGCGATAGAGGCGCGTTCAATAATTGCGCGGGCTCTACCCGCATAAATCTGGTGGCCCGGCTTATCAGCGCGAGCATCAGCAATCTCAACAGCGCTTCTCATTTGAGTAACCTATTTGTGAATCGGATATTGGAGATCTTGATGCCAACTATCAACATCGCAGTAAGGAAAAGAAAATGAATTGTGAGCATCGTTCCTGATAATTCCTGTCCGTAACCAAAGTAGCGACCGAGTTCGGTCGTATGCCATAGAGGTGAGATCCAACCGATTGGCTGGAGATAGATTGGCATATTAGTTAGCGGGAAGAAGGTGCCCGAGAAGAGAAATAGTGGGGTAATGACAAGTCGTCCTAAGACCGTCAAGAAATAATCATCTTTCTTCACTCCAGCCACAATTCCCATCATGAGCGCGCCAAAAGCAGCGCCGCCGTACATCGCAACGAACACAGAGATCCAACTATCTTGCAATGAGAGCACTCCAAAGGCGACTAACAAAATCCAATAAACAAAGACGCTAAAAGCAACACGCACTAAGGCTGCAAGAAAAACTCCTAGTGCAATTTGCGGACCAGTAATCGGGGTTGAGTTAATTGCATAGAACATTTTTCGCCATTTGAAACCCTCCATAACCGGAAATACGGTTTCATCCATCGCGCCCAAGAGCGCAGTGTTGGCAAGAAGGGCTGGTGCAATAAAAACAATGTATTCAACGCCGCCAGTTCCTGAAGTTCCAGAATTTTCGGTTACGAGAATTCCAATTCCAATACCGATAGCAACTAGATAAAAGAGCGGATTGCCAACAGCAACTACTGTGATGATGCCCTTCCATTTAGACATCTGGCGGATTCGAGACTCAGCCACATATAAAGCGCCATTGCGCCGGATATTTTCGACGCTAACTCCGGAATTCATTCGATCAGCGATCTTCCAGTTAGTCGGAGAAAGACATCTTCAAGGGAGCTTCGGCGGACCAACGAAGTATTTGGGTGAAGCTTCTTTGCGGCGATCGCTTCGAGAAGTAATTCACCATCTTCAACATAGAGCAGGATTCTGTCGGGAAGCTCTTCGATTCGCTCGCACATCTCGCGCAAGATCGGCGCTACCTCTTTGTTACGGTCGGAGCCGAAACGAACTTCAAGAACCTCTCGGGTTGCGTACTTCTTAATCAACTCAGCTGGAGAGCCCTCCGCCATGATCTTTCCTTTATCCATAACAACCAAGCGATCACAGAGTTGTTCGGCTTCATCCATGAAATGGGTAGTAATAATCAAGGTAACGCCATCTTCTTTTAATCTAAATAAGCGATCCCACAGGATATGGCGGGCTTGCGGATCTAAACCAGTTGTTGGCTCATCGAGCATCAAGATGTCAGGTTCGCTCACCAAAGCGCGCGCGATAGTGAGGCGGCGCTTCATTCCACCACTAAGGGCTTCTACCTTTACATCCTTCTTCTCTTCTAATTGAGCGAAGGCAAGTAGCTCTTCTACCTTCTTATTTACAAACTTCTTGCTTAACCCAAAATATCTTCCATAGATATATAAGTTCTCAGTAACAGTTAGCTCGGTATCAAGGTTGTCTTGTTGTGGGACTACTCCTAGATGAGCGCGGACTTGGGGGCCATGTTCTTCCGGGTCCCGACCAAGGATTGAGATAGTTCCAGAAGTACGGCGTGATGTTGCAGCGATAATCCGCATCGTCGTTGATTTGCCGGCGCCATTAGGGCCAAGTAGTCCAAAGGATTCACCTTTGGCCACATCGAAATCGATTCCATCAACAGCTGTGAAATCGCCGAATTTCTTAGTTAGGCCACGCGCAGAAATGAGTGATTCAGACACTGATTTATCCTACCGAGCAAAAGGGGTCTACACTCCCACTACGTGCGCTTAATACACGAGGCAAATCACGATCTCACCTACGACGATGTATTTATGATTCCATCGCGCTCTGGCGTGATGAGTCGTATGGATGTGGATTTAAGTACTACCGACAATTCTGGCGCCACTATCCCACTAGTTGTTGCAAATATGACAGCTGTCTCCGGGCGTCGAATGGCCGAGACCGTTGCGCGTCGTGGTGGCTTAACAGTTATCCCACAAGATATTCCAATCCCAGTCGTTGCTGATGTGATCTCTTGGATGAAACAACGCCATTTGCTATTCGATACGCCAATTACATTAGAAGCTCATAACACCGTTGCTGATGCCGCATCGCTAATTCATAAGCGCGCACACGGAGCGATAATCGTTGTTCAAGATAACAAGCCAATTGGAATCGTTACGGAAGCTGATTGGGAAGGTGCTGATCGCTTTACTCAAGTACAGCGAGTGATGTCAAAGGATCTGATGGTTATCCCAGATACCGTAGATGCACGCGCTGCCTTTGATTTATTACATGAGAAGAATCGGAAACTTGCACCGGTCGTAGATAAGAGCGGAAAGCTAGTTGGAATCCTTACTCGCACAAGCGCCCTTCGCTCAACGCTCTATCAACCCGCCCTCGATGGAAGTGGAAAGTTAAGAATCGCGGCTGCTGTTGGCGTAAACGGCGATGTAAAAGCAAAGGCCGAAGGGTTAATCGCTGCGGGCGTAGATTTGCTTGTAATTGATACTGCTCATGGCCATCAAGAGAAGATGATTGAAGTATTAAAGCTCATTCGAAGTATCAATCCGAAAGTTTCCTTAGTTGCCGGCAATGTTGTTACGGCTGAGGGTGTTCGCGATCTAGTTGCTGCTGGCGCTGACATCATCAAAGTAGGTGTTGGCCCGGGTGCGATGTGCACTACTCGGATGCAGACCGGAGTTGGAAGACCACAATTCTCAGCAGTCATGGAGTGCGCAAAGGAAGCGAAGAAGTTAGGAAAACATATCTGGGCAGACGGTGGCGTTCGCCATCCGCGCGATGTCGCTCTCGCTCTCGCAGCCGGCGCATCTTCGGTAATGATCGGCTCTTGGTTTGCTGGAACTTATGAATCACCAAGCGATCTTCGCGTTGATGCCCAAGGTCGCCTCTATAAGGAATCTTTTGGAATGGCATCAGCGCGCGCTGTTGCGGCGCGTACTTCAAGTGAAGATGCCTTTGATCGGGCAAGAAAGGCGCTCTTTGAAGAGGGAATCTCTTCCTCGCGAATGTATTTAGATCCAGAGCGCCCTGGTGTTGAAGATTTAATCGACGACATTATTTCTGGCCTTCGTTCATCTTGTACTTACGCTGGAGCTCGAAACTTAGATGAGTTCGCTGAGAAAGCTGTCATCGGGATTCAATCTGCCGCGGGTTATGCCGAAGGAAGACCGTTACACAGCTCTTGGAATTAAGAAATTAAGCCGCTTTGGCGTAGCGGGCGGCAGGAATTAAAGCGACAGTAAGCACCACAAGCAAGAAAAGCGCCCATCGAAGTTCTACTAACTCAGCTAAGAAACCAATTAGCGGTGGACCAATTACGAAACCAAAATAAGAAACTCCAGAAACTCGAGCGATTGCTTGGGATGGCGCAATAACTCCTTGATATTTAGTACTAGCTAGCGTTCCGGCCGCGCTAAACATGAGTGGGATAACTACCGATAGACCGATTCCAAGTAAGAACCAAGCAAGCATCAACATCGGTATTCCACCAACGATTAACCCAATAGCAAGTCCAAGTCCTGCGATGCTGCCACCAGATGCGATCACTTTAGAGGCGCCAAAGCGATGAGCAAGATAATCACCAGAGAAGCGACCGATCACCATCGCTAGCGTGAAGAAAATAAAAGGAAGGGTTGAGACAAAGGGAGTGGCATCGAAGGCATCGCGGGCTAGGACTCCGCCCCAATCGCCGGCTGCGCCTTCACTCAACGCAGCGAAGAGTCCGAAGATTCCAAAGATCCAGAAGATGATGGGCGATTTCGCTTTTTTCTCTTTGGTGATTGGATGTTGATCGATAGTTGCTGGAAGTAGTAATGACTTTATAGCAAAGGCAACTATTAGATAGAGAAGAGAAAAAGTGATTGCTTGAGTTAGCGGTGAAACTTCATATTGCGATAGAGCGCCACCAATAATTCCACCAATAAAAGTTCCAACCGAGAACATCGCATGGAAAGTGCTCATTAGCCGCCTTCCAGCGCCTTGCTCAATTACTACCGCATGTGCATTCATTGCAACATCTTGTGTAGCCAACATAAATCCGAAGACGAAGAAAGCGAACCAAGTGAATTGCAGCGAGGGAAGTAATCCAACGAGCGGTAGCGAGATAGCGATGCCGATAGTTCCCCAAAAAGTGACGGGCGCACTCCCGTAACGGGCGCTATTTCGGCCGGCTGGACGTAGAGCTAGGAAGACGCCAATTGAGATAAATAGCAGTGAGAGACCCAAGGTTCCATCCGAGATGCCAAGAATTTTCTTGATGTCAGGGATACGGGCGACGAATGTCCCGGCGGTAAAGCCATTAACAACAAATGCGAGGGTTACCCCGATCCGCGCTCTACGCAGGCTCTCGTCCATAAGTTGCGAAGCCTACCCAGCAAAGGTTGAATTCAGATTAAAGAATCTCTCAGGAAAAAGTGAAAGTGTCCACCCCATGAATTCTGTCTCTACATTTACCAAGGTAATGAGTGGTTTTGTAATGGGCGCCGTTGTCGCCGGCGGAGTGGCTGTTGCCGTAACGCCCGATACGCCACCAACAAAAGTTTGCGTTGATAATCGCACTAAAGCCATATTTGCAAGTACCGATGGAAGCTGCGCTAAGACACGAACCCTTATGGAGATTGTTGGTGCATCACTTGATGTGCAAACTATCGCTTCTGCGGTCTCTCCTTCTGTTGTTTCAATTGCAGTAAATGGACTAACTGGCAATGGCACTGGATCTGGAGTTATCTATCGCTCAACTGGGAGCAACTCATTTATCATCACAAACAACCATGTGATTGCATCCGCAGCCCAAAGTGGCACGGTGCGAGTAGAGCTAAACAACGGTGATTTAGAAGCTGCGACGATTGTGGGTCGCGATTCTGCATATGACATCGCAGTACTTCGAATCAATCGTGGAAACTTGAGAGCAATCAAAGTTGGTAATTCCAATAAACTCGTAATCGGCGAACCCGTCGTTGCATTCGGTTCCCCACTTGGACTCTCAGGAACCGTTACAAGCGGAATTGTTTCCGCCCTAAATCGCCCGGTAACCACAGGGAGCACAGGCGCTGAATCATTTATAGATGCCATCCAAACAGATGCCGCTATCAACCCCGGGAATTCTGGAGGCCCACTCGTTGATGCAACTGGTGCGCTCGTTGGAATTAATTCTGCGATTGCAACGCTAAGCGGTGGCGCAACCGGTTCGATTGGTCTTGGGTTCTCTATTCCTATCAATCAAGCAAAGCGCGTTGTTGATGAGATCATCGAGACTGGAAAATCATCTCGCCCATTCCTCGGAATTAACTTCGATCCCGCCTTCACTGGCCAGGGAGCGCGAATCCTTCGCCTTGTTGAGGGCGAAGCCGCAGCCAAAGCTGGCATCCCAGCTGGCGCTGTGATCCGCGAGATTGAAGGTCGCAAGATCAACGATCTTGTTGCCGCAATCGTTCGGATTCGCTCATTCGCTCCGGGAGATACGGTGAAGATAACCGTTGATTTACCGGGCAATGGTGGCAAGCGCACCTTTGACGTAGTTCTCGGCAAATCAGATTCAATCTAGCTTTGAGCGGCGGAGTTGCGAGAATTTCGTGACTCCGCACTGCTAGGTTCTGCTTTAAGTTAGCTTAGGTTAGAGACAGAAAGGAAGCGCATTGGGTAACGAACACAACGACGATGAGACAAATGAAGAGATCATCACTGAAGAGATGTTGTGGGAACGGATACCTGAGACGCAAGGCATAGATCGCGCAAGTACTTATTACGAATTAAGCGCACGAATTTATGCACGTGGCCAATATGACGAAGCCCTCGCTCTAGCTGAGACAGCCCGAGATATTTATTCTGAGTTAGGTAACGCGGCGCCACGCGAAGGATTGGCCCAGGCGTATAGCGCTATTGGTTATAACTTAAATCAATTGAAGCGGATGAGTGAAGCTGCTTCAGCAATGAGTAAAGCCGTTGAGTTGCTCCGCGAAAACAAATCTCCAATGGCACTTGAACTTGCCTGCACCCTTGGTGAATGGTGGTACTCATCTAAAGAGTATTCCAAGACGATTGAATGTATGGAGGAATGCGCCCGCGAACATCTTGTTGATGGAAATGAATTAGGCGCCGCTAATGACTTCTATTTGATTGGTTGTGCTTGGCGAGAGTTAAAGGATTACAAAGCCGCGATTGAAACTTTCATCGAGGCCCGTACCTATTTCAAGCATGCCCATGAGGTAATCCAAGTTGCAAGATGCGACCAGAAACTTGCGCATTGCTACGTTGAATTAGGTAATGCCGAAGAGGCGCTCCGCTATGCCCAAAAATCCTCGGATGTCTTCGCTACCGCACATGATCAACGCCGCCTTACTTATGCTTCCTTTGAGCTCGGAAGAGCCCAAGTCCTAAATGGCGAGGTAGAAGAAGGTCTATCCACGCTAGAACGAGTTTTAGATGTGGCTACTGAAAGTGAGCCGCGCGATTTCGAATTTATCGTCGCAATCGAAAAGCGGATCGCTGAGATCCTTCATTCGATTGGGCGAAGCGAGGAAGCGATAGAAATCGAGCGTCGGATCGCCTCAGTTTCTGAGATTCTCGAGGATTAGTGGCGCTTCCCGATCTCTCGTACCTAAAAGGGCGCGAGAACTTAATAATCACGATGGTCTGCTACGGAAACATCTGTCGTTCGCCGATGGCCGCCGCAGTTCTACATAACAAAGTAGCGAAGATTGAAAGCCCACAGATCTTGGTTGATTCGGCCGGAACATCTAATTGGCATGTTGGCCAAGGACCGAACCCGCCTTCTAAGCGAGTTTGGGAGAACGCCGGTTATAAATTTGAACATATCGCTTCACAATTTAATTATCCAAGGTTGGTTTCAGCCGATCTTGTACTAGTTATGGATAACCATAATCATCAAGAAGTATCTAAGTTTGTTACTAGCGATGAAGAAGAGAAGAAGATTTATTATCTACGCCAATTTGATCCAACTGATCCAGATTCTTTGGAAGTCCCAGACCCTTATTCACTTCCAGATTCAGCATTTGAAGAAGTCTTAACGATGGTCGAGCGCGCCACAGATGGGTTAATCGAAGCCCTACTTCGCTAAGTGCTGCATTCCCCACGCATACATCGCAATTGCGCCGGCGGCTGAGGCATTCATTGATCGAGTCGATCCATATTGGGTAATCGCAAGGACCCTAGAGCATGCGCTTACCGCTTCATCAGACATCCCCGCACCTTCTTGGCCAAATAAAAGTACACACTCTCTCGGCAATTTTGCGCTCTCAAGTGAGGTAGATGTTGCGACATTATCTATTCCAATGATTTCAATCTTCCGTTCATCAAACCAAGCTTTGAAATCAGCAACATCAGGATGATGAATCACATGAAGATATTTATCGGTGACCATCGCACCACGGCGATTCCAATCCCGCTTTCCAACAATATGAACACTTGCGACATTAAATGCATTTGCGGTTCGCACGATGGAGCCAATATTCAAGTCGTGCTGCCAATTCTCAATGGCGATTCGAAGCGGATTTCGCCTCTTATCCAAATCGGCAACGATCGCAGCAACGCTCCAATAACGGTAGTGGTCTAAAACATTACGGCGATCGCCATTTTCAAGAAGTTCTGGGTCGTACTGTTCGCCAGTTGGCCATGGTTTTGGATGTGGGCCAACGCCAACCACGGGATAAAACTCACCCGGTCCGATTTCTGCGGGCGGAAGGGTCATAAGTTCGTTAGCAATTCCCGCGCTTTATCAACGATTGCACGTTGGTGCGGCTGGAGATCTTGGCCGGGATAATCATTTCCATGCGCAAATGGATCAGATAATTTTGTGACGCCGCTTAACGCCTGCAAAACGAAGAGCCCACAGAAAGGAGCGTAAGTAGCGCTGTAACCACCTTCATGGGTCATCATCAATTTACCGCCACACACTTCTTCGGCAACCTCCATCAACTTTCTAGTTAGATTCTTATAACCCTCTGCGGTAATCATCATCCGGCCAAGTGGATCTAAGTAAGCTGAATCAAAACCTGATGCCACCACAACTATGTCTGGCTTGAATTTTCTAATTGCTGGAACCACAACTTCATCAAAAGCATAGTAATAACCACCAACCCCGGTCCCAGCAGGAAGTGGAATATTTATATTTGTTCCCACGCCCACCACATCAATATCTCCAGTGTCATGTGGATAGAGTCGATCTTGATGTAGGGAAATCGTCAAAACATCTTTATCGTTAATGAATATCGACTCAGTTCCATTTCCATGATGCACATCCCAATCTACGGCTACAACTCGTAGCCCCGGATTCAATTTCTTAGCAACTCCAATTGCGACTGCAAGATTTGAGAAAATGCAATAACCCATACCTCGCTCGCGCACCGCATGATGTCCTGGAGGACGGATTAGCGCGTAGCCATTCTTTACTTGACCTGAGAGCACCGCATCTAATAACTCGATTGCACCGCCTGCGGCGAGAGCGGCAATTTCGTAACCACCACGTGCAAAAGGAGTTGTTAGATCTCCTCCATCACCACCTAATCGAGTAGCGCTCTCTTTCTTTATTCGCTCAATATGCTCTTTCGTGTGAACTGTTGTTAATTCATTATCAGTTGCTTTGCGCGGTGCAATCCGCGTTAGCTCATCAATTAACCCAGAGACAACTACCAACTCATGGATTCGCTTCTTAGTCTCAGCATGCTCATAGTTTCGATACGGTTGTAAACCAGCGCCAGGATCAGATGGCATATCTCCTACATATGTTCCCGTGTCATGCCAGCCAAATATCTCGTGATAAACGTAACCAGTTTTCATACCCGTTGCCATGTGCCGATAGTAATCTTCCCGGGTGCGCCGTCTACTAGCCCTCTTCTTGGCGCTCTTTCTCTCTATTTCAACAGAGAGCGCACTCGCTCTACACACAGTTGAGAAACGAAGTGCCGCAACTGCACTGGCATCACCAGGGCTGCTTTTTATAGATCAAGGAGAGAAGAAAGTTCTCTCGGAGAACAAACCAGATTCACTTCGGATTCCGGCCTCAGTGTTGAAGCTAATGACCGCCGTAGTTGCAATTCAGAACCTAGGAGCAGAGACGACTTTTACTACTTCAATTGTGAAGATGGCAAAAGAAGATGAGATTCTCATTCGTGGTTCTAAAGATCCATTCTTAACCACAAGCCGTGCAATCGCCGAAAAGTACGGCCACAAGAATCTACTCACACTAGTGAATAAAGGGAACCCGAATAGTCTAAAGCGAATAAAGATTTTCTATGAAGGCCTATACCCCAAAGATGTTTACAACTTAAGTGTCGGCATGAAGAATAAGAAGATAAAGGCGAAGTTTATCGAGGTCAGCAGCGGACAAGCTGATGAAATTGGTAAAGATGAAATCGCATCACTTACTTCAGCGCCAATTAGCAAAATGATTGGGCATTTGACCCTTTGGAGCGACAATCTCGTAGCGGATCGATTGGCCGATGCTGCGGCTCGAAAAGTCGGAAATCCAACTACTGGTAGCGGTTTAACTACTACCTACAAAGATGTCTTAACTTCACTTGGAATAGTAAGCGAAGGATTAAAGGTAAGAGATGGAAGCGGTCTTTCCAAGAAGAACCAGGTATCAGCGCGGATGATTGTCGATGTTCTTATGGCTATTAGAAAAGATTCCAAGTTCAATTCGATTTATGAGGGGCTACCAATTGCCGGAGAGACTGGAACGTTGGTCAAGCGCTTTGAGAACGCTCCGGAAGCAAAGGGAAATGTCCGAGCCAAAACTGGCTGGGTAAGTAATAGCGTCACTCTTGCTGGCTATGTGAAGAGCGGTGAGAAGGAATATGCCTTTGCAATTCTCGCTGATGGGATAACGCCGAGCCTCAAGTATCGAAATCGTGCCCGAGCAGCTATGGATAAGTTGTTAGAGACGATTGTTAAGGGTGATCATTAAATACTTTTATCGCACCGCCATAACAAGCTACCCAGACTCGCTTATTTAGCGGTTCATAAGTCACACCAATTGGTTCGTTACAAGGGCGGATTCGTTGTAGGACTTCAAAAGTACTTGCATTTAACTTAACCAAGGTATTGCTCTTGTAGTTAACAACATATAGAGCCGAACCATCTTTGGAGATATCAAGGCTTCGAGCCGCATTTCCGGTCTTTGCTGAGCGAACTACCTTTCCTTGGTTTAAGTCATATGCAACAACTCGGCCAGCTGCGTTTAGTGAAACATAGAGAGTTTGATTATCTGGTGAGAGCACAATCGCGCGCGGATTTGAACCAACGTTTAAAGTTTCACGCTCCCAAGTTCCTAGCGAGATCTTATGAACTACCGAACCACCCATCTGGGCAACATAAGCGAACTTAGAATCCTTTGAGATTGTTATTCCTCGAGGATAAGCACCGATTGGAATGGTCTTTACAACTTTCTGTTCAGCCAGAGAAATAATCGATAAATCGTAAGAACACCAATTTGATACCAATACATATTTGTTATCTGGTGACACATCCACAACTTTAGGAACCACGCCTACGCGATAAGCAGCATCAACTTCCCAAGTTGAAGTTGAGATTCGGTATAAGAATGAGCGGTCATATCGATCGGAAGGCTTACAGATATCAGTACCTTCGCGGTTAAAACCCGGTCCATACATCGCATAGTTAGTTACATATAGATAAGCGTTATCGGGCGAGAATGCGCCCTCGACTGGTGCGCCTCGATGAGTTCCGGAGTAACCCTTAAATCCAAGCGCCTTTAGATCAACGCGATCCGGAATCGTTTTCGTGAGAGTTAAGGCTGAACCGTCATAGACAGTGACCGAATGTCGATACATCATGTTATGCGCTGAAACTAGGCCATTACTTGAAGCGCGAACCGACTTCGGTGCGATATCACCAGTAATGGTGGTTGCTAGTTTCATCTTTGTATCTGCTGAGAGCATTTCAGCGCTACTTGGTGAGATAGCAATCACCATCAGATACGCAATTAGAAGAACTCGGATCCTCACCCGCTCAATCTACCCGGTAACCTCGCCACATGATTTCGCCCTACATCGCCCTAATGAAATTACGGGTTGTAGAGCTCTTACTTGTTACAACTTTGCCTGCGCTTTTCCTTGCTGCTGATGGAGTTCCACCACTTGATATAACCATCGCAACTCTTATCGGCGGAACTCTTGCCGCCGGTGCTGCAAATGCATTCAACATGGTAATTGAAAGTGATATCGACAAAATGATGCAGCGAACTTCAAAGCGTCCAATTGTCAACGAACAAGTAACCGAGACCCAAGCACTTACATTTGCATTTGTAATTAGCGCCATTTCACTCGCTATTTTCTGGATATTTACCAATCCGCTTGCTACCGGACTTACAGTCAGTGCGATTGCTTTCTATGTTTTTGGCTATACCGTCGGGCTAAAACGCCGTACTTCGCAAAATATTGTTTGGGGCGGAATTGCTGGCTGTTTACCAGTCTTGATTGGTTGGGCGGCGGTAACAGAATCACTTTCTTGGACGGCGTTCTGGTTTTTTATGGTGATCTTCTTCTGGACCCCTCCGCATTTCTGGGCGCTTGCCATCAAATATAAAGATGATTATGAAGCCGCCGGTATCCCGATGCTTCCCGTTGTTGCGCCCATAAGAAAAGTTACGCAACAGATGTGGTTTCACACCATCGCCATGATTATCACTTCATTCCTAACGCTCTACTCCGCGGGGCTTGGAAGTTGGACTTATGTAGTAACAGCAATCCTTGGAGTCGGATTCGCCTACCAATTGCGTGATCCCGATAAGAATTCCGGACCCATCTTCCATGGCTCCATCACTTATTTGAGCCTCTATTCAATCGCCCTCGTCGTTGGAGTATTTTTCTAACTTTCTAGTTAACACTCTGTAGAAGTTCTCAAAAACAGTTCAGTTAGAACTGCTATCTTCAGCCAAACGTTCCTTCCTGGCGAAAGGGGCCCCAAGAGGCCCTTACCGAAAGGTTAGCCAGGAGGGTCATCTAAATCTAAGACTCTCAACTCTAAGTTTTCTTCAATCTTCAATAAGAACGAATCATTCTTCCTCTCCAATTTTTGGAAAGTTGACCAAGCAATGTAGTCCGCAATCTGTCCACAAAGGTCTCGTTTCATAGATTGAAAGTAAATGAAATTCCTTAAATTTGATGAAAGGAGTACGTGCTTTAATCTGCGCTTAGCTTCTGATCGATACCTCTTGTTAAGAGTTGGATCGATTAAGAGTGCTATAGGGGACTTACTTGTATTTACACTTACAACTTCCTTTACGATTTCCTCAAGTAATTTTATGTATATACCCGTGAGCACTTGGGAAGTTGCATCTTCCTTCTTTTCGACTCCAGTAGATATCCCAAGGGAATCATTTATCTTCGAAAATTGCTGAAAGAATTCAAATCGCACCAGCCGCGAATCATCCGTTGCATGAAAACTCTCAATATTGAAACCTCTGCTCAATAGGCGATAGCGCAACTCGCCAATTACGGTTGCTGCCGAAGAAGGCGACATGGTTACGAAGGCGGAGAGAACTAGATGGTTACTCCCTAACCCCTTCGGGAGTAAGTCTCCAGATTCATCAACAAATACATATATGGGAGTGTCAGGTTCTGTTACCGGTGACACAATCTCCATCAGCGGAATCTAGATAGAACCAGCGGTTACTTAGATCTCACAGGAAAAATTGTGGAAAAGTGCGGCGCAAATCCAAAGGTTTTTGAAATCCTCCCTTTACCCTTTTCTCTAGTAACTGACCCCCATTTCCCCAGGGAGCCAATTAGTGAGATTTAGTTCCAAACGTCGGATCGCGCTTGCAATAGCAACGCTTCTTTTATTCTCGACGACGCCTGCGCTTGCAAATCCTAAGA
Source organism: Candidatus Nanopelagicaceae bacterium (assembly GCA_018882735.1). Taxonomy (GTDB): domain Bacteria; phylum Actinomycetota; class Actinomycetes; order Nanopelagicales; family Nanopelagicaceae; genus MAG-120802. The sequence continues at coordinate 29,809 of VERH01000004.1, forward strand.
AGCCAACACTTGCCCAGATCGAAGCTGCAAAGAAGTTGGAAGCGGAAGCCAAGAAAGCCGCTGATGCCGCAGCAGCCCGGTTAGCAAAAGCAAATCTCACCCTTCGCCAACTAATTGCCGTCTCAAATACCGCCCGAGTTCGCTATGAGGCGGCACGTGCCGAGTTAGCTCGCGCAACGAGTGAAGCTGATGCTGCAGCCGCTGCCTATCAAGAGGCGTTAAAACAAGTAAAAGCAGCGCATGACGCAATCGGACGTCTTGCTACAAATGCTTACATCATGGGCGGTGGTTTTACAGATTTTGATTCACTTCTTCATTCAGACGGCCCACAAGATTTGATGGATCGTCTCTCTACTTTAGATTCATTAGGAGAGCAGAACACGCAAGCGCTCTTTAGATTCAAGGCTGCTGAAGAGGTAGCGAGAGCAGCAAAGAAAGTCGCCGATGCTGCTGAAGAGCGGCAGCGAGTAGCAACTGCAAAAGTTGCCGCGGCAAAAGCTGAAGCGGACGCAGCCCGAGACGCCCAACAAAAAGAGGTTGATCGACTCCAAAAGATTCAAGATCAAGTTCTAAAAGAATTAAATGCAGCTCGTTCAAAACGTGTCACTCTTGAACAACAGCGACAACTAGCGCTATTGGAAGAGGCCAACGCAACTATTGCTGAGGGCACGGCCATTTACACAAGAATTTGGCCAGATATTGGCTTCAAAGGTCGTTCAACTTCACGCTCTACTCCCGAAATGAGAGAGAAAGCGGTGGAGTTTGCCAAGAAACAAGTTCTTGCTCGCAAGCCATACATCTGGGGCGATGAGGGCCCAAATGCATTTGATTGCTCTGGACTTGTTTATGCCGCCTATCGCGCGGCTGGTTTAGGTTGGCCAAATTGGGATCGACTTAACTCATCGCTCTATTTCTCTTATACAAAACACGTTCCGATCAAGGATCTTGTGCCCGGAGACCTTCTCTTCTATTCATATAAGGGAACTGTGAACACTATTCACCACATCACCATTTATGCCGGAAACGGGATGATGTGGGAGGCGAACTCAAAAGGTAAAGGCCTGCTCTTCTCTAATATCTACAGCATCAAGGGATTGATGCCGTATGGAGGTCGGGTCTAGCAGTAACTACGCTTACGCCTTATGGCAGAAGCAACGCCGCTCTATCAAATCCGCCTTGCGGTTCGGGCTGAGTTAACCGATTTAAGCGCTGGCGACACCGTTCTTGTTGCTGTTAGTGGCGGTGCGGATTCTTCAGCGTTAGCTGCCGGATTACTTGCAGAAGCTAAAGAAAGAGCAATCCGCCCAATTGCGGTAATCATCGATCACGCGCTACAACCGAATAGCGCAGATGTTGCGATGAACACGAAAGCAGAGTTAGCAAAAGTTGGTTTTACAAATATTGAAATTAAGCGAATCAAAGTTGAAGTCACAGATGGAATGGAGGCATCAGCTCGGCGAGCACGTTACGCCGCCCTAAATGAGATTGCGGAAAGTACAAATGCAGTTGCAATCTTCTTAGGCCACACCAAAGATGATCAAGCAGAAACAGTTCTACTTGGACTTGCACGTGGCTCGGGAACAAGATCGCTTTCAGGAATGGCCGAACGAATCGATAAGTACCGCCGCCCACTTCTTTCTATTACTAGAAGTCAGACTGAAACGGCATGTAAAGAAGTGGGAGTTAAATATTGGAGCGATCCCCATAATCAATCAATGGAATATGCCCGAGTACGAGTTCGCGAGAAAGTTCTGCCGTTGATGGAATCTGAGATTGGCCCCGGAATTGCAGATGCGTTAACTCGCTCAGCAAAGATCCTTCGCGATGATGCCGATGCGCTAGATCAATGGGCGGAAGAAGTTTTAGATGAGATCGACCCGATTGAGATGGATATCGAGACTCTCGCTAGCCTGCCTCGAGCCATCCGCTCTCGGGTGATTCGAAAAGCTATCTATCTCGCCGGCGCCCCATCTGGCTCACTTTCTGCTGAACATCTTGAGCCGGTTGAGGCTCTAGTCACAGCCTGGAAGGGGCAAGGTCCGGTATCGCTACCGGGCGGTGTGACCGTAGCGCGGATTTCGGGCAGACTTTCGCTCTCCTAAAGCCCTGATTTAAAGCCTCGAGAAAGGTGCAAAGTGGATCTCGCATCGGTACAGAGCGATATCGAGAAGGTAATCGTTAGCGAAGAGCAACTCCAGACTCGTTTGAAGGAGATTGCCCGCAAGATTGAGAACGATTACAAAGATCAAGATCTACTTCTTATTGGCGTTCTTAAGGGCGCGGTTATGGTGATGGCTGATTTAACTCGTCACATTAATCGCCATGTTGAAATCGATTGGATGGCAGTTTCTTCTTACGGTTCAGGAACCAAGTCATCGGGCGTTGTGCGAATCCTTAAAGATTTAGATCGCGACATTACCGGGCGGAATGTTCTCATCATCGAAGATATCGTTGATACCGGATTAACTCTGGATTGGCTAACCCAAAACCTTAAGTCACGGGGCGCCGGCTCTGTTGAGATCATGACAGTTTTACGCAAACCAGATGCGGCAATTGTAAAAGTTGATGTCCGCTATGTTGGCTTTGATATTCCAAAAGATTTCGTTATTGGTTATGGCCTAGATTTCAATGAGAAGTATCGCAACCTTCCCTTTATCGCAGTCCTTGCGAAACATATGTACGAGTAAATATGGCAGATAACAACAAGAGCTCTAAGAAGTTAAAGAAGCCGAAGCTTCCTAGCCGTCAATCCAATAAACCAGGCGCTAAGCCCCCAGTACGGTTAACTCGCCGCCCGCTTTTCTGGATTCTCGTTGCGATTGCTGCAGTCACAATCTTTGGCCAGATCTCCTCGAGTGGAAATCAATTCACCAAGGTAAATACCTCTGAAGCGATGGCTGCGATCACCCGCGGTGATGTTGAAGCCGCCACAATCGTCGATCGGGAACAAGTTATCCGACTAATACTTAAGCCCGGTATCGCAGTAGAAGGCGCTACCCAAGTTGAGGCCTCTTATGTAACCGGCCAAGAGCCAATTTTGGTTGATTTACTTAGCGCAAATCCACCTCCAAAGGATTGGGATGTAACGGTTCCGCGTACGAATATCTTCGTATCAATTCTCTTCACGCTTGGTCCGATACTTCTACTCTTCTTCTTACTGCTCTTCTTCCTCGGCCAATCCCAAGGTGGCTCGCGAGTATTTTCCTTTGGTCGCTCGCGCGCCAAACTTCACTCCAATGAAGTTCCACAAGTTACCTTCGCCGATGTTGCTGGCGCTGATGAAGCGATCGAAGAGTTCCGTGAAATAAAAGATTTTCTTGCCTCACCAAAGAAGTATCAAGAAATCGGCGCAAAGATTCCGAAGGGCGTATTGCTATTTGGTCCTCCGGGAACCGGTAAAACTCTCCTTGCTCGCGCTGTTGCTGGCGAAGCAAAAGTTCCGTTTTATTCAATCTCCGGTTCGGATTTCGTTGAGATGTTTGTTGGTGTTGGAGCTGCGCGGGTAAGAGATCTCTTCAAGCAAGCAAAAGAAAATTCACCCTCCATCATCTTCGTCGATGAGATTGATGCCGTTGGTCGCCATCGCGGCGCCGGACTTGGTGGTGGGCATGATGAGCGCGAACAGACGCTAAATCAATTACTTGTTGAGATGGATGGTTTTGAACCGCATGACCAAGTAATTCTCATTGCTGCTACAAACCGACCTGACATTCTCGACCCGGCGCTACTTCGCCCAGGACGTTTTGATCGCCAGATTGGAATCGATCGTCCGGATGTAAAGGGCCGTGAGGCGATTATGAAAGTTCACGCGAAAGGTAAACCGCTTGAGAAAGATATCGACCTTCTCGCAATTGCGCGCCGTACCCCAGGATTTACTGGCGCTGATCTCGCCAATGTTCTTAATGAAGCAGCGCTTCTAACCGCAAGAGAGAATCGAAAAGTAATTTCGCGCGATGATGTTGATGAGGCGATTGATCGCGTAATGGCTGGCCCCCAGCGTAAATCAAGGCTTATGAGCGAGGAAGAGCGTCGCGTCACCGCCTACCACGAAGGTGGCCATGCGCTTGTGGCACATGCACTTCCACATACCGATCCAGTTCACAAAATTACAATCATGCCGCGCGGACATGCGCTCGGGTACACGATGGTTCTTCCTGATGAAGATAAATATTCAATTACGCGCAACCAGATGCTCGATCAACTCGCTTACACAATGGGCGGTCGTGCCGCGGAAGAACTTGTATTCCACGATCCAACAACTGGCGCTTCTAATGACATTGAAAAAGCAACTGCGCTTGCTCGCGCCATGGTCACTCAATATGGAATGACCGAGAAGTTAGGCGCAATCAAACTTGGCACAAGCGACTCCGCTCCATTCCTAGGTCGCGACTACGGACATCAACGCGACTACTCCGAAGATATTGCTAGCGCAGTAGATCAAGAGATTAAGAACCTTATTGAGAGCGCCCATCAAGAAGCTTATGAAATTCTCGTTGAGAACCGTTCTATTCTTGATTCACTCGTAGAAGAATTGATGGAGAGAGAGACGCTTCATAAGGAAGAGATAGAAGTAATCTTTAAGCGCGTTGCAGCTAGACCAAAGCGCCCAGCATGGACTGGTTCGGTAGATCGAGTGCCTTCAAAAATTCCACCGGTTGAAATCAAGAAGCGTCCTGAAGTAGTAGATGAGAAACCAAAACGTAAGAAGAAGTCAGCCCCAAATAATGAGCAGTAATTTTGATGAAGAGCGCGTCGAGCGCGCTATTCGAGAGCTATTACTTGGAATCGGTGAGGACCCGGAACGCGAAGGCCTAAAGGAAACACCACAACGAGTTGCCCGGGCGATGAAAGAGAACTTTCAAGGCCTCTTCCAAGACCCAAAGGAAATCTTCAATAAGTCATTTGATTTAGGCCATGAAGAGCTGGTAATCGTCAAAGATATAGAGGTTTTTTCGCACTGTGAGCACCACTTAACTCCATTTCATGGCGTAGCCCATATCGGCTATATCCCGGGCGCGAGTGGAAAAGTAACTGGGCTTTCAAAGTTAGCCAGGCTTGTTGATTTATATGCCCGGCGCCCACAAGTCCAAGAACGACTAACTACGCAAATTGCAGATGCGCTTGTTAAACATCTTGAACCAGGTGGAGTTATTGTGATTATTGATTGTGAACATCTATGTATGTCGATGCGCGGCGTTAAGAAGCCACAAGCACGTACCGTCACCAGCGCTGTTCGTGGCATGCTCCGTGACCCAGCCACTCGCGCTGAAGCGATGTCACTAATCACTGGAAAGTAAGTATGCGTACTCTGGTGATGGGGATCCTCAACGTCACCCCAGATTCATTTGCTGATGGTGGGAAACATTTCACAACAGAAGACGCTGTCAGCCGCGCTAAAGCGATGATTGAAGAGGGCGTTGACATAATCGATATTGGCGGTGAATCCACCAAACCAGGTTCGGAGCGGATAACACAAGCCGAAGAAGAGCAACGAGTTCTTCCGGTACTAGAACAAGTAGTTCCACTTGGAACCGAAGTCTCAATCGACACAACTAGAAGTTCAATCGCAGCCAAAGCAATAAAGCTCGGCGTGAAGTATGTCAATGATGTATCTGGGGGATTAGCTGATAAAGAGATGTACCCGCTCATCGCAAAGCATCCAAAAGTTCAATACATAATCATGCACTGGCGCGGGCACTCAAAAACTATGCAAGAACTTGCTACTTATAAGGATGTGGTTAAGGAAGTAAAGGAAGAGCTAGAAGAGCGAATCAACTCAGCTATTGAAGCTGGGATAGACCCAGACCAGATCATCATCGATCCCGGAATCGGATTCTCCAAAACAGCTGAGCATAATTGGGAGCTGTTAAAAAACCTTGATCGGCTTTCATTATTGGGCTACCCCATCCTCATCGGAGCCTCACGGAAGCGCTTCTTGGGTGAGCTAACCGGAAGCACAAATCCGGATGATCGCGAAGCGGCCACACTTGCAATTACCGCAGCGATGGCTAAGCAGGGCATTTGGGCAGTTCGGACCCACTCGGTAAAGCCACATCGTGAGGTAATCGCAACAATCAACGCCCTAGGTAAAAGATAGACTCCTAAATATGAGCGACAAGATACGGATTTCTGGCATAAAGGCCGATGGAACGCATGGAGTTCTAGAGCAAGAAAAGCTAACCCCGCAACTGTTTATTGTAGATATCGAATTAGAACTTGATTTAGAGAGCGCGGCTGAGGAAGATGATTTGAGTGAAACTGTTGATTATGATGCAGTCGCTAAATTAGTTGTTGAAGTAATCAAAGGTCCTTCCTTAAATCTAATTGAAGCCCTCGCTGACCGAATTGCTACCCGAGTACTTCACTCCTTTGATCTGATTGAAGAAGTTAAAGTGACGGTCCATAAACCTAAAGCGCCGATTTCTGTTCCATTTGACGATGTCTCGGTAACTCTAAAGAAGAAGAAATGAAGGCGGTAATCGCGCTCGGCGCAAATCTTGGGGAACCTCGCTCCCAAGTTTTGAGTGCGATTGAAGAAATCAAGAAGCTATTAAACGTAAATAAAGTTTCATCACTTTACGAAACTGCGCCTTTCGGCGTTCCAGATTCTCAACCTAATTACATAAACGCTGTGCTGACTGGGGAAACAGATCACAAGCCACTTGATTTAATGAAGGCGCTCCTTGAAGTCGAGAACGCACTTGGCAGAACTCGCTCCTTTCAAAACGCAGCTCGCCTTATTGATATCGACATCATCGACCTTGGCGGACTCTTTTTGGAAAGCGAGCCCCTCACCTTGCCCCACCCGCGAGCCCATGAAAGACGCTTTGTATTAGAGCCCTGGTTTGAGATTGATCCAGAAGCACACCTCCCCGGAAGAGGCCCAATTAGCGCGCTTTTGGCCGCTCTAAATTAAGAAAGTAGACTTTACGAGCCTGGTACCCCAAGCGGACTGGAGCTAGAAATGAAAGTAGAGCGAAGCCTCACGGCGCTTAATCGCCCATGCGCTTTTGTGCCGACTATGGGCGCGCTTCATGCTGGCCACCAATCTCTTATCAAGATCGCTCGTGAGTATTGTGATGAAGTAGTTGTCTCGGTCTTTGTAAATCCACTTCAATTTGAAGATAAAGAAGATCTTGCTAAATACCCAAAGACTCCCGAGATCGATGAACGCCTTGCAATTGAAGCTGGCGCAACAATTCTATGGCGACCCGAAGTTGGTGATTTATATCCCGGAAGTGAAACTAAGTTAAGCGCCGGTGACTTAGGTAGAAGTTTTGAGGGAGCAAGTAGGGCCGGACATTTTGACGGCGTACTGACTGTAGTAAACAGACTCTTTGAGTTAGTTAAACCAAAGTATGCAATTTTTGGCGAGAAGGATTTCCAACAACTCTTCCTTATTAAACGAATGGCTGCTGAACTCCATCCCGAGATCGAGATTATTGCTGCTCCAACTATTCGAGAAGAATCTGGACTTGCGCTCTCCTCTCGCAATGTTCGACTTAGCCAAGCAGGGCTTGTAACTGCGCAATCAATTTCAAGAGCGCTTCGTGCGGCTTCAACAAAAGAATCGCTAGCTGAAATGAAGTTAGAGTTAGCAAGGCTAGAGAATCAACCAGAATTTAAATTAGATTACGCAACAATCATCGATGAAGAGAGTTTTGAATTAGCCACAGAAAACACCGTAAGACCACGTGCACTTATCGCTGGTTGCGTAGATGGCGTCCGGTTGATAGATAACGCGGCGATGTCCCGCAGTTTGGTGAAGCTATGAGATTACGTGCACCACTTCCTGGCTGGAGCGCATCAGCTGATGTTGTAGTAATCGGCTCCGGCGTTGCCGGACTAACTACAGCGCTTCAAATCCGCTCCCATAACCTCTCAGTAATGCTTATAACTAAGGCCCAAGTCGATGAAGGCTCTACTAAATGGGCCCAAGGTGGAATCGCTGCGGCGCTCGGTCCCGGTGATTCTCCAGAAGATCATGAACGTGACACTTTGGTGGCCGGCGCTGGGTTATGTGATTTACCTGCGGTAAAGGTATTGGTAACTGAAGGTCCGGAAGCGGTGCGAAGATTAATTGCGCGCGGCGCAGTCTTTGATAAATCAGAAACTGGCGAGATTGCACTTACTCGCGAAGGGGGCCACTTAAGAAATCGAATTCTTCATGCCGGTGGCGATGCAACTGGCGCTGAAGTTTCGCGGGCGCTTCTTGCTGCAGTTTCAAAAGACCCAGGTATTGAAGTAATTGAACATGCGCTCGTACTTGATGCGCTTAAAGGTCCAAGCGGTCGTGTTTGTGGCGTAACGCTTCACGTTATTGGTGAAGGAAGTCGCGATGGAGTGGGCCAGATCCTCGCCCGCGCCGTTGTCTTAGCAACCGGTGGCTTAGGTCAGGTTTATTCCCAAACCACAAACCCAGCCGTTTCAACTGGTGATGGCGTTGCACTTGCACTTCGCGCCGGCGCTGATGTTGCTGATGTTGAATTTATTCAATTCCACCCCACTGTTTTATATATGGGCGAGAACTCACGAGGTCAACAACCGCTAATTAGTGAAGCAGTTCGTGGCGAAGGCGCCTTTCTTGTAAATGATCGCGGCGAGCGATTTATGAAAGATGTTCATCCACTCGCCGATCTTGCACCTCGCGATGTTGTCGCAAAAGAAATCTCCCGCCAGATGTCAAAGAGTGGCGCTAAACATGTCTGGTTGGATGCTCGAGAGATCAAGGATTTCGCCGATCGCTTCCCAACAATTCATGCATCTTGTAAAGAACAAGGTATTAATCCAGCCACCGATCTCATCCCAGTAGCGCCAGCATCGCATTACGCCTCAGGTGGAATTCGCACTGATTTAAATGGTCATTCATCAGTTCCCGGCCTATATGCCGTAGGTGAAACAGCTTGTACCGGCGCACATGGAGCTAACCGCCTCGCCTCGAACTCACTTTTAGAGGGCCTGGTATTTGGCGCTCGAATCGCTGAAGACATCGCTAAGAACTTACAAACTTGGGAAGACCCAATCACTCCAGATCCCATTGAGATTCTTATTTCACCTTCGGTGCGCGGAAAACTACAACGCGCTATGTCACGTGGCGCTGCCGTGGTCCGCTCCGAGAAATCTCTTAAAGAAACCCTCGTCACCCTAGAGCGCTTAAAGGATGCCACCACTATCTATGCAAATGTTGATGCTTGGGAGACTACAAATCTCTATCTCCTTGCTACTGCAATCGCTCGCTCTGCGTTAGACCGAACAGAATCACGCGGCTCACATTGGCGGGAGGATTTTGCTGATACTTCAAATAGTTGGAAGAAGCGGATCCATCAAGGCTTAGATGAAATCGGAAATTGGCGCACTTCCTATGAGGAGGTGTTCGATGACCTCAGCATCATGCATAAATAAATTAGAGAGTTACGGTATCAATATCGAGCAACTCGAAAATCTCATCTCGCATGCCTTTGTTGAAGATATGCCGGAAGGCGATGATAAAACCACCCTTGCAACCATCGATGCCAACAAAACCACTAAGGCATACATGCGCGCTCGAAAAGATGGCGTAGTCGCTGGAGCATGTGTAGCGGCACTAGTCTTCAAAAGAGTTGGGATCACATCTATTGCTTATGAAAAAGAGTGCGGCCAAGAAGTTAAAGCAGGCGAGAAAATCCTGGTAATTGAAGGAAATACTCGAGATATTTTGCGCAGCGAACGGATTGCTTTGAATTTCATCAGCCATCTCTCCGGTATCGCCACCCTTACTAAGAAGTGGGTCGATGCAATTGAAGGCACCGGAGCCAAGATCCGCGATACCCGAAAAACAACGCCCGGCATGCGCCAACTCGAGAAATTCGCAGTGCGGATGGGCGGGGGAATGAACCACCGGATGAACCTTTCCGATGGAGCAATCATCAAGGACAACCACATCGCAGCCTCCGGCTCGATAACCGAGGCAATTTCGCGAGTGCGTAAAGAATTTCCTGGGATGGAGCTTGAAGTTGAAGTCGACAACCTCGAACAACTTAGAGAAGCGCTTACCGCTAAAGCCGAAATAGTTCTCCTAGATAACATGAATGTGGAATTAACTAAACAAGCCGTTGAAATCGCTAAAGGCACAAATACAAAGTTGGAATCCTCCGGTGGTCTCACCATTGAAAACGCCCGCAGCTACGCAAGTACCGGGGTTAATTATCTTGCCGTCGGAGCTTTGACCCACTCAGCCCCTATCTTGGATATCGGATTGGACTTCTAATGCTTCTCACCGTTGATATCGGAAATACAAATACCGTTCTTGGACTCTTTCATGAAGATGAGTTAGTCGATAGCTGGCGAGTAAAGACTGATGCCCGCGATACTGCCGATGAGATCTGGCTGCAATGGCGCTCACTAATCACCGGCTACACAATCTCCGGCCTTTCGATTTGTTCTACGGTTCCCGCAGTTCTCCGCGAAGCGCGCACCATGGTCAATTCTTATTTCCAAGATATTCGAACCACAATCATCGAACCTGGCGTTAAAACCGGCGTGCCGCTATTAGTAGATAACCCAAAGGAGATTGGCGCTGATCGAATCGTAAATACCCTCGCTGCACACCATCTTTATGGAAAAGATGGCGCCGCCATCGTTGTGGACTTTGGAACTTCCACAAATCTTGATGTTGTATCACCAAAGGGTGAGTTCTTAGGTGGCGCACTTGCACCGGGAATTGAAATCTCAGTTGAAGCACTTGCCGCTCGCGCCGCCCAACTTCGAAAAGTTGAGCTAGTTAAACCAAAGTCGGTAATCGGAAAGAACACCGTAGAAGCCCTTCAATCCGGCACTATTTACGGTTTTGCTGGCCAGGTCGATGGCTTGGTAAATCGCATCGCTGATGAGCTCGATGATCTCTACCCAAATAATGAAAAAGTCTCGGTCATCGCGACTGGTGGATTAGCGCCACTAGTTCTTGGCATAAGTGAGACCCTCGAATTTCATGAACCAGATTTAACGCTTATCGGGCTACGCCTTGTGCATGAGCGGAATGGATAGACTCGCGTCACTATGACGGAGAGTGACCTTCCCGAACAATTAAGAATTCGGCGCGAGAAACGCGATTCACTTATTGCTCGCGGCGTTGAGGCCTATCCCGTCCAAGTCCCGCGCACTTCTACTTTAAAAGATATTCGTGAACGATTTAAAGATCTCGCTACCGATACACCATCTGGCGTTACTGAATCTGTGGCTGGTCGAATCATCTTTAAACGCGATACCGGAAAGCTCTGCTTTGCGATGGTCCGCGAAGGCGATGGAACGGAACTTCAAGTAATGCTCTCGCTAGATAAAGTCGGCGAAACCCAACTCGAAGCTTGGAAAGCCGATGTTGATATCGGCGATATCGTCAGCGTTACTGGAGAAGTAATTACCTCAAAGCGCGGCGAACTCTCCATCCTTGCTAATTCTTATGTGATTGCATCTAAATCACTTAGACCGCTTCCTAATGAACATAATCCGCTAAATGAAGAGACCCGCGTTCGGATGCGTTATGTCGACTTAATTGTTCGCCCAGAAGCCCGCGAAACAGCGCGCGTTCGCCCCCAAGTTCTTAAGTCACTCCGCTCTACCTTTGATAAAGCTGGCTTTATCGAGGTCGAGACTCCAATGCTCCAAGTCATGCATGGTGGCGCTGCGGCTCGACCATTTAAGACATTCTCAAATGCCTATGACATGGATCTATTCCTACGTATCGCACCGGAACTTTTCCTAAAGCGCTGCGTTGTCGGTGGTATCGAAAAAGTATTTGAAATCAACCGTAATTTCCGTAACGAAGGTGCGGATTCAAGCCACTCACCAGAATTTGCGATGCTTGAGATGTATTGGGCTTATGCCGATTGGCAGAACATGAAGGAGCTAACCCGCGAGCTGGTCCAGAACGCTGCGATGGCGGTCTTCGGTTCTCACAAAGTCATGCACCACGATGGGCGCGAGAGCGATCTCAGCGGAAGCTGGCGCGAAGTCGATTTCTATGGCGCAATCTCCGAGAAGGTCGGAACAGAAGTAACCCCACATACTAAGTTTGAAGAGTTAAAGAGCATTGCCCATAACATCGGCTTGAAAGTCGATCCGAAGTGGATCCATGGAAAGTTAGCGGAAGAGATCTTCGAATTCGTCTATAAAGACCAACTAAATCAACCCACTTTCGTCATGGGCTATCCCGTAGATACCTCACCGCTTGTTAGAGAACATCGCGAGCGAAAAGGTATTGCCGAGAAGTGGGATCTTTATATTGATGGCTTTGAATTAGCTACTGGATACTCCGAGTTAATCGATCCAGTTATCCAACGCGAGCGCTTAGTTGAACAGGCAAAACTTGGCGCAAAGGGCGACTTAGAAGCGATGCAGGTTGATGAGGATTTCCTCCGCGCTATGGAACATGGAATGCCTCCGATGGGAGGAGTTGGAATGGGTATTGATCGTTTACTTATGGCGCTTACTGGTCTTGGTATCCGCGAAACAATTCTCTTCCCACTAGTTAAACCAGAAGAGCATTAATCAATGAGCGTCACAATCCGCCCGGCAAGAACTTCTGATATCAAGGCAATTCGCCAGATCATTGATATGTATACCTTGCAACGACGCTTGCTCGCCAAAGAGACGGTAACGCTTTATGAAGATGTCCAAGAGTTCGTAGTCGCCGAGATAGATGGAAAAGTGATTGGTTGCGGCGCACTCCATGTGCTCTGGGAAGATCTCGGTGAAGTAAGAACTGTGGCTGTTATTGAAGAACACCGCGGCAAGAAGATAGGTCACGAAATTCTCACAACAATCATTGAGCGAGCTAAGAAGTTAGGAATAAAGCGGTTATTTTGTTTAACTTTTGAAACAGAATTTTTCGCGGGCCATGGATTTAAAGAAATTACCGGCGCACCGGTCGAGCCTGAGGTCTACCAACAACTTCTTCGTTCTTACGATGAAGGTATCGCCGAATTCCTAGACCTCGAGAGCGTCAAGCCCAATACCCTGGGAAATACCCGAATGCTCCTCGTGCTGGAATAAATACCCAAATATTGAGGTTCTCACCCCCACAAAGTCCCATATCTTGAAGGGAAATATTGGTCTCGCCCCTCCGGGCCGCCTCTATTACGCTAGCCCTCAAGAGTTATAAGGAGTAGTAAATGTTCGAACGCTTCACCGATAGAGCAAGACGCGTAGTTGTCCTCGCCCAAGAGGAAGCTCGCATGCTCAACCATAATTACATCGGAACCGAACACATCCTCCTTGGACTAATTCATGAAGGCGAAGGCGTCGCCGCTAAAGGTTTGGAAGCTCTCGGAATCTCACTCGAAGGCGTTCGCGCTCAAGTAGAAGAGATCATCGGCCAAGGCCAACAAGCTCCATCCGGACATATTCCATTTACTCCGCGCGCAAAGAAAGTTCTTGAACTCTCACTTCGCGAAGCGCTACAACTTGGTCATAACTACATCGGAACCGAGCACATTCTTCTTGGACTTATCCGCGAGGGTGAAGGCGTAGCCGCACAAGTTCTCGTAAAACTCGGCGCCGATTTAAATCGTGTTCGTCAACAAGTCATCCAACTTCTATCGGGATACCAAGGTAAAGAAGCCGCAACTGCTGGCGCCCCTGAGGGAACACCTGCAACATCGCTCGTCTTAGATCAATTCGGAAGAAACTTAACTGTCGCTGCCCGCGAAGGAAAACTTGATCCAGTCATTGGACGCGAAAAAGAAATCGAACGCGTCATGCAGATCCTCTCCCGCCGCACTAAAAATAACCCAGTCCTTATCGGCGAACCCGGCGTTGGAAAAACTGCTGTCGTTGAGGGCCTAGCCCAAGCAATCGTGAGCGGCGATGTCCCAGAAACTTTGAAGAACAAGCAGCTCTACTCACTAGACCTGGGCGCACTTGTCGCTGGTTCTCGCTATCGCGGTGATTTCGAAGAGCGCTTAAAGAAAGTATTAAAAGAGATCCGCACTCGCGGCGACATCATTCTCTTTATCGATGAAATTCACACCCTCGTTGGCGCTGGCGCTGCTGAAGGAGCAATCGATGCCGCAAGCATCTTGAAGCCAATGCTCGCTCGCGGTGAGCTCCAGACAATCGGCGCTACAACTCTTGATGAATATCGCAAGCACCTTGAGAAAGATGCTGCGCTAGAGCGTCGTTTCCAACCGATCCAAGTGAAAGAGCCATCAGTCGTTCACACCATCGAAATCCTCAAAGGACTTCGTGATCGCTACGAATCACATCACAAAGTTTCCATCACCGATGACGCAGTAGTTGCTGCTGCAACTCTCGCTGATCGTTACATCTCCGATCGCTTCCTCCCAGATAAAGCAATCGATCTTCTTGATGAAGCCGGCTCACGCCTCCGTATCCGTCGTATGACAGCTCCACCTGAGCTTCGCGAGATGGATGACAAGATCGCTGAGGTCCGTAAAGAAAAAGAATCAGCAATCGATGGCCAAGACTTTGAATTAGCTGCATCGCTTCGCGATAAAGAGAAGCAACTCATGACTGAGAAAGCTGAGCGCGAGAAGAGCTGGAAAGCCGGTGATCTTGATGTAGTTGCTGAAGTTGATGAAGAGTTAATCGCTCAAGTTCTCTCAACCGCAACTGGTATCCCAGTCTTCAAATTAACTGAGGCTGAGACTTCACGTCTTATCCGTATGGAAGAAGAACTTCACAAGCGCGTCATTGGACAAGAGCAAGCAATCAAGGCGCTCTCTCAAGCAATCCGCCGCACCCGCGCTGGACTTAAAGATCCACGCCGCCCTGGTGGTTCATTTATCTTCGCTGGTCCATCTGGCGTTGGTAAGACCGAACTTTCACGCACGCTCGCCCAATTCCTCTTTGGCGATGAAGATGCACTCATCCAACTTGATATGTCCGAGTACTCCGAGAAGCACACCGCATCTCGTCTCTTCGGCGCTCCTCCCGGCTACGTCGGTTACGACGAGGGTGGACAACTAACTGAGAAAGTTCGTCGCCGCCCATTCTCTGTTGTGCTCTTCGATGAAATCGAAAAGGCGCACCCCGACATCTTCAACTCACTTCTTCAAGTTCTTGAAGAGGGACGTTTGACTGATGCCCAAGGTCGCCAAGTTGATTTCAAGAACACCATAATCATCATGACCACAAACCTTGGAACTCGCGATATCTCTAAGTCGCTCTCACTTGGTTTTGCCAACGTCAATGATGCGCTTGGAAATTATGAGCGGATGAAGAACAAAGTTTCCGATGAGCTAAAGACTCACTTCCGCCCTGAATTCCTAAACCGAATCGATGATGTCATCGTCTTCCACCAGCTCAACCAGGAAGAGATCATCCAAATCGTCGATCTCATGATTACAAACCTCGAGTCACGTCTCAAGGAAAAGGACATGGGAATCGAACTCACATCTGCTGCGAAGAACATCCTCGCCCAACGCGGTTATGACCCAGCCCTCGGTGCACGACCACTTCGTCGCACAATCCAACGTGAGATCGAAGATGCGCTATCCGAGAAGATTCTCTTTGGAGATATCAAGGCTGGCCAAATCGTGCTAATCGATGTTGAAGGTGAAGCAGGAAAAGAGACCTTCACATTCAAAGGAATGCCGAAAGAAACCCTTCCGGACACTCCTGGCGATTTAGCTGAAGCTCCTTCGGCTTAATCAGCTGGAGCAATCACTTTCAATCCAATCATTTCGGCGCCCCTTTGCATCTTCTTGTCATAGGTCAAGATTGCATCTATCGAGAGTTTCAAAAGGAATGCTGTTCCTAAGTGTATGGCGTCCAATGTCTTGATGAAGGTGGGCAACTTAAGATTTGTTAGATGAATCATCACAGGGATTTTTAGGTCCACAAAGTATGCATCTCGCGTAAATTTTTCATAATCATCAAAGGGCCCTTTTGGCCTGAAAGCTTCAACAAACCGGTTGACCTCCAAGACGCTTAAGATCGAAGTACAAATCTCATTTGAGAAGAGTGATCTAACTGCAGAAGACTCTCGCTCCTCTTTAATTAGCTTTATAATTGCTGACGAGTCTGCGTATATATGCAATTAGCCTCTCCTGAATCTTGCAAAAGCTTCTTCGATTGTCTCTAGTCGATGCCAACCGTCGGAAGAAGTTTCGTTGAGCGAGAATCCACTTTCGCTACGAGCTAAAATTCCGAGTTCCAAAAGTTTGTTCCAATCCCTTTCGAGAAAAGCTCCCGCTGAATCAGTGTCCATTAATTCTTGTTTCAATTTAGTTTCTCGTCTCATGCGCCGAAGAGTTCCAGAGATGAATGACAAAAGTTCTCTTAAATTTGGAAGTTGTGGATTAAGAGCCATGCGCATATTCAACACAATTTCACCCAGAGCAGGCGTAGAATTTTAAAAAAACCTACGCTTCGTACAACTCAAATTTAAAGCTGGATTACCTTGCTCTGGACGATCATGTCGTGAACAGTCTTACGATCATCACGGAAGATAAAGAGCGAATCAATCACAAAGGTAATTCCATTTGAGGCCGATGATGCAATCCCACCCGCAGCCCACTTAACCGCAGCCTCACGAAGCAACATTCTCACCCAGGTAAATGGTTCACCAGTCTTCGCATCAACAACGACCTGTTTCATCAGACGCTTTGCCGGAGTCTGGCCGGTCTGCCAGGTAAAGAATGACCAGATCAACCAACCAATAAAAAGAGTCACAATCGCCAAACCGATATCAACTAAATAAGCCCCGAGTCGAGCCTGGGGTGAAGCCAAGCGTTGGACTACTTCTACTGATTCATTCTCTTCCATGGCGAAATCCTATTCTGACTTTAGGTAAACGTCACGACGATGGCCGATAGCAATTATCAAAATAATCAACTTCCCGGCTCTTAAGCCGTAAATGACCCTATAGTCGCCAACCCTAATTCTGTAATCGTTACGCCCCTTTAACCGTTTCGCGCCAGGGGGAATTGGATCACTCTTTAATAACTCAATTGCACCATGAATTCTTTGGCGCGCCACAGATTCCAAACCACTCAGCTGTTTCTTAGCTGAAGGGCGAAATTCAATCTTGTAGGTCTTCATTAGAGACCCAGATCTTTCTTCACCTTCTCCCAAGGAATATTCGGTCCAGAATCACGTAGCGCCTCTTCAGCCATCGCTATGTCTTCCAGTTCTTCAACAGCATCAAGGAATTCTTCGTACTGGCGGATGTTTATGATTACGGCTTCCGGCTTCCCATGTCGATTAATCACAATCGGCTCCCTCTTTGATTTATCTATTAATGAGGGCAGATCTTTTCGGGCATCGCTGACAGAGTAATCCTTCATATCCACAACTGTACATAAAAAGAAATAAAATGTACATATAAAGAATTCGCGCTCCCGCGTAGGATTCCAGCATGTCGATTCGCTTCCGCCGGAGCATGAAGATTGCACCGGGATTACGACTTAACTTCAGCAAGAGCGCACTAGGTCTTTCCTTCGGTGTTCCTGGCGCAAGAGTTTCGGTAAATACAAAAGGGGATATCTACACCTCCGCCGGAATTCCAGGAAGCGGGTTATATGCGGTTGAACGAAGATCACTTCGCAAAGGAAAAGGTCGAGGTAGAAAAGCCAAGCCAGAGCCCGGTGAATTAATTGAACCCGTTCCGTCCCCTGGACTCTTCGCACCGAGAAGAAAGATTGCTCTCTTCAATGCTCTAAAAATCGGAACGATTGAAGAAATCGAAAAAGTAGGTAAGAAGTATCCTGAGATCAAACACATTACCGATGCCTTCATCATCCCTAGAAATCTCTCGGGGACCTCCACTGATATCGATGGCCTACTAAAGATGGCATCCTCAATTTGGGCTAAGCAGAGTGAGCTTGAGCAAGATCCGCTATTTACCCAATACGCAAAAGGTATGGAAATCACTTTAAATATCGCACCCGGCGTTGGCATCCCGATGCAATATGGAATTACTGCGCTAGGGCTCACCTACGTTGAACTACTTCAATTAAAGGGAAATTATCAAGAAGCTCTTCAAGTCGCTGAGTCCCTTGAAGCAAATCAAGCCACAGCGCTCTCGGTCTGTGAGAATGAGATTCAACTAGGCAAGTGGCAAGAAGTAATCGACACCACCGATGACATCGCCAACGAAGATGAAGCAACTGCTCTACTACTTATCTACCGCGCTATCGCTCTAAGGGAGCTAGGCCTCTTTGATGCCGCGATTGAGACCCTGAAACTCGCAAGATCTTCAAAGAAGCGCCACGAAGATGTACTAAACAAAGCGCTCTTCGAACGGGCAATCACCTACGAGAAGCAAGGCAAGAAGGCCAACGCCAAAAAGGATCTCGAAAAAATCCTTGCGACCGACTCGGATTTCCCTGGCGTGATGGAGAAATTGAAGACCCTCTAGCCTGTCAGTGGCTGGCCATACGCTCCGTATATCAACATAAGGGGGAAGTATGGATTGGCTAAATATCGTCTCAATTCCATTTGTTTCATTAACAGCATTTATCTTTGGCAGAAACGCCTGGCGCTGGGGTCTCTATGCCTATCTCTTTGGCTTCTGGATGTTTATACCGCTCGTAATTCTTCCAATTCGCCTGAGAACGGATTACACATTTCCAAATTGGTCAATCCGCCTCTATCAATGGCAGCAAACTCGACGTGAGTTAAAGAAAATTAACACCCCTGAAGATCTCCTAAAACTATAGAAAGCTTCTCCGCACTCCTTTTAATAATTATCACCTCTCCACCAAGCTCGTGAACGACAGACACGAACTGTTCTAGCGTTGGGTATGGACCAAAATTCTCAAGTCTGTTTATGTGAATAGCTTTAACCCCAGAGGCTTTTGCAACTTCTTCAATGCTCCGTCCTGATTCGTCGCGACTTACAAATGTCGCTAAACCAAGCAAGCCTAGTTGCCTCCAAATAGCTATTTGCCTGACTTCTTCGGGCGACAACTTGGCCACTTGAGACTCGACAAATTCGTCCCAACAGAAAGCCTCATCGACTAACTTCTTTTTCGTTATCGAGTCACTCATCCTCACTCCATTTCGCCAATCACGATTAACGGAGATTAATTCAAAGATGATTCAGTTTTCTCAAAAATCCCTAAATAAGTGACTACGCAAAGTAGTTTTTACAATTACTCTTTACCGGTGCGCAGACTTCTCATCCTTTTCCTCGCACTAGCCCTAGCTATACCAATAACGCCCGCCCGGGCAAATACCAGAGTCGCATCAATAACTGATGGCGACACCATAAAACTCACCGACGGTAAATCCGTCCGTCTACTACAAATCGATACCCCAGAATTAAATGGCAATGAGTGCTACGCAAAGGAAGCCCAAGTCGCCCTTGCAAACCTGCTAAATGTAAGAGGCACGCTCCGCCTACAGACCGATCCCAAAATCGAAACTAAAGATGCCTACGGCCGCCTACTTCGCTACCTATTCAAAGGAAAAGTAAACGTCAATGTTGAGATGGTCCGCATCGGCGCCGCCACTCCTTATTTCTACAAACGGGTTCAAGGCATGTACTCAACACAACTAATGGAAGCTGTCCAATACGCACAAGCAAACAAACTCGGCCTCTGGAGCGCATGCCCCGGTACAAAATTAAATCCAAATAGCGCGCTTACCACCGTTACCAAAAGCTCAACAGAATCCACTAACCCCAACCAGACAAACTGCGATCCCAACTACGAGGGCTGTATCCCACTATTTCCACCCGATCTAAACTGCAGCGAAATCAAGAAACTGGGCTTAGCGCCGGTAAAAGTAATCGGCAAAGATGTACATCGCCTCGATGCAGATGGTGATGGAATCGGCTGCACTACTTAACTTTCAGTTTTCCACAATTTATAAATCAAATATTTTTTGAGGTAGCCGATTGAATATCTTCGCCGGGCTACCTCGATAGCTCAATGGATAGAGCGCCGACCCGCTAAGTCGGAGGTTATCGGATCGAGGCCGATTCGAGGTAGATATCTAGGGAGAACTCTTTAGCAAAGAGTTCTCCTACCTACATTAATGCGCACTCAGCGTAGATCGCTTTTTGCCAAACGTGATATCTAAAGTTCTCAATATCAAATAAAATTCGTTAAAGTTGGTAAGGCTGGTGAGACCGGTGTCAAAGGGACACTTCGAGGGCCCCGTGATAAGCGGGGCCCTTACCGTTTTACTTGCATGTTCGAAAGGAGTTGTAAGTTTCGCTAGTGCGAAAACTCTTCCAGATAACGCTTGGCCTAACGCTCTGCTACACCGGCGTCCTTCACCTAACCTCCAAAAGAAGTGAATTCCAAGCCCAAGTCCCATCATGGCTACCGCTTGATCCCGACTTCGTAGTTATCGCATCCGGAATTGTTGAAATCCTTCTTGGTCTCGCACTGCTTACTCTCTGGAGGCTTCGAAAGCAAGTTGGAATAGCCACCGCAATATTCTTTCTTCTTATTTTCCCCGGAAATATCTGGCAATACATAGACGGCATAGATGCATTCGGCCTTAACACTGATACCGAACGTGGAGTAAGGCTTCTTTTTCAACCAGTCCTAGTTATATGGGCCCTCTGGTCAACAGAATTAATCCGAAAGAAGCAGGCCCGCTAACTACTTCTCGTCGAGAATCCGCTCCATTCGCGCAACCTTTTCGCGCAATCTCTTCATTTCATCAGCCGAGATCTGCCCATCCTCAGTCATCAACTCAACATCATCCACAATCTCACTTAGCTGGCCCATCCGCTTAGCCCGCTCTCGATTCTCTTCCCGCGCCTCATCCATCGCATTCAAAACAACACCGATTAGCACGTTAAGCACCGTGAAGACAACCACGAATACATACGAAAGAAAGTAGGGAAGCGCCCATGGACTAATCGCAACGCCCGCCTCCAAGTAATTCGGGAAGTTCTCCAGAGTCAGCAAAATAAACAAACTCGTCATCGCTTCTGTGATGCTGCCCCAATTTGTCGGATCTTTCTCGCCAAATAGATAGAACCCGAGCATTCCGTACATAAACAAAGCGACGAAGATCAATACCGCAAGGCTCATCAAAGGCGGAAGCGAGCGCACAATCGAAGTAGTTAGCACTCGAACTTCTGGTAAGAACCGGAAAATACGGAAGAGTCGAAGCAACCGAAGGATTCGAAGTACCGCCGTCTGGCCCGCGAAGAACGGCGCCGCCGCAATCACTACGAAATCAAATACATTCCAACCCTGCCTAAAGAACTCCCATGGCCTCTTGCCGTACGAAACAATTCGAAGCACCAACTCAACGGTGTAAATAACGAAGCAAACAAGATCAATCTGCTCGCAAGCCGCTCGAACTGATTCATCAAGACTTGGCATTGTAAGAATCGCGAGCGATGTGGCGTTAACAAGGATTACAAATGCAATCAATAACTCAAAGGGCGAGCTATAAACCAACTTCGTTAGCCAAGGAATCCGCCAGGGATGAATCTGCATTTCGCGACCATATGCGCTCACTGAATTCACGCGGGGAGCCTACTAACTTCCTCAAACACTTACACTCTCAGGAATCCTTAACCCTCACTCCTCATAATCCAGCCAAGTCGCCTTCCCCTCATACTCATATTCGCACTTAACTATCTTCAAACAGAAAGTATCCAAACTCCGAGCGCCATTAAATTGCTCCCGCTCGTTATCAGATCCCCAAGTCACAATCCCAACAACCTTCCCTTCGTTATCAATCAAGGGACCCCCGCTGTTTCCTTCAGAGATATTGTTGGTAATCAACACATCTTCATTAAGCGTGTTAATAATGTTCCCAAACGAAACCGACCCCTCATACCCCGCAGCGCTCCCAAGAGTCATCACCCAATAACCCGGCCACATGTAATTCTCCGAGAGCTCAAGTCCTGGCAGTTTCAAATCCGTCTCAAGTACCGCAAGATCATTCTCCGCGTCATAAAGAAGTATCCGCGCCGGCTTCTCCTTCTTAAATAGGCGAGCAACCGTGACCGTTCCCTCTCGGCCGATGCATTCATCAATCACATGATGGTTAGTCATCACAGTCGTCTTCGAAGAGCTGACTTTTAAAACCTTCGAATCAATCGCCCATCCCGTGCCCTGGGAACCATTCTTCTTCGTCAGATTACAAAAGACCGTAACCGTCGACGCCTGGGAATCTTCAATCAACTTCGAAATGTTCCGCGGCTCCACATACCCATCATTTTTAGGCGAGAAGTCAAAGAACTGGTTTGAGGGAGCCCAAGCCAGAGCAAATGCCCCCGCGGCTAGTGGCAGAGCCAGTATTGCTATGAACGCGATGAACTTATTTGATGACTGTTCCATACCTCAAAGGCTACTTATGGCATCTGACATGAGCTGGCCCCTCGATTACATGTCAGAGCAAGGTTGTACTTTGCAAACATGAGCGAGAGCTGCCCAACCTGCGATAGCGAAACCGGGCTGCGCGAAATCATCTACGGCCTTCCCGCCGCACCGGTCGATGAATCCAAATACGCAATCGGCGGCTGTTGCCCCGCGCCAAACGCTCCGATCTGGACCTGCGTTGAATGCGGCTGGAAAGGCTGGAGTCTCAACAATTCGCTTGGCACAAAGCTCTCCGAATGGAAGTGCCCGATATGTGAAGGCGT
>VERH01000029.1 GCA_018882735.1 Candidatus Nanopelagicaceae bacterium
GACCAGCCTCTCCTGGAGCACAAGACTGCGTAGTGGTCAGACCTCTTAGGGCTGGCTGGACAAGGGAGTCTTAATGGTTCGCTATGGGGTCATCGGCGTTGGCGCCATGGGCCGCGAACATATTGAGAACCTAAAACACATTCCAGGTACATCAGTTACCGCTATTGCTGATCCCTTTCCAGATTCACTCGCTCGCGCCAAGAGTTTGATTGATGGCGAAGTTAAGACTTTCGCTGATTATCGAGATTTACTTAACTCAAATCTTGTAGATGCCGTCATTATTGCTACCCCGAATTACACGCATGTGGATGTTTTAAAGGATGCGCTAGCTACATCACTTCATGTCTTTATCGAAAAGCCACTTTGCACAACAATCGAAGATTGTCTAAATGTTATTAATTGGTCGAAGAATCGAAAAGGTTTGGTCTGGATGGGGCTTGAGTATCGCTACATGCCCCCAGTCGCAGAATTAATAAAAATAGTCCACAGCGGCGGAGTTGGCGAAGTCCAACAAGTAACAATCCGCGAACATCGTGAGCCGTTCTATCCAAAGGTTGGAGATTGGAATCGATTCCGAGCAAAAACCGGTGGAACCCTGGTTGAGAAGTGCTGTCACTATTTCAATCTTATGGATCACATTGCAAAAGAGACTCCGGTACGCGTCTTCGCATCTGGCGGACAGCGAGTGAATTACTTAGATGAGGTTTATGACGGCAAACCGGCGGATATGCTCGATAGCGCATATGTAATCCTCGAGTACGCGAGCGGCAAACGGGCGATGTTGGACCTATGTATGTTCGCTGAAAATACTGTTGATAAGGAGTACATCTCAGTCACCGGTAGCACTGGCAAGATTGAATCTTTCCTCCCATCACTTGAGATTCGTCATGGAAAGCGCGCTTCGGTTGGAAACTTTAAAGAGTGGACCTACGCCGCTGGCAAAACGAAGGATCTTGATATCCGCAAAGTCTGGGATGACTCAATCGAGTACCTCGGCTTTCATTATGGAGCCTCATATCTTGAGCATAAAAAGCTACATAACGCGATTGTTGAAGGGGGAAAGCCCGAAGTCAGCTTGGAAGAGGGGCTCCGTAGCGTTGCGACGGGACTTGCGGCGCATAAGAGTATTGATGAGGGCCGTCCAGTTTTGATGAGTGAAGTATTGCCAGCGGGGTGGAACTAATGAGTAGTTGCACGCTAATTGCCCTAGCCCGTCCGACATTTCAAGTTGATGCCGCCCAAAAGTTCTTTGACCAAGCGCGTGAATTAATTGAGAGTTTGGGTGTGACCCTAAACGGACCAAAGAATTTAGTAATGACACCGGAAGATACGGAAGCGGCCAAGGCAAATTTAAATAGCGATGAAGATTTATATATTCTCTTAAATGCTTCATTCTCTGATGCCTCACCTGCGGTTTCACTTCTCTCTGGGGTAAAGGGAAATGTCTTGCTCTGGTCGGTTCGCGAATTTGGAAATGTAGGTGATCGCCTACTTTTGAATTCGATGTGTGGTTCCAATCTTGCTTCGCATGCGCTACGGACTGCCGGAAAGAGAGCGGTTCACATCCATGGAAATCCTGATGAGGCGCATATTAAGGAGTCGCTACAAGGCGCGCTTGCCGGAAAACTTCCAAGTATTGGCGAACCTGCTCGCCTAAATGGTGAGAAAGCAGATAGCGAAAAAGTTGATAAAGCACTCGCCATATTAAAAGGTAAGAAGATTGGTGCGATTGGTGATGCTCCCACCGGATTTACTCCATGTAATTACGATGCCGGAATCTTGAAGGAGTACTTCGGGATTGAGGTAATCAATAAATCCATCCCGGATATATTTGCAGATATCGCGGCGGTTTCACTTGATGAAGAGAGCGCGGAATATAAGAGTGCGTGTGATGCCCAACCATCCTTGAAGGATGTACCGGAAAAGCAGGCACGGGTAAATGCGAGTACGCGAGTGGCGCTACAAGAATGGATTGGCGCTAATGGACTCTCTGGGATTGCGATGCGCTGCTGGCCCGAATTTGCCGTTGATTTAGGGGCCTGTCCATGCGGGGCAATGGGGCGTACGGCTACAAGCGGAACCCCCGCGGCCTGTGAACGAGATGTTTATGGTGCGGTAACTATGTTGCTTCTGGAAGCACTTGGTTCCGGAACTAATTACTTGGTCGACACAGTCGACCTTGATGAGAAAGAAGGAGTTATTCGAATCTGGCATTGCGGTTCTGCATCAACAGAACTTGCTGTCGATCCGAGTAATGCAACGCAGTACATACACTGCAATAGAAAACTAGGTGTGGCCGGTAACTTCCCCTTGAAGACCGGTCCAGTTGTCCTTGTTCGGCTGGATTCCGATATCGATCCAGCAAACAAGAGCAAACTCCGATTGGTAATGACTAGTGGTGAATCACTATCGGCCCCTAATCGGTTCCAAGGCAATACCGCGACGGTGCGGACAAACGCTCCAGCTAGGCAATTAGTGAATGGGTTAATCCAAAATGGATTTCCACATCACACCGTTGTCTCATGGCGCGATATCCGTCCCGAAGTACGAAGGATGGCGGAACGGCTCGCCATTCCGCTAACCGAGTGGTAATCGATTGATTCACCACCCCTCGAATAAGGAGAAAGAATGAAAGTAAGCATGAGCGCGAAAGCGTTCCGTTTGCTGCTTGCTGGTGCATTTGCTGCATCAGTAACAGTTCTACCTATCTCCGGTGGTTTCGCAGCAGGCGAGACTCTCGGAGCTAAGTGCACCAATGAAGGAGAGTCGACCGGAACCTTCTCTACTTCACTTGTTTGCGCAAAGAACTCTGCTGGTCGTCTAGTTTGGACAAAGGTAAAGCTCAGCGCATCAAACCTAAAGCCAGCATCTGCACTTCGTGCACCACGTGGCTCAATTGAGTTCTGGCACTGGCGCGCAGAAGATAAGGCATGGTTCGATAAAATCATCGCTGACTTCGAAGCTGCAAACCCAGGTGTAAAGATCTCCCAGGTAATCTCGAACTCTGTTGATTACCAGGCAACTGGAATTCAGAAGGCTCGCACCAATAAGAAAGCAGCGCTATTCACTACTTTCCGCGGTGCTCAGTTCAATACTGCAGCCACAACTGACTTCTACACTGATCTAACAAACGAACAGTTCACCAAGCGAAACGTCATCAAGTCGATGATGGGCGCAGGACAGTATCAAGGAAAGCAACTCGGTATTCCTTACCAGTCGCTCTTTAACAATCCGATCTACAACATAGAGATCTTCAAGAAGGAAGGCTGGAAGCTTCCAAAGAAGTTCTCTGAGTGGATCTCCTATTGCAAGACTGCAAAGGCTGCTGGTTACACACCAATGGCTTGGATGGGTGGATTCCGTGCTCAGGCTGGACAGATCATCAACTCAGCTTTGATGAACACTGCCTCAACTGATGCACTCCTCGCATCACGCGTTGCAGCAATTGATACCGGTAAGGAAGCAATTACAACTGCATGGTTTAAGGAAATGGCAGAAAAGTATGCCGAACTCCGTGATGCAGGTTGCTTCCCAGCAAACCCAACTGGTGTAACAGAGGCTGCAGGTAATGCCCTCTTTGCAACTGGTAAGGCTCCAATTCTTCCAACCGGATCCTTCTCAATGGGTGGCATCGTGACCCTCGAACCAAAGATGAGCGGCAACATGGGTATTACTGGTATGAACTGGACCGAGGATGTAAATGCTCGTTACACCGGTATCACCAATAACACCTTCATCCTTGGCATCAATAAGAATGCGGGAACCACAGAGCAGAGAATCGCTCGCGCATTCATGTCTTACTTGCTAACTGGACCAGTCGCGACTTACTACGCGAACAACTCCAAGCAGCATGTAACGGTTCTAGATGTGTCATACACAGATGTGAACCTACGTAACACTTCATCAATCATGTCGGAGCGCTTAGTTCTAGCTCCTCGCTTCCTATTCCTAAACATTGGAGTACGTGATGCGCTTGAAGATGCACTGATTGCTATCGTCGGAGGAACCAGCGTTGATAAGGCGCTTTCCGATGGCGCAGCCGTCATTAAGACAAAGGTCTGATAGACCTATGAATAAAACCGAAACTGGCGCCCGAAAGGGCGCCAGTCCTCGGCCAAAAACCAAATTGGCGAGGGCTAACGATCGCGTTTTAATACTCATGACGCTTCCGGCTGTCCTCATCTATGCACTTTTCTATCTCTACCCAACAATCAACAATCTCCGTTACTCGCTAACTAATTGGGATGGCTTCCAAGAGGCAAAATTTGTGGGAGTCGATAACTTCAATCGTATGACTGAAGATGGAGTTTTCACTAAAGTCCTAGGAAATAACATCGAGTTCACATTTCTCGTTTTAATATTCCAGACAGCGCTCTCTTTATTATTTGCCATCTTCTTACTTCAAAACTCGCGAATTTCTACATTCTTAAGAACACTTTATTTCTTCCCAACAATCATCTCTTCAGTATCAGTTGCCATGGTCTGGCAGTTCTTATATGAACCAAACCTTGGGCCACTTAACGTATTTCTTAACTCAATTGGCTTGGACTTTCTCGCCCTAAACTGGCTTGGAAGTGAGACCGTTACTCTGAGGGCAATCGCCTTTACTCAAGTCTGGTTCCATACCGGACAGATGATGGTCGTTTACATTGCTGGACTTCAACAAATCCCAGCCGAGCTGTATGAAGCGGCCGAAGTGGATGGCGCAAGTAGATGGCAACAATTCAAATCTGTGACTTGGCCAATGGCGCTACCAACTACTGCGGTGGTAATGGCTTACACAACCATCCAATCGTTCCGAGCTTTTGATTTAGTTTTTGCGATGACGGGCGGTGGGCCAAATAACTCATCGAGCATCATAGTTACGATGATTTATCTAACTGCATTTAACGAGTTTCGATTTGGCTACGCCGCAGCCCAATCAATCTTCTTGATTATCTTCATATTGGCCCTTACGGCGCTCCAACGCCGTATTTTGAGAACGAAGTACTGAGGTAGCCATGTTCTATAAAGTCAGCCGAATAATTGCACTCACTACCTTCGCAGTGCTAATAATTATTCCAACGTTAGTTGTTGTCTTTGGATCCTTTAAGGGAGATCTCGAGTTAATGACTAAGCCACTTGCGCTACCCGAGAACTGGTCTTTTGCTAATTATCGAGAGCTCTTTAACAATGGTGAGATCGGAAGAAACTTTAGAAATAGCTCGATCGTTACCTCATTTTCAGTCCTGATAACGCTCTTCATCTCTAGCTTGGCATCTTTTGGAATTGCCCGAGTTATAAATGTGACCGGGCGAGTTTTGTTTGTGCTCTTTTCGCTTGGACTAGCAATTCCAGCCGCTACTAGCATTATTGGTATCTACGAATTATTTGTGAGATTAAATCTCACCAATACCCTTCATGGTCTTGTAGTTATCAACGTGGCATCCACGCTCCCAATCTCAATCTTCATTTTGACAGCTTTCTTCAGACAGATTCCTAATGAGTTATATGAATCTGCTTCGATGGATGGAGCACGGCCATTCCGACTCTATCGTTCGATTGCGCTACCACTCTCACGCCCTTCAATGGCAGCCGTCGCGATTTTCCTCTTTGTGATTACTTGGAATGATCTTCTTTATCCATTACTACTTCTTACCCAAGCAGATCTAAAGACCCTCCCACTAGCTCTTTTGGATTATCGCGGTGAGTACGCCATCAACTTCAGCATGATTTTTACTGCCGTGATGGTTGCATCACTTCCGATGGTGGTTATGTATCTTTCGATGCAAAAGACCTTCGTCTCAGGGCTAACGGCTGGAGCGGTTAAGGGCTAATGAATTCTCCGGTTGTTAAAGTCCCACCCCGCCTCCAATCCCAGGCGCGGTTATTGCTTGATTACATCGAGCGAGA
Source organism: Candidatus Nanopelagicaceae bacterium (assembly GCA_018882735.1). Classification (GTDB taxonomy): domain Bacteria; phylum Actinomycetota; class Actinomycetes; order Nanopelagicales; family Nanopelagicaceae; genus MAG-120802. The sequence goes on from VERH01000029.1 coordinate 5,893, forward strand.
AGAACTAAACCCTGGAGATCGACTGGATTCTGAGCGGGAACTAGCGAAAAAGCTTGGAATTAGTAGGTCCTCGCTACGTGAGGCTATCCAAGTCCTGCAGACCCAAGGGCGCTTAGTAGTCAAACATGGAATTGGTGTCTTCTTATTAGAAGATCAAGAAGGCGAAGAACTTAGGAATTCGCTTCGCGCTGCGCATCACAGCATTGAAGAGTTGTTTCAAATGCGTGAGATTCTTGAGGCGCCGGCGGTTGAATGGGCAGCCGAACGACGAAGCGAAGAACAGCTTCAAGGAATAAAGCGCGCGGCCCAAGCTCTTCAAGAAGCAGTAAATCAAGATCCGATCGATTTCGACAAAGTTCGACTCTTGGATATGAATTTCCATCTAACTATCGTTAAGAGCGCCCAGAACCAATTCTTAAACCAGACTCTAGGAACATTGCAAGAGATTATGTATCGCTCTATGGATAACACTTTGAAACTACCGGGACGTATCGATGCCTCCGAACATGAGCATGGAGTGATTTTGGAGGCGATTGAGAGACGAGATCCGATTACGGCAAGGCTTACGATAATCCAACACATTCACAATGCTCGCGATGCCTGGATTCAATACCTCAAGAAGGTTGAGGATTAATGTCTAAAGTCCTCGCTGTCGGAGTAGCTACGCTCGACACAATCGTTCTCGTAGATAAATTTCCTGGAGCCGATGAACGGGTAATTGCTAAACAAACAATCCAAGGATTTGGTGGTCCGGCCACGACAGCTGCGGTAACTATGGCGCGGCTAGGGATTGATGTCTCCCTTGCTTGCGTGATTGGCGATGATGAAGCAGGGCGGAAGATTTTTGATAACTTGAAACGAGAAGGCGTCGATACCTCAAATGTCGTAATCGATTCAAACATTAGCACCGCAATTGGAACCATTGTGGTGGCTGAATCAACCCAGAGCCGAGCCATCATGGCCCAACCGCACTCTCAAATTGCCCATAAACCAGCCAATCTCAATGACTATTCATGGATTCATGTCGACCACCTAGGTATGGCGGCGCTCAAAGCTTGGGGAATCTCAAGAGGTGGAAGCTCAAAGTTATCGATCGATATTGGCTATAAGTATCCAGGCTTGAAATCTTCAGATTACGATCTTTATGCTCCCTCTGAAAATGTAACTACAGATGTAAGTAGCGCAAAGAGCGATAAGAACTTGGTAGTCATTTCTAAAGGCTCATCCGGAAGTATCTATAGCGATGGCGCTGAGAGTGGCGAAGTTCCGGCTCTGAAAGGTGAGATTCTTTCGACGCTAGGTGCTGGAGATGTATTTCATGGCGCGTTAGTCGCTGCACAAGTTTGGGGCAAGTCGCCTCGAGAGAGCGTTGAGATTGCAAATGTGGTTGCGGGACTTTCATGTCGCGCACTTGATGGCCAAAGTGGAATTCCTAGCAAAGCCGAACTCGATGCATATCTTGCAGGAGTGCGAAGTTGATGGGGATGTATTCAGTAATCGAGAGAGAAGGGAAGTAGAAATGGCAAAAGTGCCTGATTTTCTCCTTCACCATGATGGCGACTCAGTCGCGGTTGCAAATGATGACTTGCAGCCGGGAACGCTCCAGGGGCTATCAGTGAAAGAGCAGACACCGCACACCGCAGTCCTTAATCACGCAATCCCATTGGGACATAAGTTTGCGTTAAAGGATCATGCTGAAGGTGAAGCAATAATCAAATATGGAATTAAGGTCGGCATCGCATCACAGCCGATCAAAAAGGGAGATTACGTCCACACACACAACATGAGGAGTTATCGATGGGAAGCAAGCCGCGCTTAACCGGATACCGTCGTCCAGATGGATCGATGGGTATCCGTAATCACGTAATTATCTTGCCGGTCGATGACCTATCAAATGCGGCTGCTGAGGCGGTCGCAAAAGTAGTGCCAGGCACGCTCGCGCTGCCCCACGCTTTTGGTCGCCTCCAATTCGGCGAGGATTTAGAGCTCACATTTAGAACTCTTATCGGAACTGGATTGAATGGAAATGTCGCCGCTGTAGTAGTAATCGGCATTGAACCGAAGTGGACGGAGCGCGTTGCTGCCGGTATCGCAAAGTCTGGAAAACCGGTTGCTTCATTTTCTATCGAAGGTAAAGGTGATCTTCAGACTATTGCTGATGCAGCTCGCGTAGCTCAAATCTTCTTGCAAGATTCATCTGAGATCCAACGCGAAGAGGCAACTGCCGGTGACTTAATCATGTCAATTAAGTGCGGTGAGTCTGACACAACATCCGGACTTGGTTCATGCCCAACTACTTCCCAAGCAGTTGATCGTTGGGTTGCAGCTGGTGGAACTGTCTTCTTTGGCGAAACCTCTGAACTAACTGGTGGCGAACACCTAATCGCAGATCGTTGCATCGATGATGCTTGTCGTCGCGCTTTTCAAGATACTTATGACAACTACATCAAAGTTATCGAATCAACCGGTGCAAATCTCTTGGGTTCACAACCAACCCAGGGAAATATCGCTGGTGGTTTGACTACTATCGAAGAGAAGGCGCTAGGTAATATCGCTAAGACTGGTTCAGTTCCGGTCATTGGAGTTTTGAAACCAGCTGAAGCACCTGATCGCAAGAAGCAAGGTCTTTACTTTATGGATACATCTTCTGCGGCTGCCGAGTGCGTAACTCTCATGGCTGCTGCGGGCGCTGTAATTCATTTATTCCCAACCGGCCAGGGCAATGTGATTGGTAACCCAATCGAACCGGTCCTGAAGTTGACTGCAAATAAGAAGACTGCAGCAACGATGAAAGAGCACATCGATCTTGATGTCTCTGGGCTACTTCGTCAGGAATATAACTTGACTAAGGCGGGCGACATGATGATGGAGGTCATTGAAAGAACTGTAAATGGCCGACTTTGCGCTGCTGAGGCGCTTGGCCATCGCGAATACACCTTCACCAAGCTCTACATCTCGGCATAAAGCAAGAAACTCGATACTGAAACTGGAGATTGGCTCATGATTTTGATTAGCGAAGATGTTTGGAGCGATGATTTCGTAGAACTCCAAAAACGTTTTCCAATCACTCATGAGCCAGATCTCTGGAGTAGAAAAGAAGAATTGAAATCGAAACTAGCCGAAGCAAGCGCGCTAGTGGTTAGAAATAGAACTCAAGTAACTCGTGAATTGATTGAGGCGGCGCCTAAGTTGAAGGTGATCGCGCGCGCTGGAGTTGGGTTAGACAACATTGATATTCAAGCAGCAGATGAAAATGGGATAGTAGTTGCCGCAGCTCTTGGAATTAACGCAGTAGCGGTCGCAGAACACACATTAGGGCTAGCTATTTCCCTCGCCCGTTCAATAGTCGATCGAGACAAGAGCACTCGCGCTGGCGAATGGAATCGTGGCGCTGGAATCGAGATCTCAAATAAGACTTGGGGGCTATTGGGTTTCGGAGCTACGGGAAGAGCGGTAGCAAAGTTATTACAAGGTTTTGGTTGCGAAGTACTTGCTTATGATCCATTTGTTAAAAGCGCTGAAGGCGTAAAGCTATCGACACTTGATGAGGTTATCGCTAAGTCAGATGTGATTTCTATTCACCTGCCTGCTACTAATGAGACAACCGGCATGGTAAATCGGTCATTACTTGAGAAAATGAAGAAGAGTGCGCTACTAGTTAATGTTGGTCGTGGCGAGGTTATAAATGAGTCTGAATTAGAAGCAGCTCTAAAGGGGAATGTAATTGCGGGTGCCGCCCTCGATGTTCGAGCTAGCGAACCACCAAAGGATGATCTCTTTAAAGGGTTAAATAATGTGATCCTTACCCCGCATATCGCTGGAATTACTAAGGAGAGTCAGGCTGCGATAAATCGCGTATTGGTAAGTGAGATAGAAGCTGCTTTAACGGGAACTCCGCATAAGTATGCGGTTGGCAAGATCAAGCAGGCTACCAGATGAGCCTTAGCGCATCACACGCAATTGAGCGCTGCACCGCACTCCTTGAAAAAGTAGGAGTCCCAAGTAGCAATGCAAGCGCGACTGCGCGAGCGATAGTGCTTTCAGATGTCTGGGGAAATGCATCTCATGGCGTGATGCGCCTTCCTTTCTATCTCAAGCGAATCACTATGGGTGGCGTAAATGCTGCAGCAAGTCTGAAGTTGGTTTCAGAGCGAGGCGCAATAACTAGCCTTGATGGTGAAGATGGGTTAGGTCATTGGCAACTCTGGGAAGCTGCAAATATCGGAGTGCAAAAAGCTAAAGAATTTGGAATCTCACTAGTCTCAGTTAAGAATTCAAGCCACTGTGGCGCTCTCGGTGTTTATCTCTATCCAGCTCTTGATGCTGGACAAATCGCATTGATATTCACTAATGGCCCTGCTGTTATGCCAGCTGTAGGCGGAAATGCGCCGCTGCTTTCAACAAGTCCGATTGCTGCCGGAATTCCCGCTAAGCCTCCGATGATTATCGATCTCTCAACCTCAGCTGTTGCGCGCGGCAAAATCGCTGCCGCAGCTAAGAGTGGTGGCACCATTCCGGAAGGTTGGGCGGTAGATAGAGAAGGAAAGACCATTACTGATGCAAAAGAAGCGCTGATGGGAATGCTCGCTCCGCTCGGTGGCGCAAAAGGTTTTGCCCTTGGCTTGATGGTGGAATCACTATCTTCTGGCTTAAGTGGCGGCGCGTTATCAACCGAAGTGCCCGATATGTTTAACTCCAATGATGATACAAAACCTCAAGGCATTTCTCACACCGTAATAACTATCGATCCAAGTGATTTAGGGGACTCGGCTTCCTATGCTGACTTCAATAAGTTAGCTTCCCAGATTAAGGAAACTGGTGGTCGAGTGCCGGGTGCAAAACGAATTCACCCGAATGACGCGGAAAACCATGAAATAACCGTGGCCGAAGCTGTTATCAACGATCTAAATGAATGGTCTACCAAGCTAGGTCTGCCTAATTTCTCATGAAGTTGACTGCAACTAATATCAAATATTCCGCGATTATCTTAGGTGGCGTTGCACTTGCTTACCTAGTTAACCAATTTGAAGGTGCCATCTCACCGCTCTTCTTCTCGATGGTACTAGGCATAATTATGGGAAATGCTATGGATTGGAGTGAAGGTAGGGATGTAATTACTTTTGCTTCTAAACGGGTTTTACGACTTGGCGTTGTATTTCTTGGTTTTCAAATTTCGATTGATAAGTTCATTGAGGTCGGCCCCCGTGGATTGCTTGCGGTTGCTTTAATTGTTGCAACGGTCTTCATCTCGCTAAGAATTCTTAGTAAAAAGTTTGGAATCTCTGACTCACTCGGAACGCTCATTGCCGGTGGCTTTGCTATCTGCGGCGCGACCGCAATCGCAGCAATCTCCTCCACTCGCAAGAATGAGGATCGAGATGTTTCTTATGCGGTTGCGATTGTGACCTTATGTGGAACGCTATCGGTGTTTGTCATCCCATTAATCGCTACTTTTTTGGGATTAAGTGATCCCACAATCGGCGCTTGGATTGGCGCCGCGGTACATGATGTTGGACAAGTCATCGCCGCAGCATCGATGGTTAGCGATGAGGCTTTAGATTCAGCGGTAATTGTTAAGTTAACTCGAGTAGTTCTCTTGATTCCCTTAATCCTCTTTCTTGCAAGGGGAAGCGCGGGAAGCGGATCGATGCGTAAAGCAACACCCACCTTTGTGTTTGCATTTGTTGCCTGTGCCTTAATTGTTAATGCGCTTTCACTCCCTGAATCAATTGTTGATCTAGGTAAGGAGAGCTCAAAAGTTCTCCTCTCTATCGGACTATTTGGAATGGGACTTTCGGTGAAGTGGTCCCAAATCCGCGCCCTGGGAGCCAAACCGCTCCTCTTCGGAATTACCGCTTGGGTGGGGTGTGGGGCCTTTGCCCTCGCAGTCATCCGGGGGGTCGGGCTCTAGCCGGTACCCGAATTTCCCTTTTTCTACCCCCTCTCTTAGACTCGCCCTCTGCCTAAATGAAGTTCAAAAGCGGAAAATTGAGGTAAAAGCTTGGCGAAAAAAGATGGTGCTATCGAAATCGAAGGCACTGTTGCTGAAGCTCTACCAAATGCGATGTTCCGCGTTGAGCTCACCAATGGACACAAAGTTCTCGCACACATAAGCGGGAAGATGCGACAGAACTACATCCGCATCTTGCCGGAAGATCGTGTGATCGTAGAACTAAGTCCATATGACCTCACCCGAGGTCGGATCATTTACCGGTACAAGTAAGCGTTGTTAGTAAGGAGTTAGTCGTGAAGGTTAAGCCGAGCGTGAAGAAGATTTGCGACAAGTGCAAAGTCATTCGTCGTAATGGTCGCGTAATGGTTATCTGCGACAACCTCCGTCACAAGCAACGTCAAGGCTAAAACTTAATATCTAGTACGCGTGACACAACAATCGCGAGAGCGATTGACCTCCTGACTGAAAGCGGGAGCCGGTGAAACCGGAGGTGTTGCGGAGGACTTTCAGATTATGGAAAGAGCTATAAATGGCACGTCTAGTTGGCGTCGATCTGCCGCGTGAAAAACGGCTTGAGGTCGCGCTTCAATACATCTTCGGAATGGGTGAAACCCGCGCAAAGGCAACTCTTGCTGCGACCGGCGTCTCTCCCGACATCCGAGTTAAAGATCTACAAGAACCCGATCTAATCAAGCTCCGTGAATTCATCGAAGCTAATTACAAGATCGAAGGTGATCTCCGCCGTGAGATCGCAGCCAACATCCGCCGCAAGGTTGATATCCAGTGCTACCAAGGAATTCGCCATCGCAAGGGCCTTCCAGTTCGCGGTCAGCGCACCCATACAAATGCACGTACACGTAAGGGACCACGCGTTGCAATCGCTGGTAAGAAGAAGGAGACCAAGTAATGGCCGCACCTAAAGCAAAACCAGCCGCCGCTGCCGCGCCAAAAGCAAAGGCAAAGCCACGTAAGAAAGAGAAGAAGAACGTTGCTTTTGGCCACGCTTATATAAAGAGTACTTTTAATAACACAATCGTTTCGATTACTGATCCATCCGGAGGCGTACTTGCTTGGGCTTCATCAGGACAAGTTGGCTTCAAGGGATCACGTAAATCAACACCATTCGCTGCGCAATTAGCTGCAGAAGCTGCGGCTAAGAAAGCACAAGAACATGGTGTTAAGAAAGTAGATGTCTACGTAAAGGGCCCAGGTTCTGGACGTGAGACTGCAATTCGTTCATTACAAGCAGCAGGACTTGAGGTTGGCGCCATCGCTGATGTCACACCTCTTGCCCACAACGGCTGCCGTCCACCAAAGCCACGACGAGTATAAGGAGGAGGAACTCATGGCCCGTTATGTTGGAGCAGATTGCAAGCGCTGCCGTCGCGAGAAAGTGAAGCTTTTCCTAAAAGGCTCAAAGTGCGATGGACCAAAGTGCCCGATTGAGTCACGACCATATCCACCAGGACAACACGGTCGCGCTCGCTCAAAGGAATCAGAATATTTGCTACAGATGCGTGAGAAGCAGAAGTGCGCACGTATTTATGGCGTTCTTGAAAAGCAATTCCGTAATTACTACACCGAAGCAAGCCGTCTTGCAGGTAAGACTGGTGAAAACCTTCTTATCCTTCTTGAGTCTCGCCTCGATAACGTGATCTATCGCGCTGGCTTTGCAAAGAGCCGCGATATGGCACGTCAATTAGTTCGCCATGGACATATTTTGGTAAACGGTAAGAAGGTTGATATTCCTTCATTCCGCGTTGGCCAATATGACATTGTCGATGTTCGTACCAAGTCACAAGATCTCACTCCATTTATCGTCGCAAGCGCTGAATATGGTGAGAAGACTGTGCCAGCTTGGCTCGAAGTGGTTCCATCACAGATGCGAATCATCGTTCACGGACTTCCAACCCGTGCCGTTATCGATACCCAAGTCCAAGAGCAACTAATCGTTGAGCTTTATTCGAAGTAATCGCTTCGAACTGACAACTTCATATAAGTAACGACCGAGAGATCAAATAGCGGATCTCTCAAGACAATGGAGGAAAGAAGTGCTAATTGCACAGCGCCCTGTATTAACTGAGGAAGTAGTAAGCGAAAACCGTTCACGGTTCATCATCGAACCGTTGGAACCAGGTTTTGGTTACACCCTTGGAAACTCACTACGTCGCACCTTGCTCTCATCAATTCCGGGAGCTGCTGTTACCAGCATTCGCGTCGCAGGAGCGCTCCATGAGTTCACCACTCTGGAGGGTGTTAAGGAAGATCTCACAGATATCGTCCTTAATATCAAGAATCTAGTTCTTTCATCAGAGAACGACGATCCAGTTGTTGCTTACATCCGCAAGAACGGTTCCGGAACAATTACTGGAAAAGATGTTGCTGTTCCTGCAGGCGTAGAAGTTCACAATCCAGATCTTCACATTGCCACTTTAAATAGCAAGGCAAATGTTGAAATTGAATTAACAATCGAGCGCGGTCGCGGTTATGTAACTGCGGTACAGAACAAGCAAGTTGGAGCAGAGATTGGTCGAATTCCAGTCGACTCCATCTACTCACCTGTTCTTCGCGTTACATATAAAGTCGAAGCAACTCGTGTTGAACAGCGTACCGACTTCGATCGTTTGATCCTCGATGTTGAAACCAAAAAGTCAATGAGCCCACGTGATGCAATGGCATCTGCTGGAAAGACTCTTGTTGAACTCTTCGGTCTTGCACATGAACTTAACTATGCGGCTGAAGGAATTGATCTTGGACCATCTGTTCAAGATGCAGCTCTTGCTGCTGATATGGCGCTACCA
>VERH01000060.1 GCA_018882735.1 Candidatus Nanopelagicaceae bacterium
GGATTACGGTCCACTTGGAGTTGAACTCAAGAACAATGTAAAGCGCCAATGGTGGAAGTCAATGGTGATGGAGCGTGAGGACGTTGTTGGTCTTGATTCTTGTGTGATTCTTGCGAGAGAAGTTTGGGAAGCATCCGGCCACGTTGAGACATTCACAGATCCACTAACTGAGTGCACCTCGTGCCATAAGAGATTCCGCGCCGATCATCTTGAAGATGCCTTTGAATCAAAACATAACCGAAAGCCCACTTCATTAGAGGAAGTGAATTGTCCAAACTGTGGCAACAAAGGAAAATTTACGGCGCCGCGTCAATTCTCAGGTCTCTTAAAAACTTATCTCGGACCAGTAGAAGATGAATCAGGTCTTGCTTATATGCGACCTGAGACTGCACAAGGCATCTTCATTAATTTCCAAAATGTAGCGACCACTGCGCGTAAGAAACCGCCATTTGGTATTGGCCAGATTGGAAAGTCTTTTAGAAATGAGATCACGCCAGGAAACTTCATCTTTAGAACCCGTGAATTCGAACAGATGGAGATGGAGTTCTTTGTCGTTCCAGGAACTGATGAAGAGTGGCATCAAACTTGGATTGATACGAGACTTGCTTGGTATAAGAACTTAGGTATAAATCCAGAACGTTTGCGACTCTTCGAACATCCGAAAGAGAAACTCTCACATTACTCAAAGCGCACTGTTGATATTGAATACAAATTCGAATTCACCGGAACTGAATGGGGCGAGCTAGAGGGAATCGCAAATAGAACTGATTTTGATTTGAAGGCCCATTCAGAGAAGTCTGGAAAGGACTTATCCTGGTTCGACCAGGAGTCGAATGAACGCTGGTATCCCTATGTAATTGAGCCTGCAGCAGGCGTAGATCGCTGCACTTTGACCTTCTTGATGGATGCCTACACCGAAGATGAGGCTCCAAATTCGAAGGGGGAGATGGAGAAGCGCACCGTATTGAAGCTAGATCACCGTCTCGCTCCAATAAAAGTGGCGGTCTTGCCGCTCTCGCGAAACGCAGATCTATCGCCGAAGGCCCGCGATCTAGCAACAAAGCTTCGTAAAAATTGGAGCGTTGACTTTGATGATGCTGGAGCGATTGGCCGTCGCTATCGGCGCCAAGATGAGATTGGAACGCCATATTGCATCACTGTGGATTTTGATTCGCTAAATGATCAAGCAGTGACAGTTCGGGAACGGGATTCGATGAAGCAAGAGCGAATCGGAATCGATCAGGTTGAGACATGGTTAGCGCCACGTCTTCTGGGTTGCTAAAGACTGCGCCGTTACATCTACCAATTAGAGATGGCGGCCTCAACCTAACCACCCCAGTTGTACTAGCGCCGATGGCGGGCATCACCAATGCTGCTTTCCGGCTCTTATGTCGCGAACAAGGCGCCGGATTATTTGTATCTGAGATGGTAACCGCTCGCGCACTAGTTGAACGAAATGAAGAGACGCTTCGCATGATTGTTCCGGGCGAAGGCGAGAATCCGCGTTCAGTCCAACTCTATGCAACCGAACCCCATGATCTTGCAAGGGCGGTAGAGATGATTGGGCAAGAGGATTTAGCAGATCACATTGATTTGAACTTTGGCTGTCCGGTCCCGAAGGTAACTCGAAAGGGTGGCGGCGCAGCCCTTCCATATAAGCGAAGACTATTTGCTGAATTAGTTAAGGCCGCCGTTGATAACGCATCAAAGTACAAAATCCCCGTAACTGTGAAGATGCGAGTTGGTATTGATAGCGCTCATGAGACTTATCTTGATGCTGGAATGATTGCCGCAAACCTTGGCGTTGCTTGGGTAGCGTTACACGCAAGGACTGCTGAACAGTTCTATGAAGGTAAATCTGATTGGAGCAAGATTTCGAATTTAGTTGAACACCTAAAGCCGACTGGGGTTCCAGTGCTGGGAAATGGCGATGTTTGGTCGGGTGGCGATGGCGTGCGGATGATGGTCGAGACGGGTTGTGCGGGGGTCGTAGTTGGTCGCGGCTGTTTGGGGCGCCCGTGGTTATTTGCTGACTTGGTGCGCGCTTTCAATGGCGAAGGGGAGCGACCGCTTCCAACGCTTTATGAGGTTCGTGAAGTTATGTGGCGTCACGCCCAACTTTTAGTCCAGTACTTTGAAAGTGAAGAGCGGGCCTGTCGAGATCTTCGCAAACATATGGCTTGGTATCTCAAGGGTTTCCGAGTTGAAGGAGAGATTCGACCAAGACTTGGGATGGTTGCATCTTTGACTGAGTTGAGATCTCTTCTCGACCAGCTTGTCGATCAACCATATCCAGAAGAAGTTGGGGACTCTCCACGTGGCCGAAGATCCCACGGAAGAGCTGTATCGCTTCCGCAAGGTTGGCTAGATGATCCAGAAGAGTTAGTAAGCGTGGATGGAAGAGATTCTGGTTCTGGTGGTTGATGTTTCTCTTTAAGTGGTTCTTTAAATTCTTAACTTTCTTGTTAGTGCTTTTACTTGCGATACCAACTCTTGCACTCGCTAGAACTTGGTACACCGCAAATAATGAGACCATCAGAAAAGCTGATGCAATTGTTGTGATGGGAGCGGCGCAACTAGATGGACGACCCGGAAAAGTTCTCGAAGCTAGGTTGAAAGAAGTAGTACGCATCTATGAAAAAGATTTTGCCGCTCAAGTATTTACTCTCGGCGCGGGAGCTCCTGGAGATAGATTTACCGAGGCTGGAACCTCTAGAGCTTGGTTGGCGCAGAACGGAATTCCGTGGCGCTCCATGACCGCGATAAAGATAGGAAGAGATACTTACACAAGTATCGAAGCGCTAGCCTCAAATGTAGATAAGAAGCGTTTCAATTCAATCATCATCGTCACAGATCCTTATCACTGTTTTAGGTCCATAACGATGGCAAAGGATTTTGGATTTGACGCGAGTTGTTCCCCCGTTAGAACTGGAATTGCTAGCCTAGATAAGGTTGGTTTCCGCTATTTATTGCGGGAAACTGGGGCATATCTCGCTTACATCACCTTAGGTCGGCGGGGAATTCACATTAGCGACCATGTCGCGTGGAAACTGTAGCCTTACGAACTATGGCGCTTCGTGAAGCAAAGGAGCACGCGGGATATTCCACATCTGATCGCGAGCGTTTTCTAGATGAGCCGGCGAAACGAAAAGGCCGCACCGAATTTGCACGCGATAGAGCAAGAATCATTCATTCATTTGCACTTAGAAGATTGGCGGCAAAAACTCAAGTAGCAGTTCCTTGGGCCAGCGACTTTCCACGAACTCGCCTTTCTCACTCATTGGAGTGCGCCCAAGTTGGGCGTGAATTAGGCGCAGCGCTTGGC
>VERH01000030.1 GCA_018882735.1 Candidatus Nanopelagicaceae bacterium
TGAAAGGCAATAATGAAGAAGCTACTAAAACTAACTCCATTCATTCTCGCTGCTCTAGTCCTTTCCGCATGCTCATCATCAGATGAGGGCGGATCAGCTAGCGGCGATACAACTACTTGCTCTCCGGATTCACTACAAACAGTTGAAGCTGGCGTACTAACAATCGCAACTGGCGAACCTGCTTACTATCCATGGGTAATCGATGATGCTCCGGAAAGTGGCGAGGGCTTTGAAGCTGCCGTCGCATACGCTGTCGCAGCCCAACTTGGATATGACCAAGCTGCCGTCAAATGGGTACGCACCACATTTGATGCCGCGATTGCCCCAGGTCCAAAGACATTCGACTTCAACCTTCAGCAGTACTCAATTACTGATGAGCGTAAGCAAGTCGTTGATTTCTCATCTCCTTATTACAAGTCAAACCAGGCCATTGTCTCCTTTAAGGGAAGCAAGATTGAGGGCGTTACAACTCTCCAGGGCTTGAAGGATGCTGGCGCAAAGCTAGGTGCGGCAGTCTCTACAACTTCACTTGATGTAATCGAGACAAATCTTGGCCTTAAGGCATCGGTATTTAACGATAACGCTGCTGCAGTTACTGCGCTAAAGAACAAGCAGATTGATGGTCTCGTAGTCGACCTTCCAACCGCCTTCTATCTATCTGCTGTGGAGGTTCCAAATGGAATCATCGTCGGCCAGATTGATGGCAGCGATGCTGGTGACCAAGGATTCGGACTTCTTCTCTCGAAGGATAATCCGATCACATCTTGTGTATCACAAGCAGTTGATGCAATTCGCGATAACGGAACCCTTGCTTCAATCACAGCCCAATGGCTCGCTGATTCAGCAGGAGCTCCGGTACTCAATTAATTGAATTTAATCTTTAATTGAGTAATTAATGTCTGATAATCGGGGGCGCGGCACCGGAGAGAACTCTGGTTCCGCGCCTTACGATTTTGGCGGCGCTTGGCAACCAAGTGAAATCGAAATCGCCCGCCGAATAGCGCGGAAGAAACGAAATCGGAAAAACGGATTTATTGCTGCATTTTCAAGCCTCCTAGTCCTTGGAACTCTCTTAGTAGTTCTTGTTACTTCCCCTGGGTGGATCACCCTTAGAGACACTTTCTTCAAATGGGCTTATGGCTTTGAAGTTCTCCCAAAGATCATTCTTGGCTTCGGCACAAATGCCACCCTTACTTTGATTGCTGGTACATCGGTAGCGCTTCTTGGTCTCCTAATTGCGCTCATCAGAACATCAAGATCTCCAGCTCTAACTCCATTTCGATTTCTAGCCACAATTTATGTAGATGTATTCCGCGGCATTCCCATGCTCTTAGTTATTTTGCTTGTCGGATTTGGTATACCTGCACTTCAACTCAAGGGCGTAACTAATAACGTATTAATTCTCGGCACCATCGCTGTAATAATCACATATTCGGCTTATGTAGCCGAAGTGATTAGAAGTGGAATCCTCACCGTCCACCCCAGCCAACGTGCAGCGGCCCGCTCCCTTGGATTGAGCCATATCCAGACTCTCCGCCATGTTGTTCTCCCGCAAGCCCTAAAGCGGGTTACGCCCCCACTATTGAATGATCTTGTAGCCCTGATTAAAGACACAGGGTTGATCTCAATTCTTGGCGTAACTGATGCGATTAGAGCGGCCCAGATTCAAACCGCAAAGAGTTTTAATTACACGCCCTATGTGATGGCGGCCCTGGTTTTCCTTGCGGTAACTATTCCGCTGACCCGGATGACGGATCGGATGCTTCGAAACTCACTTGAGCGCCAGAATGCGCAAGGTCAGGCATGAACGAGTCAGGCATGAGCGCCCCAGTCCTTAGAGTCGAGAAGCTCCGCAAGAGTTTCGGTGATGAAATCGTTCTCCAAGACATTACATTCTCAGTACCGGAGCACACCGCAACGGTATTTATCGGAGCTTCTGGAAGCGGTAAATCAACCCTGCTTCGTTGCATCAACCTTCTAGAACAAGTTGATGATGGTGTCATAAAACTTGATGGCGCAGACATCTCTGCCGCTGATGTAAATCCCGATGAGGTGCGAAAGAAACTTGGGATGGTCTTTCAGGCCTTTAATCTCTTCCCGCATATGACCGTTCTTGAGAACATCATCCTTGCCCCAACTAAAGTCCAAGGGATCGGCCAGGAAGAAGCGATAGCCGAGGCATTTAAGTTGTTGGAACGCTTCGGGTTACGAGATAAAGCCGATCAATATCCAGATCGCCTTAGCGGCGGTCAGCAACAGCGAGTTGCAATCATCCGTTCCCTTGCTCGCCATCCACGCCTTCTGCTTCTTGATGAGATTACGAGCGCGCTAGATCCAGTTCTAGTAAATGAGGTATTGAGCACGGTTCGAGAGCTCAAAGGTGAAGGTATGACCATGGTCCTTGCCACCCATGAGATGGGCTTTGCCAAGCAGGTAGCCAATGAGGTCTGCTTCCTTCACCATGGAAAAATCTTGGAATGGGGGCCACCCGAGGAGCTCCTTGAATCTCCAAAATTGTCAGAGACGCGGGAATTCATCCGAAGAGTGCATGAGGCGGGGCGTCTTTAGCCTAAAAAGTGCATTTCGGCCTGTGGACAATTTATAATATAGCCATAGCCATCTCCCCAAATGGCAAGTCTCTAGTAAATCGCTAGAACAAAAGCAAAGGACTATTTGTGCCTGTATCTCGTGCGCCCAAAAAAGCCCCAAAGAAGTCGGCTGTGAAGAAGAGCGCCAAAAAAGATACTAACAAAAAAGCAAAGAAGAAGGCAGGCCCAAGACTCTTCCCAACAAAGGCAGAGCTTGAAGCGATGAAACTCGCTCGCGAAGCTGGAGTGAAAGATAAGAGCGGAAAAGAAAAGAAAGCTGGCCCAAGACTCTTCCCAACAAAAGCAGAGCTTGAAGCCATGAAGGCTGCAGCCTCTGGCACAAAACCCGTCACCGCCGCATCAACTGCGCAAGCAACTGGAAAACCAGGACCGAAGAAGACGGTAAAGATTGATGGCGAAGAAGTCGAGCTCGAAGAAGTTGAATTAGAAGATCTGGAGAAGTTAGTTGCAGAAACTCCAGAAGAAGGAGCCGAAGGTCAATCTGATGTCCGAGTTGTAAATCTAGCTGAAGAAGCAAAGCAAGAAGAGGGCGAATTCACCCTTAAGGATTCTGAAGAAGATGACGCTCCACCACAAACAGTTCTAACGGCAGGTGCAACCGCTGACCCAGTTAAAGATTATTTAAAACAGATTGGTCGCGTTGCACTTTTAAATGCCGAACTTGAAGTAGAGCTTGCGATGCGAATCGAGGCGGGACTATTTGCGGAAGAGAAATTAAATTCGGGCGAGAAGTTAGAGCGTTCGGCAAAGCGTGAACTTGAGTGGATTGCCCATGATGGACGTCGCGCAAAGAATCACCTTCTCGAAGCAAACTTGCGCCTTGTTGTATCCCTTGCGAAGCGATATACCGGCCGCGGAATGCTCTTCCTTGATCTCATTCAAGAAGGAAACCTCGGTCTTATTCGCGCCGTTGAAAAATTTGATTACACAAAGGGTTATAAGTTCTCTACCTACGCAACGTGGTGGATTCGCCAGGCAATCACCCGCGCGATGGCTGACCAGGCAAGAACTATTCGTATCCCAGTCCACATGGTGGAAGTCATCAACAAACTTGCACGCGTTCAGCGCCAGATGCTTCAAGATCTTGGCCGCGAACCGACCCCAGAAGAATTGGCTAAAGAGCTTGATATGACGCCTGAAAAGGTAGTTGAGGTTCAAAAGTATGGCCGCGAACCAATATCTCTCCATACCCCGCTTGGTGAAGAAGGCGACTCCGAGTTCGGAGATTTGATTGAAGATTCCGAGGCAATCGTGCCTGCCGATGCGGTCTCATTCACTCTTCTCCAAGAGCAACTCCACTCCGTTCTAGATACTCTCTCAGAGCGTGAAGCGGGCGTGGTTGCGATGCGCTTTGGCCTAACTGATGGCCAACCAAAGACGCTCGATGAAATCGGCAAGGTCTACGGAGTTACGCGTGAACGTATCCGCCAGATTGAATCAAAGACGATGTCGAAGCTGCGCCATCCATCTCGCTCCCAGGTCCTTCGCGATTACCTCGATTAGGAGATACGTATGTCAGACCGTCCAAAGATTTTTGTAAAGCCAAATGGCTCTATCCGCGTCACTGGCGAAGTTGATTTTGTCGACGCTGAAGGAAAAGTCATCGAAACCAAAGAGAACTTCTCACTTTGCCGCTGTGGCCACTCGAAAGAGAAGCCATACTGCGATGGATCACATCGTGATGCCGGCTTCCAAGGCTAATAATTCGCTCTGGGCCAGCTCCACTTCTCCTTCATTAAAACAAAATCTTCAAGATTCCTATGACATCGCAATCATTGGTGGTGGCTTTAGTGGACTGTGGAGCGCGTTTCATCTAACTAGTTTGGATCCTTCGCTAAAGATTGCAATCTTTGAAGCTAAGTCACTTGGGTTTGGCGCAAGTGGTCGAAATGGTGGCTGGGCATCGAGTGAGTATCCGGTCTATAAAGAGACTCTAAAGAAGCGGATTGGAAGCGCTCGTACTGATCAACTCTTTGAAGCACTAAATGGCTCGATTGATGAAATAGGTGCGTTTTCGAGTCATCACCATGAGGTGGGCTTTGCTAAATCAGGAAGTCTTTACTTTGCTCGAAATAAAGCGCAGCTGAAGCGATTAAAGGGCAAGGTTGATGGTGCGAATACATTTTTGAGTGCGAGTGAAGTTAAAGAGCGATTGAATGTCACAGGAGTACTTGGCGGGGTATTCAATCCGATCTGCGCGACGATAAATCCTTTTAAGCTGGTTCAAGCGCTAGCTTCCCATCTGCAAAAGAAGGGGGTTTCGATCTTTGAAGGTACATGGGCAACCCCTGTTTCGGGGGGAGTGCTCGCGAATAGCTCATTTGTGAAGGCTCCTGCGGTTATCCAGGCAACCGAGGCTTTCGGCGCCCCCGGGCGGGAGTTCATTCCGCTCTACTCGTTGATGGTTGCAACAGAGCCGCTAAATGATTCAACATGGAGAGAGATCGGAAACTCGGAGCGCTTCACATTCGCCGAGAATTCACACATGGTCAATTACGCCCAGCGCACTATCGATAATCGAATTGCAATCGGGGGACGAGGCGCTACCTATCCATTTGGCTCAAGATTAAGGGAATCAAAGGAGTCAACGGTAAAAGTGCACGAAACTATTCGCTCGTTGTTGAAGTCTTGGTTTCCAGTATTACAAAGCGTGAATTTCACACATTCTTGGGGCGGTGCGGTTGCGGTGACCCGTAATTGGGAACCATATGTGCAATGGAACCCACATGATGGTTTCGGAAGATTAGGTGGTTATGCTGGCGATGGCGTGACAATGAGCAATCTAGCTGCAAAGGTTTTGGCGCACGAAATTCTGGATGTGAAAAATGAACTACGGAACCTTCACTTTGTTAATCAGAAGATTAAAAAGTGGGAGCCTGAACCAATCCGCTATTTAGGGGTAAATTCACTAGTTAAGTTGAGTGGGATAGCTGATGCCGAAGAGCGAATTACTGGAAGAGCGAGCCTTTTAAATCGAGTTATCGAGCCGCTGATTCTTCGGTGATGCGATCGGTCTCATCTTGGATGCGTGAAGCAACGCTCGATAGACCTTCTTGATACTTCTTAGCGTGGTGGCCACAGAAAAGTAGTTCGAATCCATTTGCCATTACAGCGCGCACATAAGCTTGGGCGCCGCAACGATCGCAACGATCTAAAGCATTTAGCGGTGTGGAGTCGAGAACTACATTTTCAGTCATCTGCCTACCTCTCTAACATTGCTTCTTGAAGCTTCTTGAACGAACTGTGTAGGGGAACATCAAACCATCTCTGGTTTATTCCCCGCAGGTTGAAATAGATTTTTCTTAGGCTCGGGAGTGTCATTTCCCACGTTTATCGACAAATTCACAGCGTTTTCGGCGCGTAATCCCGATATGTGGAATAGCGCTGGATACCCTTCGCCGTCGTGGCAGATAAAGATACGCGCTCAGTCGAGAGCACATACACCGCTAAAGATCTCTCCGTTTTGGAAGGTCTTGATGCTGTTCGTAAGCGACCCGGTATGTATATCGGATCGACTGATGGTCGTGGTCTCATGCACTGCTTGTGGGAAATTATCGATAACGCGGTAGATGAAGCACTTGCCGGACATTGCAAGAAAATCATTATTAATCTTGAGAAGGATGGATCTATTGAGGTCCATGATGATGGTCGAGGAATCCCAGTAGATAAAGAGCCAAAGACTGGATTGACCGGTGTAGAAGTTGTTATGACTAAGTTGCATGCCGGTGGAAAATTCGGTGGCGGTTCATACGCCGCCACAGGCGGATTACATGGAGTTGGTGCTTCAGTCGTTAATGCACTTGCTTCACGTCTTGATGTAGAAGTGGATCGCGATGGCAAGATTTATTGGATGTCATTTAAGCGGGGTGTTGCCGGCGTATTTGATGGCGATGGTCCAAGTGCGCCTTTTGAGCCACAATCCGGGCTTCGCACAATTGGGAAAGTCTCATCGAAGATAACTGGAACTCGCGTTAAGTGGTGGGCGGACAAGCAGATCTTCATTAAAGATTCGCAATACGACATCGAAGATATTTATACGCGCGCTCGTCAGACTTCATATTTAGTCCCTGGTTTAACTCTAGAAGTAAATGACAATCGGACTAAAGAGAAGAAGAGTGAGACCTTCTTCCATAAAGGCGGCATCTCCGAGTACTGCAACTACATCCAAAGCGATGCTCCAGTAGGAGATGTAATAAGACTAATCGGCAAAGGTCACTACCAAGAAACAGTCCCAGTCCTTGATGAAAAGGGCCATCTTGAACCTAAAGAAGTAGAACGGGATATGGATGTTGATATCGCCGTTAAGTGGGGCAATGGCTACGAGAGCAATATCCGCTCCTTTGTGAACATCATCGCGACCCCTAAGGGCGGAACCCACGTCCAAGGCTTTGAGCGCGCTTTAACCAAGTCATTTAATGAGTTTCTCCGCTCGACCGGAACACTTAAGAAGAATGAACCGGATGTGATCAAAGATGACATCTTGGAAGGAATCACTGCGGTCGTAACAGTCCGGATGCAGGAACCACAATTCGAGGGTCAAACTAAAGAAGTTCTTGGAACGCCGGCCGTAACAAAAATCGTTCAGCAAGTCGTCACCGACGAGTTGAAGCGCTTTTTCACCACCACAAAGCGGATCGATAAGGCAAATGGTCGGCTAATCCTTGAGAAAGTTGCCAACGCTGCTCGAACCCGTATTTCTACTCGTACCCATAAAGATCTACAACGTCGCAAGAATGCGCTAGAGAGCTCAGCTCTGCCTGCGAAGTTATCTGATTGTCGCTCAGAAGATGTTTCCCGAACGGAGCTGTTTGTGGTTGAGGGCGAATCTGCTTTAGGAACAACTAAAGCGGCGCGAAACTCAGAGTTCCAAGCAATCTTGCCGCTGCGTGGAAAGATATTAAATGTCCAGAAAGCATCGCTCTCCCAGATGTTAGATAACGCTGAGTGCGCTGCAATCATCCAAGTTATTGGAGCCGGCTCTGGAAAGTCATTTAGTCTTGAAGATGTTCGTTACGGACGCATCATCTTGATGTCAGATGCTGATGTTGATGGTGCACATATCCGTTGCCTTCTCCTCACATTGATTTATAGATACATGCAACCGCTGATCGAAGATGGTCGAGTATTCGCGGCGATTCCACCACTACACCGGATTGAAGTACTGGGCTCAGGCGGCAAGAAGGGCGAAGTTCACTACACATACTCTGATGATGAGATGAAGAAGTTGTTGGCTGACTTGAAGAAGCAAGGCAAGAAGTGGCGTGAACCGATCCAACGCTATAAGGGCTTAGGGGAGATGGATGCCGACCAGCTTCGTGAGACAACTATGGACCCCGATCATCGGACGCTTCGCCGAATTACTATCAAAGATGGCGCTGATGCTGAGAAGATTTTTGAGTTGTTAATGGGCAACGAAGTCGCGCCGCGAAAAGAGTTTATCTCGGCTGCGGATATTGATAGAGAGCGGATTGACGCATAAAACCTAGGCAATCCCTGGGCAATCCTTAGGCAATTATGGTGCGACGCGGAGTCGCAAACTTCTTCGCAACCTCGCCTAATTCTTCTGAAACCTTAGTACGGAGCGCGGCTTCATTTTTTAGAAGCGCAGTTAATGCGGAGATCTCGCTCTTTAAGGACTTTTGTTCTGTATCCAACTCGATTTTCGACATCTTGGTAAGCCTACGTAGCGGCATATCTAAGATATGGGTTGCTTGCTCATCGCTTAATTTAAAGGTCTTCATCAAGGTCGCCTTAGCTTCGGACGCATCTTCGCTACCGCGGACAATCTTCACGACTTTATCGATATCAACAATCGCCTTTAGAAGTCCTTCTACAAGAGTCAACCTCGCCGAAGCTTTTTCTTTTCGGAAGTTGGAACGGCGAGTAACAACTTCAATTCGGTGGTCGACAAAGACTTGTAACAGCTCTTTAAGTCCAAGGGTCTTAGGCTTTCCGTTTACGAGGGCGACTGCATTAATTGAGAAAGCATCTTCAAGTGGAGTTAACTTATAGAGGTTTTCGAGTACTTGTTCTGGCTCAAAGCCATTCTTAATCTCGATAACGACTCGTGTGCCATTCTGGCCGTCTGTGAGATCTACGATGTCAGATATTCCTTGAATCTTCTTGCTTCGCACTAGATCGCTTATCCGCTCCACAACTTTCTCCGGGCCGATGTTGTAGGGCAGCTCCGTTATTGTTATTCCTTGCTTTCGTGAAGTGACTTTTCCAATCTCAACTTTGGCTCTAACTTTGAAGGCGCCTTTGCCGGTCTGGTATGCCTCTAGCACTCCATCTTTGCCGATGAGAGTTCCACCGGTAGGGAAGTCGGGACCAGGAACTAACTTCATTAATTGCTTAACGGTTGCACTTGGATTTTCGATTAGATGTTGAGCAGCTGTGATTACTTCGCCAAGATTATGAGGTGCCATATTTGTGGCCATACCGACTGCGATTCCAGTTGCGCCATTAACCAAGAGATTTGGATAGGCCGCAGGAAGCACAAGTGGCTCCATGATCTGGCCGTCGTAATTTGCACCGAAGTCAACGGTATTTTCATCAACTTCATCAACCATCATCTGTGAAGCAGATGCAAGGCGCGCCTCGGTGTAACGCATTGCGGCCGGGCCGGCATCTAACGAACCAAAATTTCCATGGCCATCAACAAGTGGCAATCGCATCGAGAAAGCTTGTGCCATTCGAACGAGCGCGTCATATATCGCGCCATCACCATGCGGATGCAACTTACCCATTACTTCACCAACTACTCGCGCACTCTTAACGTGACCGCGGTCAGGGCGAAGTCCCATTTCAGACATCTGGTGAAGGATGCGACGTTGAACCGGTTTTAATCCATCGCGCGCATCAGGTAAGGCGCGCGAATAAATTACCGAGTAGGCATATTCAAGAAATGAATCAGATAGTTCATTGGATACATCAACATCAACTATCTTGCCGGGAAACTCACCAGGCTTTGGTCCACTCTTTGATTCGCGCTTTGCCACGGCGTGATTCTGCCAACGAGACGGCTAGTTTCTATGGATTGACTCTCGGCCTTGCGCCGATAGTTGCGACACATTGAGCGGCCACATCCAAAGCGTGAGAAATTGCGCCATCAAGATCCTTTGAATTGAGCCATGAGGCGAGGAATCCTGCGGCAAATGCATCACCAGCTCCAGTTGTATCGATCACCTTAGCTTCTCTCGCTGCTTTGGAAATTGGATCACGACCATTGAATCTTGCAATAGCCCCATTTGCGCCACGCTTAATAACAATCAATGGGGCAAAAGCTTCAAGTAAACGAAATTGATCTTGCGCATTTGTGAAACCAGTTAGGTATTCAGCCTCAGATTCATTCATAAACAGCCCATCAAAACCTTTGATTAACGATATGGCTCGCTCTTTACCGAAGGCGCTCATCGTTCCTACGGAAGCTACATCGAAGAAAATCGGAATCGATAGTTCCTTAATTGCTTTGATTATTCCAAGGACGCCATCACTTGACTTAGAGTTAAAGAGGGAATAGCCCGATAGAAAGACGCCATCTACTCCCGCCAAGTTGGGGAGATCAGAAGCGCTCAATCCGGAGTTAGCTCCAGCATCAGGAAACATTGTTCGGTTTCCGTTTTGATCGACTAATACGACTACAGTTCCTGTCTTTTCACCTTCAAGGGATGGATTCTCATGCTGCACGCCAAAGGCGGCTAACTCTGCGTGAAAGTTAGCGCCAGAAATGTCTGCGCCAATTCGACCCACAAAAGATGTTGTGACTCCGAGATGGGCAAGCCAAGTCGCTGTGTTTGCGGCCGCCCCACCGCCATGCATTGAGATTTCCGAGAGCGTATCGCTATTAACGTTTATCGGACTCTTCAGCTGGACGATTACATCAATCATGGCATCGCCAATACAGAGAATTTTGGTCATCTTAAGAATTTGCGATTTGAGCAGCTAATTTTGAATTACTTTTGATGATTTCAATATTTACTTTAAGTGATTCACCATCGCTATTTGCATGGAAGAACTCCAGCAAAAACGGGGTGACGGCCTTGCCTGTGACATGGTTTTCCCGCGCCTTCGCTAAGCCATCCTTTAGAAGTCGCTCATGAAGTGTTGGATTCATAGGAAGCGGAGTTGGATTTGCGACCACCAAACCAGAATTTGCTGTTCCCACATCTTTGCGAGCCCGCCAGATAGCGCCAATCTCGGCCGCACTCTTTGCTTCGTGCTCGATTGTGTATCCACTATCCGGTAGGTAAAAACCAGGGAACTTCTTTGTCCGGTAACCGATGAGCGGAACTGAGAGAGTTTCTAAACGTTCCAGAGTGGCTGGGATATCAAGAATTGATTTAACGCCGGCACAAACTACGAGAACCGGGATATTTGCGAGTGCAAGAAGGTCTGCGGATTCATCCCAACTCTCTTGTGCGCCACGGTGAACGCCGCCAAGTCCGCCGGTAGCGAAGTACTCAATTCCCGCTAAGTGAGCTATGTGAGATGTCGCAGCAACGGTTGTGGCTGCTGATAAACCAGTTGCGGTGACTGTTGCTAAATCTCTGATTGAAGCCTTTGTAAAGTTTTCATCATTTGCAACTCGATCAAGTTCACTCTTCTCAAGGCCAACATGTATTACGCCATCGATTATCGCGATTGTTGCTGGCGTTACGCCTTCGCTTCTGACTATCTCTTCAACCTCTAGGGCAACTTCTAGATTCCTTGGCCGCGGAAGGCCGTGGGAGATTATGGTTGACTCCAACGCAACAAGTGGCCGCTTTTCTGCGAGCGCGGCTCTCACTTCGCTTGAATATTGGATCATAAGCAGGAAGGTTACTGGAAAGATGGGGTAGTGCCCCAAACGCTAGCGCAACTATCGCAATCGCTATTTGCGACGCTAGGACTTGGGGGGACAACAAACTCGTTAGAACTACCTTCGAATGCGGCTCATCGCGAGTGTCTCCTACTAGTCGATGGCTTAGGCAAGAACGCAATTGATGAATTTTCTTCAAAGACTAAATTCTTAAGCCGCCTTGAATACAGAGAGACCTTAGTTGCAACATTCCCTTCAACAACCGCAACAAGTTTGACCTCACTTGGAACGGGAGTATCTCCAGGAGAACATGGCATGGTCGGTTACACGATGCGCGTTCCTCACAGCGGTTCACCGGAGCGGATTTTGAACGCTCTCAAATGGGATGAACGAGTTGACCCGGTTATTTGGCAATCTCAACCAACCCTTTTCGAAAGGGCAAATCAAGCCGGAATTCGCACTTCGCATATCGCAGGTAAGCGTTATGCTGAAACAGGATTTACTCGAGCAGCTCTTCGCGGTGGAATCTATCTCGGAGCGAATAGCAATGAAGAACTCTCACTCGCAGCTGCCGAAGCCCTAAAGGGAAATAAATCATTTGCCTATGTCTATGTAAATGATGTGGACGATGCCTCTCATAATTCTGGTTTTGGTTCAGATAAGTTCTTCACGGCCCTTGAGCGAGTTGATGCCTTGATTGGCGAGCTGCTTGAACGGCTCCCGAAAGGCACTCGTCTCTGGGTTACCTCAGACCACGGAATGATTAATCGGAGAGACTTTATAGTTGTCGGAAAAGATAATGACCTTCTTCAAGATGTGAAGTTGATGGCGGGAGAACCGCGCGTGAGATACCTATATGTTGACGCGGAGAAAATTGCACAAGTTAAGAGTCGATGGGAAGAGCAATTAGGAGGTCGGGTAGAAATATTGCAGCGAAGTGAGGCAATTTCTGCTGGGCTATTTGGATCCCAGGTTCTAGATCATGTAATAGATCGAATCGGTGATTTAATCGTTATCGCCAAAGGCGAATTAATTCTTGTTGAGATTGAGCGGGAATCTCAACAATGTGCAATGGTGGGTCATCACGGTGGAACTACAAAAGCAGAAGTAGAGATTCCGCTTCTTACTTACACCGTTTAAGACTCGTCTTCGCCATCTTTCTTCTTACTTCTTCCAAACATGATGTCATCCCATGATGGGATAGAGATTCGACGCGTTACGCCATCTTTCTTTGCATCGGTAGGAATATCGGTCACGGATGGCGCATCATCCGAGGATGGATCGGTTCTGACAGCCACAAGGCGCGGCGGTTGGGGTGAGTCTCCCTCGACAGGAAAGAGAACTCCATGGTCGCTCATTCGATCCTGTTTAGTTGGGTGTTTAGAAATTTCCTCACCACAAATCCATTTTGCGCCGTCATCTAGGGAGGCAAAGGTCCGCTTATTTAAATCAAAACTCCAGGTTGCTTCACGGTTTCCATCTGAGGATGGATAACTAAGAACAAGGTGCCAACTTCCATTTTCAAGCCTCCAGGTATTCCAAGAGATTTGATTCATATTTACACCGCGTGGTGCAAGTCGTTGAACTACTAACTCACGGAGCGGAAGCGACGTTCCTTTAGGTGAGGACTTTTCTGCCTGCTCAATCACCCAGGCACGTTCTTGCATTATTGGACTTGCATAACGTTCAATCTTGTTCATCGACAACCCAGAAATTCGTGCAACTTCTGAGAAGCTTTCGCCAGCTCTTAGCCTTGCTTGGATTTCCTTTATTGAAAAAGTCGGCGCATCTTCACTTACGGCAACTAACTTTCGCTCTGTCATCGCGCTCTTTAGTGAATCATCGATTTTTACGGTGAATGAATTTCCTTCACCATCAGCTAGCTCTATTCGCTCGCCATCGCTGGTGCGTCCAACTACCCGCAGTTCCGACATGAGGCAAAGGTTGCCATACCTCCGAGCTCAAATAGTGGAAATCAGGATGGAATTTCGCTCACTTTTAACCGCCATTGTTTCCAGAACGGGAAAACTGATAGTGCAGATAGGCCCATGCAAATAAGCGGAATCGCGAATGCGACAGAAACCCCTTGATTGTCAATGATGTAACCAGTAATCGCTGGCGGCAGGGCGCCACCAAGATTTAGCGCAGAAATCGCCCAAGCTAATACTTCGGTTTTTCTACTTTCAGCCACCGAACGCTCCGCGGCTGCAAAACCTGCAGTTAATAGCGGGGCAATAGCAAGGCCATTGAAAAAGAGAACTATGCCCATGATCGCTAATTTCTCAGGAAAAAGAAGAGCGACTAGGTAAATTGGAATAGTTAGCAGGAAGAGCAGGAATAGCGATTCCAAGAATCGAGTTGCCTCACTTCGCTTCCATTTTATTGTGCCGATAATCAAAGCTGAGATACCGCTACCAAAGGACCAGACCGCGATGAAAAAGCCGCTCCACTCGCGAATTCCATACTCTTCGCTATATCCAACAATCACTAGTCCAGCAGAGCTAAAGAAAGATCCACAGAGCATTAAAGGTATAAAGAGTGCGCGGATGAAGGGAAGTCGAATCAATAGCGAGTGATCAGATTCTGGTTCTTTTGGATGAGGTGGCGGCTCAGTAGATTTCTGGCTGGCAAAGAATAAGCCCCCGGTTGCTACAAATAGCATCGCAGCAAATATTGCGTATTCAGGAGCAAAGGTAACTGCCAAGAGAGTTGCGATAACTGGCCCTGATGTAAAAATAACTTCGTCAACAAAGGCCTCAAAAGAGTAAGCCGTATCTGTCAACGCTCTATCCTCACCGATTGCATAAATCCAGCGACGCCGGACCATCTGGCCAGAACCAATCACAAATGCTTCAAAGAGTAGCGC
>VERH01000061.1 GCA_018882735.1 Candidatus Nanopelagicaceae bacterium
GTAACTTACTTCTAGCAGCGCTTTGGGATAGAGATGGTGATCCAATTCAAGGCCTAGATCGAGTTGGTGCGCTGCTGAAAGTTGTGGGCCGCGTTCTACCTATGTCGCTTACGCCACTAGATATCGAGGGAACTTTTAAGAGTTGGCAAGGAACACAAGTCATTCGCGGCCAGAAAGAGGTAGCGCTCGGAAAGGGGGCGTTAGAGAATCTCACCCTGATTCCGCCTGATGCGCCTGCAACTCCACAAGGCATTGCTGCAATCGCAAATGCAGATTGGCTAACTTTCGGACCAGGATCATGGTTCTCAAGCGTTCTGCCACATCTACTTTTGAAAGAACAACTCGCTGCAATCGCGAGTTCGAAAGCAAAGAAGATCATCGTCTTAAATCTTGATGCAAACCCCAGCGCTGTTGGAGATGAATTCGCCGGGAGCTCAGCGGCTGAACACCTTAGATTGCTCAAGCGGTTTGCACCATCCCTCGGATGCGATTTTGCGATAGCAGATCAGTCAATTATGACCAACCAAGAATTGAGTAGCGCTTTAGGTGTAATTGTCAAAGATATGGGAGGCCAGTTAATTGTGGCCGATCTCGCAACCGAACCAGGTAGTAATCATCACGATTCTGGAAAATTAATTTCAGTATTCCGCAACATTTTTGCGGGGGAGATGCTTAGATAACCCTCATGGCAATGACCTCATCAGTCAAAGACGAGTTAAGTCGACTCTCAATCTCTAAGCCTTGTTGCCGCAAGGCCGAAGTCTCTTCAATCCTTCGTTTCGCGGGTGGGTTACACATAACCTCCGGAAAAATTATGGTCGAGATTGAACTTGATACTGCCCAAGGCGCTCGAAGAGTCCGTAAAGATATTGCTGATATTTACGGGCATGAATCCGATCTTGCTGTGATAAGCGCTGGTGGACTACGAAAGGGAAGTCGTTACCTAGTTAGAGTTTTACGCGATGGCGATGCGCTAGCCCGCCAGACTGGCCTCGTTGATTCAAATGGTCGTCCGGTTAGAGGGCTTCCACCACAAGTTGTCTCTGCCGGAGTCTGTGATGCAGAAGCTGCTTGGCGCGGAGCGTTTCTCGCTCATGGTTCGCTTACTGAACCTGGAAGATCTTCAGCACTTGAAATCACCTGTCCTGGACCTGAAGCAGCTCTTGCCCTGGTTGGTGCAGCGCGACGTCTCGGCATTACCGCGAAAGCGCGCGAAGTTCGTGGCGTTGATCGCGTTGTGATTCGTGATGGTGACGCTATTGGCGTTCTGTTAACGCGCCTTGGCGCTCACGAGAGTGTTCTTGCTTGGGAAGAGCGTCGCATGAGACGAGAAGTTAGGGCTACCGCAAATCGCCTCGCTAATTTTGATGATGCAAATTTGCGTCGCTCTGCAAGAGCTGCGGTGGCTGCATCAGCGCGAGTACAACGCGCTCTTGAGATTCTCGGTGAAGATATCCCGAAGCATTTGCGAGATGCCGGAGAGCTTCGTATCAATCATGGCCAAGCGAGTTTGGAAGAACTTGGTTCGCTCGCCTCACCACCGATGACGAAAGATGCGATCGCAGGTCGCATTAGGAGACTCTTGGCGATGGCGGATAAGCGGGCCTCTGAATTAGGTATCCCGGATACCGAAGCAGGGCTCTCGCCTGATCTACTTAATTAATTTGGATAAGTAACCTGCGCTGATAGACTTCGCCCAAGTCCACAAGGTCGTGGCGCATAATCTCTCAAAGTATTTTTAAAGGGTGTAATCATGGTCAAGGTTGGTATCAATGGTTTTGGTCGAATCGGTCGAAATTTTCTCCGCGCCGCGCTCGCCTCTAACGCTCCAATAGAGATAGTTGCTGTCAACGATCTCACCAGTATTGACACACTTGCTCATTTGATTAAATACGATTCAATTCTTGGACGAATCAACCAAGAAGTCACATTTGATGATAACTCGTTAACCATTGGTGGGAAGAAGATTCGGGTTTTTGCCGAGAAGGATCCAGCCGCTCTCCCGTGGGGATCGGTTGGCGCCGAAATCGTAATTGAATCAACAGGGCGCTTTACCAAGGCCTCTGATGCCGGAAAGCATCTCGTGGGTGGCGCCAAGAAAGTTGTTATTTCTGCGCCAGCTACTGATGAAGATGTCACCTTAGTTCTAGGCGTTAATGATTCAGCTTACGATCCAGCTAAGCACAACATCATCTCTAACGCCTCATGCACCACAAATTGCCTCGCTCCGATGGCCAAGGTTCTCCATGAGAATTTCGGAATCGTCCGCGGGTTTATGACTACCGTTCACGCTTACACCAATGACCAGGTCATCTTGGACTTCCCGCATAAGGATCTCCGTAGAGCTCGCGCCGCAGCCACAAATATCATTCCAACCTCAACCGGCGCTGCAAAAGCTATTGGACTTGTTCTGCCAGAACTCAAGGGCAAACTCGATGGCTATGCGCTTCGCGTTCCGGTTCCTACTGGTTCAATCACTGATTTGACGGTTGAACTTGCCAAGGAGACGAGCGCTGCAGAAGTTAATGCTGCGATGAAAAAAGCGGCCGAGGGCCCTCTTAAGGGAATCTTGCGCTACACCGAAGACCCAATCGTCTCAACCGATATCGTGACTGATCCGCATTCCAGCATCTTCGATGCCGGCATAACCAAGGTGATTGGCAATCAAGTAAAAGTTGCTTCTTGGTATGACAACGAGTGGGGTTACTCAAATCGCCTCGTTGATTTGATGTCGTTTATCGGTAAGAGTCTCTAAGCCTTTTAATACTCCGGAAACCAAGTGGTTAAAACGCTCGATTCACTTTCTTACGCAGGAAAGCGAGTCTTTCTTCGATGCGATCTCAACGTTCCATTGCAAGATGATGGAACTGGGAAACGGATAATTACCGATGATGGACGAATAAGAGCTTCGCTCCCAACTATCAACTACCTGTTAAGCGCTGGCGCATCGCTAGTCATCTGTGCCCATCTAGGAAGACCAAAAGGCGAGCGGAAAGCGGAGCTATCTCTTGCTCCAATTGCCGAAGGCTTGAGAGAACTCCTTGGACGCGAAGTCGTATTCGCACCTGATGTTATTGGCGATTCGGCCAAAGCAGCGGTGAGCGCACTGAAACCTGGAGGAGTAGTCCTACTAGAGAACATCCGATTTGAGGGCGCCGAAACATCTAAATCTGAAGAAGAGCGATTAGGTCTTGCGAACATTCTAGCCAGCTACGCCGATCTCTACGTGGGTGATGGATTTGGAGCAGTTCATCGT
>VERH01000062.1 GCA_018882735.1 Candidatus Nanopelagicaceae bacterium
AAAACCACGTCGAGTATAAGGAGGAGGAAAACTAAATGGCCCGTTATGTTGGAGCAGATTGCAAGCGCTGCCGTCGCGAGAAAGTAAAGCTTTTCCTTAAAGGCTCGAAGTGCGATGGACCAAAGTGTCCGATTGAGTCACGTCCTTATCCACCAGGACAACACGGCCGCGGTCGTGCCAAAGAGTCTGAGTACTTACTCCAGATGCGTGAGAAGCAAAAGTGCGCACGTATTTACGGTGTACTCGAGAAGCAGTTCCGTAACTATTACACGGAAGCGAGCCGCCTCGCAGGTAAGACTGGTGAGAACCTTCTTATCCTCTTGGAGTCACGCCTCGATAACGTCATCTATCGTGCTGGCTTTGCAAAGAGCCGCGATATGGCGCGCCAAATTGTTCGCCATGGACATATCTTGGTGAATGGCCAGAAAGTAGACATTCCTTCATATCGAGTCTCTCCATATGACATTGTCGATGTTCGTGCCAAGTCACAAGATCTCACACCATTCATCGTCGCAAGCGCTGAATTTGGTGAGAAGTCTGTCCCAGCTTGGATCGAAGTTGTCCCATCCCAGATGCGCATCCTCGTCCACGCTCTACCGACCCGTTCGATCATCGATACCCAGGTCCAAGAGCAACTCATCGTTGAGCTTTACTCCAAGTAATTAAGTATTACTTGGCTAGAACTAAAAACTTCATAAAAGTAACGAAGAGAGAGATCAAATAGCGGATCTCTCAGAACAATGGAGGAAATAAGTGCTAATTGCACAACGCCCCGTACTAACTGAGGAAGTAGTTAGCGAGAATCGCTCACGGTTCATCATCGAACCGCTAGAGCCAGGTTTTGGCTACACCCTTGGAAACTCACTCCGTCGCACTCTGCTCTCATCTATTCCGGGAGCTGCTGTCACAAGCATTCGAGTCGCTGGAGCGCTCCATGAGTTCACCACTCTGGAGGGTGTAAAGGAAGATCTCACAGATATCGTCCTTAACATCAAGAACCTTGTTCTCTCATCGGATAACGACGATCCAGTCGTCGCTTACATCCGTAAGAACGGTTCGGGCACAATCACTGGTAAGGATGTTGCGGTTCCAGCCGGAGTCGAAGTCCATAACCCTGATCTTCACATCGCAACTTTGAATAGCAAGGCAAATGTTGAGATCGAACTTACGATTGAGCGCGGTCGCGGTTATGTTGCTGCGATCCAGAACAAGCAAGTAGGAGCTGAGATCGGCCGTATCCCAGTCGACTCCATCTACTCACCAGTTCTTCGCGTTACCTACAAGGTCGAAGCAACTCGTGTCGAGCAGCGCACCGACTTTGATCGTTTGATTCTCGATGTCGAAACCAAGAGCTCGCTCGCTCCACGTGATGCGATGGCATCTGCTGGTAAGACGCTCGTTGAACTCTTCGGTCTGGCACATGAATTGAATTACGCAGCTGAGGGAATTGACCTTGGGCCATCCGTCCAAGATGCAGCTCTTGCTGCCGATCTCGCACTTCCAATTGAGGATCTAGACCTAACCGTCCGCTCCTACAACTGCTTGAAGCGGGAAGGAATCCACACCGTAGGTGAATTGCTATCTCGTAGCGAGGCTGACCTACTTGATATCCGTAATTTTGGATCAAAATCAATCGATGAAGTGAAGGCAAAGATCGCCTCCATGGGCCTACAGCTCAAGGATTCACCAGTCGGATTCGATCCAACCAAGCATCAGAACTATGGCATCGACGAGAACCTCGTTGATGAGCAGGCTTAATTAGGTAAGTACGAAGGAGAAATCATGCCTAGACCATCGAAGGGACCGCGTCTTGGAAGCGGCCCGGCACATGAGAAGTTATTGCTCCGCACACTCGCAGAGCAACTCTTCGAGAATGGCAAAGTTCGCACGACTGAAGCGAAAGCTCGTCGTCTCCGTCCACTTGCCGAAAAGCTAATCACCCATGCCAAGAAGGGTGATCTTGCTTCACGTCGCGAAGTGATGGCTTCAATCTCAAATAAGAGCGTTGTACATACTCTCTTCACTGAGATCGGCCCACGTTTTGCAACACGTAATGGTGGCTACACAAGAATTACAAAGATCGGCCCACGTAAGGGAGATAACGCTCCGATGGCGGTCATTGAAGTTCTTGCAGATTAATTAGTTTCGTTTTACTGATGGAACCCACTCTCAACCCTGGGAGTGGGTTTCTTCGTTTTCGCCTTGATTTCGCCTATGACGGTACAGATTTCAATGGCTGGGCTCGCCAACCAGAGCTTCGCACCGTTCAGGGTGCGATGGAAGAAGCGATTGCTGGGCTTACTCGAAATGAAGTTGAACTAGTCGTCGCCGGAAGAACTGATGCTGGAGTCCATGCCACCGCACAAGTTGCACATTTTGATCTCCCAGAGCGAGATAAATATGGAAAAGAGTGGCGCTGTGAGGACCTTAGCTATCGCCTAAATCGAATGCTCGATGAGGATATTCGTATAAATTCGGTTTCACTCGCCCCAGCTTTCTTTCATGCAAGATTCTCCGCGCTTCGACGAAAGTACATCTACAAGATTGCTGATGGCCGCCGCCAATTAGAGCCGCTAAAGCGCTTCGATATCGCTACTTGGTATCGGGATCTAGACGAGAAGGTGATGAATGAGGCGAGCAAGTTGCTATTGGGAGAGCATGATTTTGCTGCATTTTGTAAGACTGGTGGGGTAGGAACGACTATCCGGCGCCTCGAAAAGTTTGAGTGGCGTCGTGAAGATAATCTCTTGAGCGCTGAGGTAATTGCCGATGCATTCTGTTATTCGATGGTTAGAAACTTGGTTGGTGCCTGCGTTCGAGTTGGTGAAGGTAGGTTTGCCCCGAAGTGGGTCGAAGATGTACTTGAGAAGAGAGAACGCGTGAGTGAGAGTTTAGTTTTTCCAGCGCGCGGCTTAACTCTTGTTGGCGTCGAATATCCATCTGATGGCGAATTAGAAGCGCGTGCAAAGATCACGATTGCCCGCCGAGATGAGGATTAATTGAAGAAATTACTTGCGACTCAGTTATCGATAGCACTCTTAATGTCGATGGCAACTCAAACTACTTGGGCGGCGAAGCTCAAGGCCGGTGAAACGTGTAGCAAGGTGGGCGTAGAGCGAAGTATTGGCAATGTGAAACTTAAGTGCACCAAAAAAGGAAAGAAAAGAATCTGGGTTAAATCCGGATTAGCGCCAACGCCAACGCCAACGCCAACGCCAACCCCAACGCCAACCC
>VERH01000005.1 GCA_018882735.1 Candidatus Nanopelagicaceae bacterium
GCCATGGCTACCGGCCAAGCAGCCGGAGTAGCACTACTCCTAGCAGCAAAGAGTGGCTTGCCCATCGCATTACACACTCCTACAGAAGTAAAGGCAGCAGTCACCGGATCCGGTCGAGCTGATAAAGCCCAAGTCGCCCAGATGGTTGTCAAAATTCTTGGATTGAAAGAGGCGCCAAAACCAGTCGACACTACCGATGCGCTGGCCCTTGCAATCTGCCATCATTGGCGTGGTTCATCTTCAGAGTTTCTTGCAAGCGCAGCGAAGAAGGAGCGAGCCCGGTTGGGAAAGCTAAAGGAAGCGAATTTGCGAAAAAGTCGGAGTAGAAATTGATAGCTCAAATTTCAGGTCGAATTCTTGAGGTGCGCCTCACCTCTGTCGTGGTGAGCGTTTCCGGGATGGGATACGAGATAAATGTTGCCCCCGAAATCACGAGTAGAGCGAGAGTAGGGGAAGAGATTGAGCTCTTCACCTCACTTGTAGTCAGAGAAGATTCATGGAAACTCTTTGGATACAAGGACGCCTCGGCAAGAAATCTCTTTGAAGAATTACAGAGCGTGACCGGCATTGGTCCAAAAGTCGCGCACTCATTATTAAATGCCTTTTCACCGGAAGAACTTCAGAGCATCATCGGAAGTGGAGACCAATCAGCGCTTGAACAGGTTCCGGGAATTGGTAAGAAAGTCGCTTCAAGAATTATCTTGGAACTACGAGAGCGTTATAACACCGGCAAATCAAAGGGAACAACAAGTGGGCGTTGGAGAGATTCATTGATGGATGCCCTCACTTCGCTTGGCTATTCAACAAAGGATGCCGAGCGTAGTATCGAGCAGACGCTAAAGAGTTTGGATGTTGATCCAGCATCGGTCGAGTTATCAGAATTGCTTCGAAGGACTCTTGCGAATTCACGGAATTCACGATGACAGAGCCAGACTTCCTCGATGAGAATTTGAGCGCGGAGGAATTCTCTGCCGAACAGGCGCTACGACCACAGGATTTATCTGAATTTATCGGACAGCATCGAGTCCGTGAACAAGTAAGTCTCCTTCTCAGAGCTGCGCGAGAAAGGGGAGCGCCCGCAGATCACATCCTGCTTTCTGGGCCTCCCGGTTTAGGAAAGACAACTCTGGCAATGATTGTTGCCCAAGAAATGGGAGCTCCGATACGAGTAACAAGTGGCCCTGCTATTACACATGCCGGGGATTTAGCATCCATCCTCTCGTCACTTGTTGAAGGGGAGATTCTCTTTTTAGATGAGATTCATCGACTTGCACGGCCAGCCGAGGAGATGCTCTACATGGCGATGGAAGATTTTCGCGTTGATGTTGTTGTTGGAAAGGGGCCGGGAGCAACTGCAATCCCTTTATCTCTTCCGCACTTCACACTTGTTGGTGCAACTACTAGGGCGGGACTTCTTCCCGCTCCGTTGCGCGATCGTTTTGGATTTACCGCCCATCTTGATTACTACGAATCTGACGAAATCGAATTGATTGTTAAGCGAAGTGCTTCATTACTCGGTGTAAGTATTGATGAACCGGCGGTAAGCGAATTAGGTAAACGCTCACGAGGCACTCCGAGAATTGCTAATCGATTACTTCGAAGAGTACGAGACTATGCCCAAGTACATGGCGATGGAACAGTCTCTGGCGCCATGACTTTAAGCGCGCTTGATATTTATGAAGTAGATCAAAAAGGTTTGGACCGATTGGATTTAGCAATTTTAAGAGCGTTGATTGAGCAATTTGCTGGCGGACCTGTTGGTTTAAACACCCTCGCCATGGCTGTTGGAGAAGAGCGAGAAACTGTTGAATCCATGGCTGAACCATTTCTGGTTCGATCAGGTTTTATGGTTCGCTCACCAAGGGGGCGAGCGGCCACAGCGCTTGCTTGGAAACACCTCGGTAAATCTCCGCCACCCCAAAGCCCGGGGCTTTTCGACAGCGAAGAATTAGAAAAGTAGACTCTCGCCCCATGTCCTACGGAACCCCCCAGCGCACTTCTGGCGATGCCAAAAAAGCGCGCCCAGGCAGAACCCTCTTCATAACTCTCCTTCTTACAGCGATACTCGGTGGGGTTGCACTCTCACTAGGAGCTACTTCAATCAATCTTGGTCTGGATCTTCGCGGCGGAACAAGCGTGACCCTCCAGCCCAGAATTCAGGATGGGGATACTGGTCAAGTCACGCCTGAGGCTATTAACCAGGCGGTATCAATCATTCGTCAGCGCGTAGATTCATTGGGCGTTGCTGAGAGCGAAGTAACCGCAGAAGGAACCGGAACAAATCGCCAGATCGTTATTGCGGTACCAGGGGAGACAGGTAGACGTATTGTTGATTTAGTTGGCCAGACCGCGGAGTTACGTTTCCGCCAAGTTTTAGTTGAGGCGGGATCAGTTCCGACTCCTAACGATGGCGAATTGCTTGCCGGATTAAATATCTCAGCTGAAGAGCAAGCTCGATTTACCGCTCTAGATTGCACAGCTTTTGATTCAAACGCTACGGTTGATCAACCGGAATCGGTTCTCGTGACTTGCGATCGCAATGGCGTAGCAAGGTACGTCTTGGCACCAGCCGTTGTAATAGGTCGGGATGTAAGTGGCGCTACCGCCGCTATTGATCCACAAAGCCTAAGTGGTTGGTTTGTTTCGCTTGACTTTACTGGCGATGGTACTAAGAAATTTGGAGAGCTAACTCAAAGTGTTGTAAATCTTCCAGCTCCACAGAATCAAGTAGCAATTGTTCTCGACGGAGTCGTTGTTTCGGCCCCGCGAATCAACGAAGCAATCTTGGGTGGACAGGCTCAAATCACAGGATCGTTCTCTCAGGTTGAAGCACAGGATTTGGCTAATGTCCTCAAGTACGGTTCTCTACCGCTGGCTTTTGATCGCGGCGAAGTACAGCAAGTTTCACCAACTCTAGGCGGCGATCAACTCCGCGCTGGA
Source organism: Candidatus Nanopelagicaceae bacterium (assembly GCA_018882735.1). Lineage (GTDB taxonomy): Bacteria > Actinomycetota > Actinomycetes > Nanopelagicales > Nanopelagicaceae > MAG-120802. The sequence goes on from VERH01000005.1 coordinate 2,941, forward strand.
TTATTGGCTGGCGGACTCGGATTGCTCCTGGTGATTCTTTATTCAATTCTCTACTACAGAGCGCTCTCGCTTGTCGTTATTGGCTCCCTCGCGTTGGCTGCGGCGCACGTGTTACTCAGTCTTGCTCTTTTGACAGAAACCGTGGGTTACACGCTCACGCTCGCTGGAATTGCCGGAACGATTGTTGCAATCGGAGTAACAGCCGACTCATTTATTGTTTATTTTGAACGTATCAAAGATGAGATCCGAGAAGGCAAACCGCTTCGCGTAGCAGTAGAAACGGGTTGGCAGCGCGCACGGCGAACTATCGTGGTGGCTGACTTGGTATCTGGAATCTCGGCAATCGTTCTTTATGTGGTCTCGGTAGGAAGCGTCCGCGGGTTTGCTTTCACGCTAGGGCTTACAACGATTATCGACTTGATAATCATCTTCTTCTTTACCAAGCCGTTAGTCTCTCTATTGGCGAAATCAAATTACTTCCAGAAGGGTTCGAAATATTCGGGCGTCTCTTCAAAGAGCGTTGGCATTGTCAAAGAAGCTATTACGGCGGAGGTTAAGTCATGAGATTTAGTGGACTAGGTGGTCGACTCTATCGAGGCGAAACTTCACTCGAAATCATCGCTGGCCGCAAAAAGTGGTATCTACTCTCCACGGTCTTTATCTTGTTGTCGATGTTTGCTCTAGGCGTAAGGGGAGTTGAGCTCTCCATTGAATTCAAGGGCGGCTCGTCATTTACCGTCACTGCTCCAAATGGAACTATAGATCAAGCAAGGTCGGCGGTAGAGCGGACCGGATATACCGACGAGCTGCGCATTCAAACAATCGGTGAGAATAAGATCAGAATTCAAACTGGTGTTATTGAACAGTCGCTATCTAATTCGATTCAAGATTCACTTGCCGCACAATTCGGCGTCACAGTGGAATCGATTGATACTCAAAATGTTGGTCCTTCTTGGGGTGAGGAGATCTCCCGAAAAGCGTTACAAGGATTGATTGCATTCCTTGTGATCATCATGATCTATCTGGCACTGACCTTTGAACCGAAGATGGCACTTGCTGCGATTGTTGCTCTAATTCATGATGTTTTCATTACCGTTGGAATCTATGCGCTCGTGGGCTTCGAGGTATCGCCTTCTACCGTAATTGGATTCTTAACTATTCTGGGGTATTCCCTTTACGACACTGTGGTCGTCTTCGACAAAGTTAGGGAGAACACAAGGGCAATTACCGCAACTGGTCGTTACACCTACGCTCAGGCCACAAATCTTGCAGTTAACCAGACCATCGTACGTTCCCTAAATACATCTTTAATTGCGCTTCTTCCTGTTGCGGCGATTCTCTTTGTAGGAGCTGGGCTACTTGGAGCCGGAACTCTAAAGGATCTCTCACTCGCACTCTTTATCGGGCTAATCGCCGGAACTTATTCTTCGATATTCATTGCCTCTCCCGTCTTGGTGCAACTACGCGAGCGCGAACCCGCGATTAAAGCGCTAAATCAACGAGTTCTAGCCAGAGGCGGCGGCTCTGCGACACCAAGTCAGAGAATCCAGAATCGACGCGATAAGCGGAAAAAGCGCAACTAGCGGATAATCGGCGCATGAGCGCGCTACTTGCACCAGTTGCAGAGCGGGTCCGTCATGCCAACCCTGATGCTGACATCGCAGTTATCGAACGCGCTTTTCAGCGCGCTGAGGAAGCTCATGAGGGGCAACTAAGAAAGAGCGGTGCTCCATATATAACGCACCCCGTTGCCGTTGCTGAAATTCTTGCTGATCTAGGTCTAGATCCAAGCACGATAGCAGCAGCGCTTCTTCATGACACAGTCGAGGACACTCCATATTCAGCCGAACTTCTTCGCAAAGAATTTGGCGAGGAGATTGCAAATCTCGTTGATGGCGTAACCAAACTTGATCGCCTTACATATGGTCCAACCGCTGAAGCAGAAACTGTCCGCAAGATGGTTGTGGCAATGGCCAAAGACATCCGCGTTCTAGTCATCAAGTTGGCAGATCGTCTTCACAATGCGCGCACCTGGCAGTACGTTTCACCAGAGAGCTCAGCTCGGAAAGCGCGCGAAACCCTAGATATATATGCGCCGCTAGCGCACCGGTTAGGCATGAATGCAGTCAAGTGGGAGCTCGAAGATTTGTCATTCAAATTCTTAGAGCCGAAGAAGTTTGAAGAGATTGAACGGCTCGTCGCAGAGCGATCACCTTCGCGTGAGAAGCTTACAAACGAGGTTATCAAGGCGGTTGAGCAAGATTTAAATTCAGAGGGAATTACTGCAAAAGTTACTGGAAGACAGAAACATCTTTTCAGCGTCTACCAAAAGATGGTAGTCCGCGGAAGAGAGTTCAATGATATTTATGACCTCGTTGGAATTCGAGTCTTAGTGAATGACGTGCGCGATTGTTATGCGGTATTGGGCGCTATTCACGCCCGCTGGAGTCCAGTCCCGGGAAGATTCAAGGATTACATAGCGATGCCTAAATTCAATCTCTATCAATCACTACACACCACCGTCATTGGGCCGACTGGAAAAGCTGTAGAGATTCAGATACGCACCCATGAAATGCATCGTCGAGCTGAGTACGGTATTGCTGCGCATTGGAAGTACAAGCAAGGACAGAAGTCGGGGGTAGATACTCCGGATGTTTTATGGCTCAAGCAACTCCATGAGTGGCAGCAAGAAACTACCGATGTAGCGGAATTTCTTGATGCTCTTCGATTCGATTTAAGAACTCCTGAGGTCTTCGTTTTTACTCCCAAGGGCAGCGTAATCGCACTTCCACAAGGCTCTACTCCAGTTGATTTTGCATACGCCGTCCATACCGAGGTTGGGAATAAGTGCGTCGGTGCCAAAGTAAACGGGAAGCTCGTCTCACTTGAAGCCCCGCTAGCAAATGGTGATGTCATTGAAGTGGTCACAAATAAGGGGGATAACGCCGCCCCAAGTAGAGATTGGTTGAACTTTGTTAAATCTCAACGAGCGCGTTCCAAGATCAAAGCTTGGTTTACTCGCGAACGGCGCGAAGAAGCAATCGACGCAGGCAAGGAGTCCATTGCACGACAGATGCGAAAAGCCGGACTTCCTATCCAAAAGATTCTTGCCGGACAGACGCTCTTACAACTGGCGCATGATCTTAATTATCCGGATATAGAGAGTCTTTACGCCGCGGTCGGAGACGGTCATATCTCATCCTCCTCCGTAGTTGAGAAATTGATCGCTTCGATTGGGACTGAAGAAACTCATGAGACTCCTTTGACAGAGATGCTTACTTCAGGCGCTTCTCCAAGAATCGCAAGACGGAGCGCATCTGGAGTAAATGTTGAAGGCGTCGATGATGTACTGATAAAGCTTGCTCGATGCTGTACGCCCGTTCCCGGTGATCCAATCGCTGGATTCATAACGCGGGGCAGTGGCGTGAGCATCCACAGAAGTGACTGTGTAAATGTTGCAGATTTGAAATTCCACCAAGGCGACCGGATCGTGAAAGTCTCATGGGATCCCGGTGCAAAAACCATCTTCTTAGTCAATATTCAAATAGAGGCGCTTGATCGAGCACGACTTCTTTCTGACATCACAAGAGCGCTCTCTGACCAAGAGGTAAATATCTTGCATGCGGCTGTAAATACGACCAAGGATCAAACAGCAATCTCTCGATTTACCTTTGAGATGGCAGATGCTTCACATCTAGATGTTGTCCTCGCCTCAATTCGAAAAATTGATGGCGTTTACGATGTCTATCGAATAACAAACAACTAGGAGCTGAACTCAGCCAATCCTCGTTGAGCTTCGGCTAACCAGATCGACCTGGCTGAGGCAGCTTCGCGAAGATCGGCAGCTTTACGAGAATCGCCCGCGGCTTCGGCGCGCGCCGCCTTTGCTTCATAATCCGCGACGGCAGTAATTAATTGGTTTACAACCTCCATGGCACGAGACTTTGCGCCTGGATCGGTGCGTCGCCATTGCTCTTGCTCAGCCTCTTTCAAGCTCAGTTCTACATTCTCAATCTTTCGATCGAGTTGGGCTTTCTTGTTTCGCTCAACCATTCCAGCCTTTGCGTACTTGGATTTGAGATCACGGAACTTGCGTTTCGCATCATCAAGATTTGAGATAGGAAGCAACGCTTCGATCTCAGCAACCAGCGCCTCCTTCTTCACCAGGTTCTCAGCAAAGGATTCAGATCGCTTCTCTAGATCTGAGCTCTTTGCTGCGAAGAAAGTGTCTTGAGCCGATTTAAACCTATCCCAGAGTTTCGCATCCTCATTCTTTTTGCCGCGACCGGAGGCCTTCCATTGATCCATAAGCGCCTTGTATCGACGGGCTGTAGCCACCCAATCAGTTGAATTGGCGAGCGCTTCAGCCTCTTGGACAATCTTCTCTTTAACGCTCTTTACTTCGTTCTGTTTCTTTGAGAGTGAGGCGAAGTGGGTTCGTCGTTTCTTATCAAAGTGATTACGGGCGGCCGAGAAGCGCTTCCAGAGTTCGGTATCCGATTTCTTATCAAGACGAGGCGCCTTCTTCCACTCCTCTAGCAAATCCTTTAACCGATCACCAGTCACCTTCCATTGCTCAGAATCCTTTAATGATTCTGCCTCGATGACAATCTTCTCTTTACCTTCCAGCGCCGCAGCGCGCTTTGCAGCTTTCGCTTCGAGTTCTGATTGACGTTTCGCTTCGTATGCCGAGCGGTGTTCATCAATAAGAGATGGAATTTGCTCTAAAGAAGACTTAAGGGCGGCGATATTTCCAACGCCATTGAGGTGTTCAACCTGGTTTCTCAACTTGTTTACCGCTTGTAGTGCGCTATCGGGCACCATCGCTCCAGAAACAATGCGAGCGGCAAGGAGCGCTACCTCGGCGGCTACTACTTCAAATTTACGTACGAAATATGCGAGAGCTTCTTCTGAAGTTTTACCAGGGTAAGAACCGACAACCCGCTCGCCTTCAGGGGTTTGTACATAAACCATTCCTGCTTCATCGACGCGACCATATTTTGCAGGATCTCCGATTAAAGCGGCGGCGGCGGAATTGATTGGTAAATCTTGAGTGCTCATCGGTTTACTACCTCACTTCTCATTGCGCGGCCATGGGCCGTTGCGGGTTCAGCGGTTTAGAGGGCTCAAGGTACCCCCGGGGGGAGAATCTGTAAAAGGTGGGCGCGGTTTTCCCGCTCAGAAGCGTAAAAAAGGGAGAATTCGAAGCCGCAAGTTGAGTTCATTTCGGAAGGGTCAGGGGAGAGGTTTGGGAGTTTTCGTAGAGCGGGTCGTAGCAGATTTCTTTGGGACCAACTGTTGGATTCTCGCCCCAGGCAAGAACTCGGAATGTTTGATTGTAGATCCTGGTATTGCACTCCCTGATTTAGTGGGAAAGATAAAAGAGAAGCTTCAAGCTGCAAATTTAAAACCCGTTGCAATACTAATTACTCATGGTCACCTAGACCATCACTTCTCTCTCTTGCCGTTACAAAGAGATTGTGGAGCGGGAGTTCTGGTACATAAGCTTGATCGCGACTTATTAGAAAAACCAGAGCGCGGAATGGGAGCCCAAGGTCTTGCGCTAATGGAAGAGTTAGTCAATAAATACGGCGCGCATGAATTTGAGGAGCCGGAAGATGTAACAGAACTCAGCGAGCGTAACGACTTAAGCATCGCTGGTTTGAAAATCGAAATTGAATCATCTCCGGGGCACACGCCTGGATCGATTATTGCCCGAGTGGAAAACGAGATTCTAATTACGGGAGATACCCTTTTTAAGGGAGCAATAGGGAGAACCGACCTGCCACGTGGCTCAATCTCCGACATGGAGCGCACTCTCCGTGAGAAAATTGCTACTCAGCCAGGCCATTTAGAAGTTCTACCTGGCCACGGGGAGAGGACTCGAATGGAGATTGAAATTGCGAGCAATCCTTACATTCAGGCCGCGCTCGAAGGGCGTCTTAGATGAGCGGAGATTTCCAAGCCCCTAAAGGCGTTTCAGAGTATTTCCCTCCACGCTCGGGAATCTTTGAGAAAGTTGTTCGAAAACTTGAACAAGTATCCCTCGCTGCGAACTATCACTTAATTGAGCTCCCTGTCTTTGAAGATACCCAACTTTTTACGCGCGGAGTCGGCGAGAGTACGGATGTAGTAACGAAGGAGATGTACACCTTTGAAGATAGAGCTGGAAGATCCTTAACCCTTAGACCTGAAGGCACCGCTGGAGTGATCCGCTCAATCATTGAACATGGGTTGGATCGCGGACAACTACCAGTGAAGCTCTATTACAGAGGGCCTTTCTTCAGAGCTGAGCGTCCGCAAGCCGGGAGATATCGCCAGTTTTATCAATTTGGAATTGAAGCAGTTGGCCTAGACGATCCCTACCTGGATGCAGAAGTCATTTCGATTGCACATAGAGGATTTCTTTCATTAGGACTTAAAAATTTCGATTTGCAAATCACCTCACTTGGCGACGAGGAGAGTAGAAGTAAGCATCGCGTGGAGTTCTTGAAATTCTTGTCGACCTTGGATTTGGATGGCGAGACTTTAGAGAAAGTTAAGAAGAATCCACTTCGAATTTTCGATGACAAGCGATCTGAAATTCAAGCCCAACTGAAAGGGGCCCCTGTCCTTTTGGATTTCCTGACCGCGGAAAGCTCTATGAAATTTGCAGCGGTGAAAGGAGCCTTAACTGAACTTGGTATTCCTTTTGTTGTTAACACCACAATGGTTCGCGGTTTGGACTATTACACGGGGACTGCCTTCGAGTTTGTTCATAAGGGTCTCGGTGCACAAGCAAGCATTGGTGGGGGAGGGCGCTACGACAGATTGATGAGAACTTTAGGTGGCCAAGACTTATCTGGAATTGGATTTGGACTTGGAATAGATCGGATCATTCTTGCCCTGGAAAGTGAAGGTTTGGTCGATAGCTCTAATGAGAATTCAAAGCTTAATGGTGGGTATCTTGACCTATTCATAATTCCAATTGGAGATGCTGCGAAGTTACGCGCCATTAACCTCATTGAAAACGTTCGAAAAAGTGGCTTTGTTGCCGACATGGGATTTGGAGATCGCTCCCTGAAAGGCGCTATGAAGGCGGCGGACAAATTGAGCGCACGCCATGTGTTGGTGCTAGGAGATGCTGAACTTCAATCTGGTCAAGGACGGCTAAAGCGAATGAGCGACGGAGTTGAAGAATCCATTACTCTTGACTCCATAGTTGCGACTCTAAAGAACTCACTATAGATAGCGCTTCAACCGCTCGTTACTCGAAAGGTGGCTCATGCTCCGTTCACATCTCGCAGGTGAACTTCGCTCCTCCCAAGTCGGCGAGAGAGTACGTCTTGCCGGTTGGGTGGCGCGCCGTAGAGATCACGGTGGCGTAGCTTTTATCGATCTAAGGGATTCAAGCGGAAGCGTTCAAGTCGTAATTTCAGATGAGAAGGTTGCTGGCTCGCTTCGGGCCGAGTGGTGCGTTCTTGCAGTTGGAACTATCGCCAAGAGGCCAGCCGGGAATGAAAATCCCAATATCCCTACTGGTGAAATTGAAGTGATCTGTGACGAATTGGAAGTTCTAAGTGAAGCCGCTGCGCTACCTTTCCCGGTCGATTCGGGAGAGAAAGTAAATGTAAGTGAAGAAATTCGCCTCAAATATCGATATCTGGATCTGCGTCGTGAGGAGCAATCGAAGGCGCTGAGATTACGCTCGAAGGTCACAAGCGAAATTAGAAGTGCGATGGACGAACTTGATTTCTTGGAAATTGAAACCCCATATCTGACACGGTCCACACCGGAAGGGGCGCGAGATTTCTTAGTTCCGGTCCGACTCCAGCCTGGTTCGTGGTACGCGCTACCTCAATCACCTCAGCTCTTTAAGCAACTCTTGATGGTCGCAGGCATGGAGCGTTACTACCAGATTGCTCGCTGCTTCAGAGATGAAGATTTTCGTGCTGATCGTCAACCGGAGTTCACCCAACTTGATATTGAAATGTCATTTGTAGATCAAGAAGATGTCATCAAAGTTGCAGAATCGATTCTGGCGCGCGTTTTCAAAGCCACAATCGGTTATGAGATTTCCGCTCCCATAGCCCGTATGACTTACCACGAGGCGATGCGTAGATTTGGCTCAGATAAACCAGATATGAGATTTGCAACCGAGTTGGTTGATGCCACCGATTTCTTCAAAAATACATCTTTTAGATTATTTCAAGCGCCACATGTTGGAGCGGTCGTCATGCCAGGCGGAGCAAATTCGCCACGTCGAGAATTGGATGCTTGGCAGGATTGGGCTAAAGCTCGTGGCGCAAAGGGTCTTGCGTACATCTTGGTAGGTGAGGACGGAGCTCTCTCTGGACCGGTGGCTAAGAATCTCTCGGCCGAGGAGAGTGCAGGTATCGCCCAATTTGTTGGCGCTAAGAATGGAGACGCAATCTTCTTTGCTGCGGGTGAACGGGTTGCATCATTAGCACTTTTAGGAGCGGTCCGTCTTGAAATTGGCGAGCGTTGTAATCTAATCGATAGAACTCGTTGGGAGTTTCTTTGGGTAGTGGATGCGCCGATGTTTGAGAAGACAGATGACGGTGGCTGGACCGCAGTCCATCATCCTTTCACTGGCCCCAAGCCAGAATACGAGAAAACTTTTGCAGCAAACCCTGAGAGCGCGCTCGCTTATGCCTATGACATTGTCCTTAATGGAAATGAGATAGGTGGCGGTTCTATCCGTATTCATAAACGTGATGTACAAAAAGAAGTGTTTAAGGTAATTGGCCTTAGCGATGAGGAAGCCCAGAGCAAGTTTGGCTTCCTACTTGAAGCGTTTAACTATGGACCACCACCACACGGCGGTATCGCATTGGGATTAGATCGACTCTGTGCATTGCTGGCAGGAGCCGAATCCATTCGTGAGGTAATTGCGTTTCCTAAGACAGCAAGTGGTGGAGACCCATTGACTGGCGCTCCAACACCAATCACCCCGGCGCAACGAAAAGAGAGTGGCGTTGATGCGGTTGTCGAGGTCAAGAGGAAGGAAGATGAACACGGGTAGGCTTACCCCATGTTCGTAAGCGGAATGAGCGCATCTGGAATCGCAGCGATTATTGCTGCATCGGCTTTTTTCATCATCTCCATCTCAATTGCTTACGCCGTATTTCGTCTCGGAAGAGCGATAGATGAGGTAGGGACCGCAGTAAAGAACATTTCCAGCGAAACCACGCCACTTCTAAATGAAGTTACAACAACTGTTGAATTAGTGAATGGTCCCTTGGAGAGCATAAACAAGGTCACTCGGACTATTGACGAGATGAGCAGCAAGATTGCGGAGTCCACCTCATCATTCTTAGATAAGAACCAAATTGCGATGAAAGCGGCTGGCGCAGTACTCACGGCCGCTCAGTTGCGGAAAAAGGGCAAGAAGAAGAAAAAGGGGTCTAAGAAGAGAGCGGAGCGTTCTCAATACGTCGATGATGAGGAGTTCTAGAAGAGCGTGAACTCCGCCGAGATTCGAAAGCGCTGGCTCAACTTTTTTGAGAACGGCAACTCCCTAGGTCTTACCCACACCGTTGTTCCGTCTGCCTCGCTGGTCCTTAATGATCCAAACCTGCTCCTTGTGAACGCGGGAATGGTGCCCTTCAAACCTTATTTTTTAGGCGAGATGAGCGCTCCTTACCCAAGAGCTACCTCCGTGCAGAAATGCGTGCGAACTCTCGATATCGATGAGGTTGGGAAAACAACTCGACACGCATCCTTCTTCCAAATGTGTGGCAATTTCTCTTTTGGTGACTATTTTAAAGAAGGCGCCATCGAATTAGCTTGGGAATTATTGACGAAACCACAATCTGCTGGTGGGTATGGTTTTGAGGAATCAAAACTCTGGGTAACTGTTTATCTAGATGATGATGAGGCTGCCGATATATGGCATAAGAAAATTGGAGTTCCTAAGGAGAAGATCCAACGCCGCGGCATGGCCGACAATTTCTGGTCTATGGGCGTTCCTGGACCTTGTGGCCCGTGTTCTGAGATTTATTTCGACCGGGGACCGGAGTATGGAAGAGAAGGCGGACCTATTGCTGATGAAGATAGGTATCTGGAAATTTGGAACTTAGTGTTTATGCAAAACATCAGAGGAGATGGACCAGGAAAAGAAGGCTATCCAATCCTCGGTGAATTACCCGCTAAGAATATTGATACCGGTCTGGGACTTGAGCGGACTGCGGCACTGCTTCAAGGCGTTGAAAATATCTACGAGATTGATACTACGGCGATGATTTTAAAACGCGCGAGCGAACTCTCTGGAGTCAAATATGGAGCTAGCGAAAAAGATGATGTTTCTTTAAGAGTAGTAGCTGATCATGCAAGAACTGCAACTATGTTGATTGGTGATGGCGTTATTCCAGGAAATGAGGGGCGTGGTTATGTGCTTCGCCGGATGATGCGGCGAACGACTAGAAATATGCGGTTACTAGGCGCAGACGATCGAAACATCAAGGAGTTGATTTCAGCTTCGATTTCAGCGATGGGAGCCCAGTATCCAGAATTGGAGAAAGATCAGGAACGAATCTCGAAAATAGCCGAGGCAGAAGAGGATGCCTTTCTCTCTACCTTAAAGAGCGGAACCCTAATTTTTGATCAAGCTCGCTCTAACGTGACCTCAAAGGGAAGCAAGCTAATTTCGGGCGAAGATGTATTTAAACTTCATGATACTTATGGATTTCCTTTTGATCTCACGCTAGAAATGGCAACCGAAAGCGGATTACAGATCGATGGCGAAGGCTTTAAACGGCTTATGAAGGAACAGAAAGAGCGCGCAAAGGCCGATGCCAAAGCGAAGAAGACCGGCCATACAGACTTAAGCGAGTACCGAAATATCGCGGAGAAAGCGAAGTCTCTGGAATTTATTGGGTATGAACATCTCTCTGCTGAAGCCTCAATCGTTGGGGCGCTCGTGGATGGAAAATCCGAAAAATCAGTCTCGGTCGGAAGTGAGATTGAGATAGTTCTAGATAGAACTCCTTTCTATGCCGAAGGTGGTGGTCAACTTGCCGATGGTGGTGTAATCCGAACTTCAGATGGCGCCTTAATAGAAATTGACGATGTCCAATCCCCACTGCCAGGCTTATTTGTCCATCGAGGAAGAGTTAGCGATGGCGAAGTAAGAATTGGCGCGAAGGTTTTCGCTGAAATTGATCGCGAGCGTCGCGCTGGAATTTCAAGGGCTCATACAGCAACGCATATGGTTCATAAAGCGTTCCGGGAAATCCTAGGCGAAACTGCAACCCAAGCAGGATCTGAAAATGCTCCAGGAAGGTTCCGGTTTGACTTTCCTTCTACCGGCGCGGTCCCGAAATCTTCTCTTGATGAGGTCGAGTTACGGGTGAATACCTTGCTAGCTGATGATCTTGAAGTTACTGCCCAGGAAATGTCGATTGATGAGGCGAAGTCAATTGGGGCGATGGCGCTTTTCGGCGAGAAGTACGGTGAACGAGTTCGGGTAGTAAGTGTTGGTGATTGGGCTCGTGAGCTCTGTGGTGGAACCCATGTGCATCGCTCCGGACAACTTGGTTTGATAAAACTTCTATCAGAATCCTCTATTGGATCGGGTGTTAGACGCGTGGAAGCGCTCGTGGGGGTAGATGCGTTTTCATATCTTGCGCGCGAACACGTCATTCTCAACTCTTTAACTGAATTAATAAAAGGGACTCGTCCCGAAGAGTTGCCTGAACGAATCTCCAAACTTCTTGCGAAGATGAAAGAGATGGAGAAAGAATTTAAGGTCATAAAGTTAGCTCAAGCGCGAGAGAAGATTCCAGGGCTTATCGCATCAGCTGAGAAGTTTGGCGAGCTCTCGCTTGTGATGAGTAATTTCGACGGTGAACTTGGTGGCGATGAATTGCGAAATCTTGCCTTAGAGCTTCGCGAAAAAATGAAGGGTGCGGTCGTAATACTCTCTTCGGTAGTTGATGATCGAGTTGTTCTAGTTTGTGCCACTGATGAACTCTCGCGGAAGGCTGGAATCAAAGCTGGAGAATTGGCGAAGCGAGCCTCACAAATCCTGGGTGGTGGTGGTGGTGGAAAAGATGATTTCGCACAAGGGGGCGGAAGCGATGTAGCCCAACTTAAGGAAGCCTTCGCAGCCCTTAGATCTGATCTCCAGAAAAAATAATGAATCTGAAAACCGGTCATCGGATAGCGATTGACTACGGTGATAAATGGATTGGGATAGCTATCTCTGATGAGACTGGGCTAATTGCTTCTCCAGTTGGAACAATTGCCGCGGCGAATCTACATGAAGAGTTGCTGAATCTCGCCCACGAGAACTCGATTTCCACCATATATGTCGGACTTCCAATGCATCTATCCGGGGAAGAAGGTCAATCAGCAGCTCGCGCAAGATCGCTGGCAGAGCTCATAGCGAAGTTAAATATCGCGCCAGTCCGTCTTGTTGATGAGAGACTTTCAACCACGTCTGCATCTAACGATAAATCTTTAATTGCAAAATTCGGCATTGACGCCCTTGCCGCGGTAGAGATTTTAAAATTCGCACTCGACGGGGAACGCGCCCTAGGTAGACCATTCGGAAGTTCTCTAGATGATTAATAGCTACGGTCTAAGAAGGCTGGGCTTGGCGCTCGCCTTCATATTCTTGCTGACGCTAGGACTTCGGGAAATTGCTCCTGGGACGCGCGCTGCGCCCGATTTTGATGGGAGTAACCCTGGTCCAGAAGTAATAGTTCATATAGATCCAGGTATGACCGGATCACAAGTCGGAGAAGTTTTAGAACGTGAACAAGTCGTGAAATCTGCACTGGCTTATTTTCGAGCAGCTGTAGCGAACCCCGATAGTCAACGTATTGCCCCGGGTGAGCATCGAGTAGAGACACGGATCTCAGCATCAGAAGCAGTTCTGCAACTATTAGATCCGGATCGAATCGTAAATCTAGTCCGAGTGCGTGACGGCGCACGCATGAGTGAAATAGTAGATGCGTTGGTTGAGGGTGGATTTGAGCGAAATAAAATCTCCATGGCGCTCGCCAAATTGAAACCGCCCCGAGAATTCAAACTGGCAAGCGTTGAGGGCTTTCTCTATCCCGCCTTTTACTCTTTTCCACGCGGGACAACGGAGGAAGATGCGCTCTTAGCAATGCTTTCGCGTTTCCAACAAAGTACGGGCGATCTGAGTTGGAATTTTGAGGAGTTTACAGAAGAAGAGTTGATGACAATCGCTTCCTTGGTTGAATCAGAAGGGACGCCCGATGTTTTTGCAAAAGTTGCCCGAGTGGTTTACAACCGACTGAGCAAGGGAATGAAACTGCAATTCGATTCAACGGTTCACTACGTCTTTGATAGACGTGGAGAGATTGCGCTTTCTATAAAAGATACTCAGGTACGTAATAGATACAACACATTTATGTATGAGGGACTGCCTCCCGGACCGATAGGAAGTCCAACTCGCGCAGCTATCGAAGCTACATTAAATCCGGCCGAAGGGGATTGGTTGTATTTTGTTACGGTGCTTCCTAATGAGACTCGGTTCACCTCGTCTTATGATGAATTCTTGAAGTTTAAGGCTGAGTACAAGAGAAATTATGCAAATGGAGCTTTTGAATGAGTCGATACGCGGTTCTGGGTTCCCCCATAGAACATAGCCTGTCACCGGCTCTCCACAATTTTCTCTACAGAAAACTAGCTGTAACTGCCGCTTATGAGCGATTTGAAGTAAAGCAGGGCGAGTTGGGTAATTTTTTGGATAAGCACCGCTCTAATGAATGGCAAGGATTCTCACTCACCATGCCATTAAAGGAAGAAGGTTTAAGGCACTGTGAGTCCTTGGCAAGAGAAGCTATCGAGACAAATTCAGTAAATACTTTGAAGCGAGAGCAGAACGGTTGGATGGGCTACAACACCGACGTTTTTGGCTTTAAGTTTCTTCTCGAGCGAATTTCTGAAACCAGCCTTGCTCAAGTGAAAAACAGAAGCCTCGCGATTCTTGGCGCCGGTGGAACGGCGCGAGCTGCGCTAGTAGCCTTGAGAGATAGCGGATGGGAAATAAGAGTTTTTCGTAGAAGTATAGAGCGCGACCAATCACTGGTGCGCGCTAATCCAGATATAGAAATCGTGGATTGGAGCGAAAGTTCTTCTGCTTTCGATAGCTCCCTTCTTATAAATTGCGCTCCCATCGATGCTATGAAATCCATCCCTAGAGTTAGTAGCTTCACTGGCGTCCTTTTTGATTCTCTCTATAACCCTTGGCCGACCCCGCTAATGGAGGTTGCGACAGCTAATTTCTTTTCCGGTAAAGATCTTTTGGTAGCACAGGCAATGCGCCAGTTTGAAATCTTCTTCGATTGCTCTTTGGATTATGTCCCATTATTTACAGAATTGCGGGCGCTCCTTTAGATATCCACAGATCTTTTTGCTTCTCCGAAAGACGTCACAAACTCATTAACCTCTTGTGGTGTTTCTGTACCTGCTCGCTCTTCTGCTCATCAGTGTCACAGATATCAAATTTAGAGTAATTCCAAAGGGTTTGAACTTAGCCCTATTGGCGACGACATCTTCTTTCCTCATGCTAAGTGGAAAGGTTGCGGTTGTATTAGCCTCGCTATTCGCCTTTCTACTTTATGCCGGGCTATATCGATTAACCAAAGGAGGAGTCGGATATGGCGATGTCCGACTCGCTGCGGTAGCAATTGATTTTCAAACCCTCGCCCCAATCGGTTCACTTTCCATCCATTGCATGGCCTGGGTGATTGCGGGCCTCGTTCTGTTAGTCAAAAAAAGCCCCTCAAGATCCTTACCCTTTGCGCCTTTTCTCTTGTCAGCGACCATAATCGTCAACCATCTCTAGCGTAGAACTGAGATAATGAGCCATGCGTTGGCTCACTGCAGGCGAATCTCATGGACCAAGCTTGGTCGGAATAATTGAAGGGCTGCCCGCTCATATCGAGATCACTTCAGAAGAGATTAAGACACATTTAGCAAGACGGCGCCTTGGATTTGGACGAGGCGCGCGCCAGAAGTTTGAAGCTGATGAACTGAGAATTTTGGGTGGCATTCGCCATGGCAAATCCCAAGGTGGACCGATCTGCTTGGAAATTGCTAATAGCGAATGGCCAAAATGGCAGAAAGTAATGTCGGCCGACCCAGTGTCGAAAGATGAGTTAGCAGAGTTAGCTCGCAATGCCCCGCTTACGAGACCAAGGCCGGGACATGCTGACTTAGTTGGTATGCAGAAATATGATTTTGATGATGCGCGGGCAATTCTGGAGCGAGCATCCGCACGAGAGACCGCTACGCGAGTCGCACTTGGTGCAGTAGCGCGAGCGTTTCTCAAACAGGTAGCAAATATCGAAGTGCTTAGCCATGTCGTGCGAATCGGCTCTATTGCGTTACCGGAGAACCACAAACTTCCTCTGGCGAGTGAGCAAGAATCCATTGATGAAAGTCCAGTCCGATGTAGCGATAAAGAAGTTAGTGATCAAATGGTCGCTGAAATTGAAACGGCTCATCGCGAGGGGGATACGTTAGGCGGAGTAGTGGAGGTACTCGCCTTTAACTTGATGCCCGGACTTGGTTCGCATGTGCATTGGGACCGAAGGCTTGACGCTCGACTAGCGGGTGCACTTATGGGCATTCAAGCGATTAAAGGGGTTGAGGTTGGAGATGGATTCCTAAGCGCGGCGCGGCGAGGATCAATCGCACATGATGAGATTGAGAGAAGTGCAGCCGGTGAAATTACCCGTCGGACGCATCGAGCCGGCGGTACCGAAGGCGGAATGAGCACTGGTGAAGTGCTCCGCGTGAGAGCGGCCATGAAACCAATTTCAACAGTTCCAAAATCATTAGACACAATTGATATGAGCACCGGAGAGGCTGCGAAGGCTATCCATCAGAGATCAGATGTCTGCGCGGTTCCTGCGGCGGGAGTGATCGCTGAAGCAATGGTTGCGTTAGTGCTTGCCGAAGCTGTTCTTGAGAAATTTGGGGGCGATAGCGTTGCTGAAACAAAGCGAAATATCACCTCATACCTAGCAAATCTACCCAAGTTCTGAGGCGATATTTTTTTCATGAGTTCAAAAATTGTATTAATCGGACCGCCTGGATCGGGCAAAACTAGCGTGGGCAAGATTCTTGCCGAAGAACTTGATCTTCAAGCTATCGACACTGATCGGGAGATTGAGAAAAAGAGTGGGAAGAAAATCGGAGACATTTTTTTGGAAGTAGGCGAGTCTGGATTTCGTAAGATTGAACGAGAGGTCGTCTTGGATGCCCTAAAAAGGGATGGCTCGGTTATATCCCTTGGCGGTGGTTCGATTCTTGACTCAGAAGTATTCGAGCAATTATCGGGCGAGCCTCAGGTGGTCTACCTTGAAGTCTCAATCTCAAATGCAGCTCCGCGCGTCGGCTTCAATACCGATCGCCCACTTCTTCTTGCGAACCCGCGTCAACAGTGGCTCAAACTCTTTGAAGAGCGAAAAGATCGTTATGAATCTCTTGCTCGCTATCGCATCAAGACGGATAACAAAAAAGCAAAAGAGAGCGCCCTAGAGATAAAGGAGATGCTCTCTTGAAAGCGATAGAAGTTAGTGCTGAACGGAAATATCAGATCACGTTCACAGACTCTTGGTCGCGAGAACTTAAGTCCTTGATTGGCGGGCGCCAATTCGTCATTCTCACCCAAACCTCGCTTCGGGATCGAGTAGTAGCTGCTTTTTCTGAAGATTCAATTGTCGTCACCGCCGAGGGCGAGCAACAAAAAACTTTGGCAAACTTCACGACTTTGCTAGAGGAGTTAGCTCACCGAGGGCTGGATCGAAACTCGTTGATCATCGGAATAGGTGGGGGAGCCACCACTGATTTGGCTGGATTCTTGGCGGCCACCTACATGCGGGGGATTGATTGGGTAGCCGTGCCAACTTCAATCGCCGGGATGGTGGATGCTGCAATTGGCGGTAAGACTGGAGTTAACCTATCTTCTGGCAAGAATCTTGTTGGAGCATTTCATTCACCGGCGGAGGTAATTATCGACTTCGATTGGTTAAAAACACTACCCAATCGTGAACTTCGGGCAGGATTAGCAGAAAGCGTCAAATGCGGCTTCATCTCCGACTCCAGGATTTTAGAGTTGTTTCAAGATGGTTATGAAAGAAATCTTGCGGCGATCATCCATCGCTCCGTAGCCGTTAAAGCTTCGGTGGTCACGAAGGATTTCAGAGAAAGTTTCGAACGAGAAGTTCTTAATTATGGCCATACTCTCGGACATGCAATCGAGCAGGATTCGAACTACCAGCTAGCTCATGGCGAAGCAGTCTCAATTGGGATGGTCTTCGCAGCCGAAATATCTCACATCACAAGTGGTCTTTCTCGCGATTTAGTTGATCTCCATTATGCAATTCTCAAAGGCTTGGATTTGCCCTGCTCTTATAAGAAGGATTCGTGGGAGAACTTGATTAGCTTGATGGGTCGAGATAAGAAGCGTCGCGGTCAAGCGATTCGATTTGTTTCGCTTCTTGCGGTAGGAAAGACTGATCGAATAGAAGTCGAATCGGCAAAGTTAAAAGAGATCTATGAAGCAACGGTGGGAAGGTAGAATTTGGCTATGCGAGCGCTAATACTCAACGGTCCCAACCTAAAGAGACTGGACCTTCGCGAGAAGGGTATTTACGGCGATTTCGATTACGCCGCCTTGGAAAAGTTCGTCACAAATGCAGGCCAGGATTTAGGGATCGAGACTGAGATACGACAGACGGATGATGAAGCCGAACTTATTGGCTGGCTTCATGAAGCGGCCGATAAAAAACTGCCTGTAATCATTAACCCAGCTGCGTTCACCCATTACTCCTACGCAATTAGAGATGCGGTTGTAATGTTAAAAGCTCCGGTGATCGAGGTTCATCTTTCCAACCCGCTCTCCCGAGAAGAGTTCCGCCACACCTCAGTAGTTTCAGGAGTTGTCAATGGCACAATTTCTGGCTTTGGTTTGAACTCCTACCGGTTGGCACTCATTGCGATGAAGAATCTGCTCGCAGATTTAGCGAATTAGCATTCAACAGGTACTCTGCGCATTATGGCAACCACAAATGATTTGAAGAATGGAATGACCCTCGATATCGAAGGTCAACTCTGGAATGTAGTCGAATTTCAACATGTAAAGCCGGGAAAGGGGCCCGCCTTTGTTAGAACCAAGTTGAAGAACGTACTTTCTGGCAAAGTGGTTGAAAGAACTTTCAACGCTGGCGTCAAAGTAGATGTTGCCATTCTGGAAAAGCGTGAGATGCAGTTTCTTTATAAGGATAATGCTGGGTATGTATTCATGGATTCGACGACTTTTGATCAGATAACTATTTCAGAAGAGACTGTCACTGAAGCCTCAAAGTATCTTCTTGAGAATATGGAAGTTATTGTTGCTATTCATGAAGGCAACCCGCTATACATCGAACTGCCACCATCTGTTGCGCTGCGCGTCACTTACACCGAACCAGGTCTGCAAGGCGATCGTTCTTCAGCCGGATCGAAGCCCGCAACGGTAGAAACGGGTATCACTGTTCAAGTGCCGCTCTTCATAAAACAGGATGAGATGATTCTTATAGATACCCGCTCAGGTGATTATCTCGGCCGAGCAAACTAAGTGAGCGCTCGCTCTAAAGCGCGAAAGGCTGCGCTGGATTTTCTCTACGAAGGCGATATACGAGGAAAGTCAGCCGCTTCGATTCTTGGGATTAGAAAGTCAGAGTTGGACTATCTCATTCGAGAGTACACGGAGCTTCTTGTCAATGGCGTCGAAAGTAAGCGAAGTCGGATTGATGAGATCATTTCGATGCGAGCAAAAGATTGGGATCTCGATCGAATGCCGGTCGTAGACCGTAACATCCTCAGAGTCGGTACTTTTGAATTGCTCTGGGGGGAGCAAATACCCGAAGAGGTTGCAATCTCGGAATCAGTAGAGCTCGCTAAGACGCTCTCAACTGAAGATTCAGCGACATATATAAATGGAGTTCTAGCCTCTATCCGCGAGATTAAGAAAGACTTATCGCTTTAAGCGATCGCTTTGGAGCAAAAGATCTCTTAGACGGAGAGCCCCAATAAGTTCTGATCTGCTCATATCAGTTAGAAATTGAAGATTATCCAGATCCTGTTTTCTAATACTTAAGACTTCTCCGTTTTGATCATTACGCATACTTGTGATCCGTCCCGCTAATCTAGAGATAGTTCTACTCAGATCATCGGGAAGAGTTCGAGCCATAGCCAGCCGCTTAAGATCCAAAATGGTTTGCAAACTGTCAACTTCACTACGTGCTACTCCGAGCTCTGAGAGATCTGCGCCGTAGAACTCACAGAGTTCAACCGCGCGCATCAAACTTAGATGCCTAGTGCCACGCTCGTAGGAGCCAACTACGACTGCCTTCCATTTTCCTCGGCTTTTAATCTCGACTTGCCTGAGGGTAAGTCCGGCAGCTACTCGAATCGCACGTAACCGGGCAAGTGATCGCTTGTAATTGGAATCCATAACGCTCCGCTCAAGAAACTAGTCGGGGTGAAGGAGGCGAGGCTAGGAGAATTTGCCCCGCTCGTATTGCGTTATACACAAGCCGAGCCGGTGCGCTAACATTCACCAACCTTTAAAAGGCCGTCCAGAGAGGCGGAAAAGGAAGTGTTATGTCTATTGTTTTAGATCAAGCCGAGATAGCCCGGGCACTTAAGCGCATTGCCCACGAAATTATTGAACGAAATAAAGGCGTCTCAAATTTAGTAATACTCGGAATCCCAACTCGTGGCTCATTCCTCGCCGCTCGTTTAACCACGATCCTCAGCTCTCTCGAAGGGGTTGAAATCCACTCAGGTTCTTTAGATACGACCATGTATCGAGATGATTTGAGAAACTCTGCGCCTCGTTCACTAGGAAAAACTGAGATTCCGCTTAGTGGCATTCACGATAAAGATGTGGTTTTAGTTGATGACGTTCTTTTCTCAGGGCGCACTATCCGCGCCGCTCTCGATGCCTTATCTGAACATGGAAGACCGAAGACCGTGCAGCTAGCTGTTCTTATCGATAGAGGACACCGCGAACTACCTATTAGGGCTGATTACGTCGGCAAAAATTTACCAACTAGTCGAAGTGAACGGGTACGCGTATGTCTAACTGAAATTGACAACCTAGACGAAGTGAAGATTGAAGGACGTTCATGAACAGACACCTTCTCTCTATCAATGACTTGAGCAAAGAAGAGGCGATTAACCTCCTAGATACCGCGGCTGAATTGGCACGCGTTACTGAGACACCAGTCAAAAAATTGCCTACTCTTAGAGGGCGCACAATCGTCAACCTATTCTTTGAGGACTCCACGCGAACACGAATCTCATTTGAAGCTGCTGCCAAGCGACTTTCCGCTGATGTAATTAACTTTTCTGCGAAAGGTTCATCCTTGAGTAAGGGTGAGAGTCTTAAGGACACTGCGCTGACTCTGCAAGCCATGGGGGCCGATGGCGTCGTGATCCGCCATCCAGCTTCCGGTGCGGCCCACCGACTAGCGTCACAAAAGTGGATGAGTGGTTCAGTAATAAATGCTGGTGACGGCACTCACGAACATCCGACGCAGGCTTTACTTGATGCATTTACTATTAGAGAGAGCCTAAAAGATTCATCCGGCGATTTGTCAGGTTTGCATGTTGCTATTGTGGGAGATGTCTTGCATAGTCGAGTTGCTCGTAGCAATGTTCTTCTGTTGCGAAAACTTGGGGCAAAAGTGACGCTTGTTGCTCCGCCCACCTTACTTCCAGTCTCGGTCTCATCCTGGGGTTGCAGTGTTCAATATGACTTCGACTCTGGCCTCCATAGTTTCGATGTCGTAATGATGTTGCGCGTCCAGCGGGAGCGCATGGAAGATGCTTTCTTCCCCAGCGAGCGAGAATATGCCCGCCGATACGGCTTGAATGCTGCACGTCTTTCGCAATTAAATTCAAGCTGCATTGTTATGCATCCAGGACCCATGAATCGAGGGCTAGAGATTTCTGCAGATTCTGCGGACAGTGAGAAGTCCGTGATTGTTGACCAGGTTAAAAATGGTGTGGCAGTGCGTATGGCCGCTTTGTATCTACTACTGGGGGGCGAGTGAGATGTCTAGAAATCTTTTGTTCAAGAATTTAAAAAGTGCGGCCGGTAAACCACTGGAACTCGCAATAGCGAATGGTCGATTCACCAATGTTGATGGCCTTTCACAGACCGCTGAAATCATTGATGGCAAAGGGCTTACCGCAATTCCAGGCCTGGTAGATCTGCACACGCATCTGCGTGAACCTGGAAAGGAAGATGCTGAGACGGTGCTTTCTGGATCCAAAGCAGCTGTGGCTGGTGGCTTCACAGCAATTTCAGCGATGCCCAACACCAGTCCAATTGCCGATACCGCCGGAGTTGTCGAACAAGTTTTCCGACTCGGGAAATCTCATGACCTTTGTGATGTATTTCCAATTGGGGCTGTGACTCTAGGACAGCAAGGCAAAATTCTCTCGGAGATGGGTGCGATGCACTCATCTGAAGCGAAGGTCCGAATCTTTAGTGACGATGGACATTGCGTCTGGGATTCACTTGTGATGAGACGAGCCCTTGAGTATGTGAAAGCCTTTGGTGGAGTTATTGCGCAACATGCACAAGATCCTCGGTTGACTCAAGGTTCCCAAATGAACGAAGGAGAAATTTCAGCGGCGCTTGGCCTGAAGGGGTGGCCAGCAGCGGCCGAAGAGTCAATAATCGCTCGAGATTTGCTTTTAAATCAACATGTCGGAAGTCGCCTGCACATCTGTCATCTCACAACGGCTGGTGGCGTTGAGTTAGTTCGTTGGGCGAAGAAGCGAGGGATACAAGTTACCGCTGAAGTTACTCCGCATCATCTGCTATTAACTGATGATTTAGCGCGCTCCTATGACCCCGTGTATAAAGTGAATCCGCCACTTCGTACTGAGGCGGATGTAATGGCGCTGCGCGAAGGGGTAGTCGATGGAACGATTGATGTAATAGCTACCGATCACGCGCCTCATCCCGCAGAAGATAAAGATTGCGAGTGGGCAGCTGCTGCTTTTGGAATGATTGGGCTGGAGACTGCGCTCTCTGTTTCCTATAAAGCCCTTGTCGAATCAGGTCTGATGAAGCTTGAAGAATTGGTCGAGCGAATGTCGGGCGCTCCTGCTCGAATTGGGCGCTATGAAGGTCATGGTTCCCTTTCGATCGGAAACGAAGCGAATTTCACACTAATAGATACCGACGCTAACTGGCGGGTCGAGACCCTAGGAATTCGCTCCAAGAGTAAGAATTCGCCTTACCTTGGAATGGAATTGCCGGTCACGGTAAGACATACATTTTTGCGCGGCAAGGAGGTTTTCTCGCAATGATGGTTAATGCTTCATCGGGATACCTCGTATTGGATGATGGCACTATCTTCGAAGGTGAAGCCTGGGGCGCGAGCGGCGAATCTTTTGGCGAGATTGTCTTCACCACGGGGATGACTGGATATCAAGAGACCCTCACGGATCCCTCTTACTTCAACCAAGTAGTTGTGATGACTGCGCCACACATTGGCAATACCGGCATGAACAAGAGCGATGAAGAGTCCAAAAGGATTTGGGTGAGTGGATTTGTCGTAAGAGATCCTTCACCGCTTGTATCTAATTGGCGCTCGGAGAGATCCTTAGAAGATGAACTGATGAAGTACGGCGTCATTGGTCTATCTGGCGTAGACACGCGCGCAATTACTCTCCACATACGTGAGCGTGGTGCGATGCGCGTAGGAATCTTCACCAAAGCTAATTTGACTCGAGAAGAAATGGTCACTCGAGTCCGAAATACGCCACAAATGGCAGGTTCTTACCTCGCAGATTCGGTGTCAATTCAAAACAGTGAAGTTGTACCCGCGGAAAATGGGAAGAAGTTTCGTATTGCAGCCCTGGATCTTGGTATCAAGGCAGCAACGCCTCGAAATTTTGCTAGACGCGGGGTCGAAACAGTTTTGCTTCCCGTCACCACCCACTTTAGTGAGATAGAGAGTGGTGGCTTTGATGGCATCTTCTTATCTAACGGTCCTGGTGATCCATCGAGCATGAACGATGTGGTCGCAAATGTGAGAAAAGTGTTAGATGCTGAGATTCCTATCTTTGGTATCTGCTTTGGTCACCAAATCCTTGGGAGAGCGCTCGGATTTGATACCTACAAGTTGCGCTTTGGACATAGAGGGATAAATCAACCGGTATTGAATCGCCTGAAGGATCGAGTAGAGATCACGGCTCATAACCATGGATTCGCGGTGGAGGCACCGACTGAAGGAGAGTTCTCAACTGTTTACGGTCCAGGAGTTGTCTCGCATATTTCCTTAAATGATGGCGTGGTAGAGGGTCTAAAACTTGTGGATCGACCCGCCTTCTCTGTGCAGTATCACCCTGAAGCAGCAGGTGGTCCTCATGATGCAAATTATCTCTTTGATGAGTTTGTAACAATGTTAGGTAGATATGCCAAAAGATAACTCGATTAAAAGCGTTCTGGTTATCGGAAGCGGACCGATCGTTATCGGTCAAGCATGCGAGTTTGATTACTCGGGCACCCAGGCTTGTCGTGTTTTGCGAGCCGAGGGGGTACGAGTAGTTCTGGTAAATAGTAATCCGGCAACAATTATGACCGATCCCGAATTCGCAGATGCCACCTATGTCGAGCCAATCACACCCGAATATTTAGAATCGATAATTGCAAAGGAGCGGCCTGATGCAATCTTGGCAACGCTCGGGGGACAGACCGCCCTTAATGCCGCGATGAAATTGGATGAGCTAGGAATTCTTACAAAACATAAGGTTCGTTTGATCGGCGCGGACATACCGGCCATAAAACGGGGCGAAAATCGTGAAGAATTTAGAACTATCGTCGAGAAGGTAGGCGGGGAATCAGCTCGTTCGGTTATTTGCCACAAGATAGAAGAATGCCTTGAGGCTGCCCAGAAGCTAAATTATCCAGTTGTTGTCCGCCCCTCATTCACTATGGGTGGACTCGGAAGCGGAATTGCTTTTAATGAAGCGGAATTGCGACTTATCGCCGGGGCGGGTCTCCAATACAGCCCAGTAACCGAAGTCCTTTTAGAAGAATCAATTATCGGTTGGAAAGAGTATGAACTCGAAGTGATGCGCGATCACAAAGATAACGTGGTGATCGTCTGCAGCATTGAGAACGTGGACCCGATGGGAGTGCACACGGGAGATTCCATAACTGTTGCTCCAGCGCTCACGCTTACAGATGTCGAATTTCAGAAACTCAGAGATTTAGCTATCTCTATCATCCGCGAAGTTGGAGTGGCCACAGGAGGCTGCAATATCCAATTTGCCGTAAACCCCCGCGATGGACGGATCGTTGTTATCGAGATGAATCCCCGAGTTTCGCGGAGCAGCGCTCTCGCGTCTAAGGCAACCGGATTTCCCATCGCCAAGATTGCCACCAAGCTCGCTATTGGTTACTCGTTGGATGAGATCCCAAATGACATTACAGAGAAAACTCCCGCCTCATTTGAACCAACTTTGGATTACATAGTAGTGAAGATCCCACGGTTCGCTTTTGAGAAATTCCCAGAAGCTGATCAAAGACTTACAACAACGATGAAGAGTGTGGGCGAAGCAATGGCGATGGGGAGATCTTTCCCAGAAGCCCTCCAAAAAGCGCTTCGCTCCCTTGAGAAAAAGGGATCGGAGTTCAACTGGGAATTCTCGAGAACAAAAGAAGAGCTCTTGGAGTCGATGAAGGTTCCAACCGAATTTAGGTTGCAAGAGGTACAACAAGGCATGGCTCTCGGAGCGTCGATTGAAACGGTTCATGCCGCCACCGGGATAGATCCTTGGTTTCTTGCTCAGATCCAGCGCATCAATCAACTAGCGGATGAATTGAAGAATTGCCCCGATCTCAACCTTGAAATTCTCCGTCGAGCTAAACGTTTGGGCTTCTCAGATCGCCAGATCGGTCAGCTTCGCGGTATCGATGAGAGCGAAGTTAGAGCTCTGCGATGGCGCCTTGCACTTCGTCCTGTTTATAAGACTGTCGATACATGTGCCGGAGAATTCGAGGCATTTACGCCGTATCACTACTCATCATATGACTTAACAAGTGAGATAAGACCCCGAACAAAGCCGGCGATCATTATTTTGGGAAGCGGCCCTAATCGAATTGGCCAAGGTATCGAATTTGATTATTCATGTGTTCATGCATGCTTTGCGCTTAGCGAGGCAGGCTATGAAACCATAATGATTAACTGCAATCCGGAAACAGTATCCACTGATTACGACACTTCTGACCGACTCTATTTTGAACCTTTAACACTTGAGGATGTTTTAGAGGTATTTCATGCTGAAACCTTAGCCGGACCAGTACTTGGAGTTATCACTCAACTGGGTGGGCAAACGCCGCTTGGATTAGCAGCCGGCCTTGCTAAAGAGGGCATTCCAATCATTGGTACTTCGGTAGCTGCGATTCATAAGGCTGAAGATCGTGGTGAGTTCGGACAGGTCCTTAAGGAGACGGGATTGAATGCGCCCGCTTTTGGAACGGCTTTCTCTTATCTAGAGGCAAAGCAAGTCGCTAATTCGATTGGTTATCCCGTGCTTGTACGTCCCTCATTTGTACTAGGTGGCCGTGGAATGGAGATTGTCTATGACGAGGAGTCGCTACAAGGCTTCATAGAGAAAGCTACTGAAATAAATCCGGATCACCCGGTACTGATTGATAGGTTCCTTGATAACGCGATTGAAATTGATGTAGATGCACTATTTGATGGGGAGAGCGTTTATCTTGCAGGCATCATGGAGCATATTGAAGAAGCGGGTGTTCATTCAGGGGATTCTGCCTGTGTTATTCCACCCCAATCCATTGCACCACCAATGATTCTTGAAATATTGGCAACTACCGAGAAGCTAGCGCGAGCCATCGACGTAAGAGGATTGCTCAATGTTCAGTACGCAATAAGCGAAGGTAAATTGTTTGTGATTGAAGCTAATCCACGCGCATCTCGCACAGTTCCCTTTGTGAGTAAGGCCACCGGAGTTTCGCTCGCAAAAGCAGCAGCGCTTATTGCTTCTGGGAAGAGCATTAGTGAGTTGCGCGAACTTGAGATCTTGCCGAAAGCTTCTATCGGGACTAGTTACGGGATTGCTGTAAAAGAAGCGGTACTGCCTTGGAATCGATTCCGTCGCATTGATGGAAAGAATGTGGATTCAACTCTCGGGCCGGAGATGAAATCAACTGGCGAGGTGATGGGAATTTCACCGGACTTTGGTAGCGCATTTGCCAAATCACAGATAGCGGCATTTGGGCCACTCCCAAAGAGTGGCAATGTATTCATCTCTCTCGCAGATAAAGATAAAACCCAAGCTGTTGAATCAGCCCGCGCACTTTACGAACTCGGATTTAAGCTTTATGCCACAGCTGGAACTAAATCCACTTTGTCTATTGAAGGGATAGAAGCGGAATTAGTTATGAAGCACTCCGAGAAGTCAGAAATGGCGAATAAGTCAGCGGTTGACCTCATCGAAAGCGGTGAGATCAATCTGGTGATAAACACCCCCTTTGGGCGAGATTCAAAGAAGGATGGTTGGTTTATAAGGAGTTCGGCGATTGCTAGAGGAATTCCATGCATAACTACGATTCCGGGGCTCAAGGCTGCCGTTTCTGGTATCAGAGCCCTAAGAAGTGGCCCTATTTCTACCAAGTCACTCCAAGAATGGACGCGCAAATGAATATTAATCCGCGGGCTATTCAAAAGAGCGTAGAGGTTCTCTCAAATAAAAAAGTCGGCTCGTATCACCACATGGTTTTTTCAGTTGGCGAAATGGCACTTCATGCAAAGCCGGGAAACTTCGTTGCCATAGCCGTCGGTGGGAACTCCTCGGCGATGGTTTTACGAAGAGCCTTTGCCATATATAGAGCAAGTGATCGCGGGAATTTTGGTGGCACAATCGAATTGGTCGTGGCCGCTCATGGTTCAGGAAGCAGATGGTTAAGTGAGCGCGCAATTCACGATCGAGTGGACATGGTTGGGCCACTAGGCACTGCTTTCGGAATTCCTACGGAGCCAGTTAGCGCGCTTCTTGTTGGCGGCGGATATGGATCTGCTCCGCTCTTTGGGCTCGCTGAAGTTCTAAAGCAACGTGGCTGCCGAGTCGATATCGTTTTAGGGGCGTCAAATGCAAACAAGATTTATGCCCCATTAGAAGGAAAACGTTCAGTGAATACTATGACTCTGACGACTGAGGATGGTGGCGCAGGCGTAAAGGGGCGAGTAACGGATGTTCTTCCACAGCTCATCGAGAAGCACAACACAGAGATTATCTACTCCTGTGGCCCGATGGCGATGCTTGAAGCGGTAGACATCATTGCCCAACGTTTTGAAATTCTTCATCAATGCGCAGTTGAAGAATCGATGGCTTGTGGAATCGGCGTCTGCATGACCTGCGTCATTCCGCTAAAAAATGATGCTGGAGTAATTAAGATGCAACGAAGCTGTATCGAAGGGCCAGTCGTTGATGGAAGTAAAGTGATTTGGGGGAGCAGCCGTCAAATCCCATCAGGCACTTGGGGCCACCAGTCACTAGGGGTACAAAACCATGAGTGACTTCCAATCCTTTGACTTCCGAACGAAATTTGGAAGTAGATATTTTCCATCTCCAATTTTCACCGCTAGCGGCTGTGCCGGCTCCGGCAAGGAGCTCTCTCAATTTTTCGATCTCGACGAATTGGGTGCCGTCGTAACCAAGTCCATAGCGGTAAAGCCGAGGAGCGGTAGAGCCACTCCAAGAATGGCTGAAACTCCATCTGGAATGCTCAATTCCATCGGGTTACAAGGCCCAGGTATTGACCAGTTTCTTGCAGACGATATTCCCTGGTTACAAAGTAAGGGCGCTCGAGTTATTGTCTCCATTTCCGGTGAAACGATTGAGGAATACGCAACCCTGGCGCGCAAATTAAGAGGAATCAATGCGTTGTTCGGGATTGAAGTAAACATCTCATGTCCAAATGTGGAAAATCGAGGTTTGGTATTTTCATGTGATCCGGTTGCTTCACGGGCGGTAATTGAAGCGGTTCGTCGCAATATCGGAGGCGATTACCCGATCATTGCGAAGTTGTCACCGGATGTTACTGACATCGTATCAATTGCCAAAGAAGTAGTTTCCGCAGGCGCTGATGGTTTGGCTCTGATAAATACTCTTCTTGGAATGGTTATTGATATCGATGCTGCGCGTCCAAAGTTAGCTGGAGTGACTGGAGGGCTATCAGGCCCAGCAATTCGCCCAGTAGCCGTCCGAGCGATATTCCAAGTTCATGCAGCGCTTCCTAATATTCCAATACTTGGTATGGGTGGGGTAACGAGCGGGCGAGATGCACTTGAAATGATTTTTGCCGGAGCATCTGGTGTTTCCATTGGGACCGCAACTTTTGGAAATCCAACTGCAGCCATCAGGGTTAAAGAGGAACTTTTAGGTTTACTGCAATCAAAGGGTTTCAAATCCCTCAAAGATGCTATTGGTGTCGCACATGGCTAACTCACCAATCATTCTTGCCTTGGATTCTCAAGAGGTTGAACGATGCCAAGAACTTATCGAACAAACCGCGGAATATGTAGGAGTCTTTAAAGTAGGCCTGGAATTCTTCTCTGCTAATGGCCCCATGGGGGTCGCGACTCTCAAGAGCAAATTCCCTGAGATCGCGATTTTTCTGGATTTAAAACTTCATGACATTCCCAACACAGTTGGAAAAGCCAGTGCGAGCCTTGCACAGCTCGACGTAGAGTATTTAACCGTTCATGCTCAAGGTGGTCCGGAGATGATAAAAGCTGCTGCATTAGCGCTACCTGATACTCGAATCACCGCCGTAACTGTTCTCACCTCTTTAGACCAGGGCACCCTTAACTCATTAGGAATAGAAGAACCGGTGGAGGAATTGGCATCGCAGTGGGCCAAACTTGCGGTTAATGCCGGCGCTAGAGCCATTGTCGCCTCTCCACTTGAAGTAAGAGCCTTGCGAGCGGCGTTGCCTAGAGAGATTTCCTTGATTACTCCAGGAATTAGGCCAAGTGCTACTGATGATGATCAGAAGCGCACAATGTCTCCTAAAGATGCACTTCTTGCGGGCGCGGACTTTCTTGTGATTGGCAGGCCCATTACCGAAGCTAAAAACCCACGGAGCGCAGCTAGAAGTATTTTTGAATCTCTCTAATAAGTAGGTTTAATTAGCCTTATGCACCAGCCGCCCCTTCTCTCGCACGAAGAGAGGCGTGCTGCGCTATATAAAGCGGCGGAGCACCGAAAAACACGAGCAAGATTTAAAGAAGAGGTGCGAGAGGGAAAGCGCGATTGGCGTGAAGCACTTGAAAGTTCTGATGTCGCGATTCGAAAGATGCGCGTTAAAGAGTTAATTGAATCGCTACCAGGTTTTGGTAGCGTTCGAGCGATTGCGATACTTGATCGCGCTGGCATTTCTCACTCGCGGAGGGTGCAAGGCCTTGGAGTTAGTCAACGCGAGAAACTCCGAAGAGAATTGAAGGGAAGGTAGATGCAAGGTCAGCTTCTAGTTCTTTCCGGACCTGGCGGAGTTGGAAAGAGCACAATCGTTAACGAACTTAAGAAGTACCCCGAGTTCTTCTTCTCTGTTTCGGCGACAACTCGTGCACCGCGAAATGGGGAGATTGATGGCGAGGCCTACCACTTCGTTTCCGAAACCGAATTTCAAAGAATGATCGAAGATGGTGAATTTCTCGAGTGGGCAAATTTCGCAGGACATAAATACGGGACTCCAACGATGCCTGTAGAAGCAGCCCTGGCTTCTGGAAAACATGTACTCCTTGAAATTGAGATTGAGGGCGCAAGACAGATCCGAAGTGCGCGTCCGGAAGCCCTTTTGATCTTTCTTAAACCACCATCCTTCGAGGAGCTAGAGGGACGGATAAGAGGTCGCAAGACTGACTCCGAGGAACGGATACAGGCCCGGCTCGCTTTAGCCCGCGAGGAGATGGCGGCTGCATCGGAATTCGACCATGTAGTCGTTAATCACCAAGTCGAAGAGGTGGTAGCTGCGCTGGTATCCTTAGCGGCTCGCAAAGCAAAAGAGTCATAACCGCTAACAAGGAGAGATTGTGCCGAATCTTGATGGAATTACGAATCCACCAATCGATGATTTACTAGACAAGAGTGGCTCCAAGTACAGTCTCGTCCTTTACGCAGCAAAGCGCGCCCGCCAAATAAATGCTTACTATTCACAACTTGGCGAGGGACTTCTTGAGTATGTTGGTCCGCTAGTTGAAACCCATGTTCATGAGAAGCCTCTTTCGATTGCGCTTCGTGAGATCAACGACAATCTACTTACCATTGAGAATTTAGAGCCACAGTCGGATAAATAAATGATTACCTTCCCACGCGGCCGTCAGGTTGTACTAGGCGTAGGGGCGGGAATAGCTGCATATAAAGCTTGTGACCTGCTTAGACGCCTCCAAGATGATGGTTTCGAAGTGACTGTAGTTCCCACTAGTTCGAGTTTAAATTTTGTTGGTAAAGCAACCTGGGAAGCGCTTTCGGGGCAAGAAGTAAAAACCGAAGTATGGGAAGGGACTCAATCCGTTTCGCATGTAGCGCTGGCGGATGCAGCCGACTTAGTTGTTATAGCCCCCGCGACTGCTGATTTGATCGCGCGTATCGCTAGTGGCCGTGCTGATGATCTGTTAACAACAACTGTTCTAGCGACTACATCTCCAGTTTTGATAGTTCCTTCGATGCATCCAGGTATGTACTTAAATCTGGCTACGCAAGCCAACCTTGAAACGCTAAATGCTCGAGGCTTTCATATCCTTGAACCGGACACAGGTCGTCTCACCGGTAAAGATTCCGGTATCGGACGTTTCCCTGAGACCGCTCGAATCATTGGCAAGGTGCGTGAGATTAAAGAGCGCGCCGCCCGTCTCAAGGGTAGAAAGGTAGTTGTAACTACCGGCGGAACCATGGAATCTATAGATCCAGTTCGTTTTATCGGAAATAGATCGAGCGGACGCCAAGGCCTAGCAATCGCCTTTGAAGCGCTTAGAGAAGGCGCAGAAGTTACGGTAATAAGTGGAATAACTGAGGAATATGAATTAAGTGGGATTAAACGAATTGATGTGAAAACCGCCGAAGAGATGCAAAACGTTCTTGAGGTGGAGATGAAAGATGCTGATGCGCTTGTTATGGCTGCGGCCGTCGCCGATGCTCGCCCGGATAAATTCGCTGCCGAAAAGATTAATAAGGGGGAGCTAAGTGAGATTTCTCTTGTAAAGAACCCGGATATTTTGGCCGGCGCAACCAAAGTCAAGAAGAGCAACCAAATTTTTGTTGGATTCGCTGCGGAAACTGGCGATGGAATCCGAGAAAAGGGCCTTAAGAAATTGCATAACAAAGGCGTTGATTTGCTCTATGTCACCGATGTTTCACATGGAAAAGTATTTGGAGAAACCGAAACAAGTGGAGTATTGCTTTCCAAACGGGGTGCAGAATGGGGCTTTACAAGCGCCGATAAATTTGAAGTCGGGCGACGCATCGTGGCGGAGGTCATCGAAGAGTTAGGGTTAGTAAATGGCTAAGCGGCTATTCACCTCAGAGAGCGTTACCGAAGGCCATCCGGACAAGATCGCGGATGCGATATCAGACTCAGTTCTCGATTCACTCCTTTCGCAGGACCCAAAGAGTCGAGTCGCATGTGAAACCCTGATAACGACTGGCCAAGTCCATGTAGCCGGTGAAGTCACAACTAATGGCTATGCAGACGTGATGTCTTTGGTGCGAGAGACTGTTTTGGAAATTGGATACGACAGCTCAGAAAAAGGTTTTGATGGCAACAGCTGTGGAGTTTCAGTCTCACTCGGTTCTCAGAGTGGTGATATCGCGGCCGGTGTCGATCACGCAGTCGAGGAACGAGTTACGAAATCTGTTGATCCATTTGATCTTCAAGGCGCTGGTGACCAAGGCTTAATGTTTGGGTATGCAGTAAAAGATACGAAAGAGTTGATGCCGCTACCGATCGCTATTGCGCACCGCTTGGCAGAACGGCTAACCCAAGTCCGTAAGAACAGTTCCTTGCCCTATCTTCGCCCCGATGGCAAAACTCAGGTCACAATTGAATATGACGGCTTCAAGGCACTCGCGGTAGATACCGTAGTCATTTCCTCTCAGCACGCCCCAGACATTGATATTGAAAAGAAGATGACGCCGGAGATTATTGAACAGGTCATTAAGCCGGTTCTATCAACCTTCGACATCCCATTTGCTTCGATGAAAACTTTGATTAATCCAACTGGGAGATTCGTAATCGGTGGACCTATGGGAGACGCTGGTTTGACTGGACGAAAAATTATTGTGGATACCTATGGTGGAATGTCTCGACATGGCGGCGGTGCTTTTAGCGGCAAGGATCCATCAAAAGTCGATAGGTCAGCGGCGTACGCGATGCGCTGGGTTGCCAAGAATGTTGTTGCCGCTGGGTTAGCTGATCGTTGTGAAGTGCAAGTTGCTTACGCAATCGGAAAAGCGCATCCGGTTGGGTTATTTGTAGAAACCTTTGGGACTGAATCAGTTCCCGTATCACAGATTTCGGATGCGGTGTTATCGGTTTTTGATCTCCGACCTGCGGCCATCATCAAGGATTTGAATCTGCTCCGTCCGATTTACCGTAAAACAAGCGCTTATGGTCATTTTGGCCGTGAATTAAGTGAATTCACTTGGGAGAAGACTGACCGTTCTGCTGCACTTGCTAACGCTGTTAAAGGTTAGAGGAAATGGCGGCGAAACCGCTAAAGCTCAAACGAGAGCGGGCTAAAACAGTAGTTCGTGCTGCTCGCTTCACGACTAGCGCGCTTGTCCTGATTGATCATGACATTGCACATCTTGATCAGCCCTTTACTTATGGTCTGCCAGAAGATCTAAAGGGTGAGGTGAGGATTGGATCAAGAGTCTTAGTGCCCTTCAAGAGCGAGGAACGAGAAGGAATTGTTCTCGAGCTTGTTGAGAATCAATCCTCACCAAGCAAGCCCATCGTCAGAGTTTTAAACCAGAACGCCTTTTCCCAGCGCTCGCTCAAATTGGCAACCGAAGTTGCTTCGCGGTACGCGACATCTATTGTAAAGATTCTGCGGTACATCCCTGAAACTCAGCTTAAAGAAGATTGGCATCATGCCGACTTGAGAGAACGTCGCACCGAGCGAGTCTTTGAGCAAATCTCATCAAATACAACGAAAAGGTTGATGGAAACTCTCTCTTCGCATTCGAGCGCAACTCTGATTCTTACGCCTACTGAGCGAGAGGCTGCGCAACTATTTGCGGAATTGGAGCAGAAGATTCAGAGTCGCTTGGTCAAAGCTTTCGGCCGTTCGAAGCAACCTAAGATTTTCCCGGAAGCGCCTATTGTGATTGGAACGAGAGCCGCTATTTTCTGGCAGATTCCTTACCTATCAGCGGTTCTGATTTTTCATGAGAATTCAGAGCATTATTGG
Organism: Candidatus Nanopelagicaceae bacterium; assembly: GCA_018882735.1. Lineage (GTDB taxonomy): Bacteria > Actinomycetota > Actinomycetes > Nanopelagicales > Nanopelagicaceae > MAG-120802. The sequence continues at coordinate 36,435 of VERH01000005.1, forward strand.
AGTGATCGGAGCCCGTTCTGGAATGTAAGGGATGTAGCTTTAATAAGGTCGCGTATCGAAGGAACCGACTTGCACTTTTATAGTGGGTTTCCTTCGATGGAGCTCCTTAGATTGCTTGAACTTGGATATTTAAAAATGGCGAAGCCCTACCGAAAGAGTTTTTTTCAACGCAGAAAGATTCGCTCTAAGCCAGAGTCCTACCATCAAACCATTCGCGATGGATTGAAGAATGGGGTGGTGGCCGTTCAAGTCGCCACCAAGGACTATTCAGCGCTCGTAATTTGTAAAACTTGTCGTACTCGACCAACTTGCCAGTGCGGTTTCCAATTGAAAATGGTTGGCAAGGATCTCTTTGCATGCGTCGTATGCGGTTTCTCTACTTCAGAATGGAAGTGCAATTTTTGTGGCGGTAAAGAGAAGCTCCTTTTGTCGCGTGGAGCTAGGCGGATCGAGGAGGAACTCGGCAAAGCCTTCCCCTCGACTCCCATCTATTTATCCACTGCAGACAAAGAGATTGAAACAGCGCCGAAAGACGGAATCGTGATCTCAACTCCTGGCATGGAGCCTCGCGGTGGAAAATTTTCCGCGCTAGTCCTATTAGATGGGGAGTTGCAAGTAAATCGACCCACTTTGCGAGCTGAAGAACGCCTGATGGACAATTGGTTCTCTCTGTTGTCTTCGGCGAGAGAAGACGCACCCGTATTTATTGACCTAAACCATAATAACCCCATAACTCAGGCAATCACAGCAGAGAATCCTCTCCGAATAGCTAAATCTCTTCTGTCGGAGCGAAAGAGGGTCAAATTACCTCCGTGGTATCGGATTGTGATTATTGAAGGCGAAGAACTTGGGGCTATGCAGGAACAATTGAAGTTGCAATTTCCAAACATCGAGGTATCGAAATCTAAGGATTCTCATAAATATGTATTACGCATACCAGTAGAGGAGTCCGATCAGGTTATCCAAGGAATTCATGCCTTTGTTAAGTATCGCTCCGCAAGTAGGAAGGCGCTGGTATCGGTCCAGATCGACCCGTATGATCTATAAAGGATAGTAATCACGAGTAGAATACACAGGTGTCGATTCAACCCATTCGTTTCTTCGGAGATCCAGTCTTAACGACCCCGGCATCGCCAGTACAAGATTTCGATAAAGAATTGCGTGTTCTCGTGAAGGATTTAATTGACACAATGATTGATGCTCCTGGGGCTGGACTCGCTGCGCCCCAAATTGGTGTTCCACTCCGAGTTTTCGTTTGGGATGTAGATGAGCAGATCGGCCATTTGGTCAATCCCTCTTTAGATCTAAGTGATGAGTTGCAAGAAGGTGATGAAGGTTGCCTTTCCTTCCCAGAGCTCCGTTATGAAACTCCCAGATCGATGCGCGCAGTCGCTAAAGGTTTCAACATGTATGGTGAACCAGTTACTGTTGAGGGAACCGCGTTTCTTGCTCGGGCTCTGCAACATGAAACAGACCACTTAAATGGAATCGTCTTCATTGACCGCCTTTCCGCAGAGTTGCGTAAACAGGCCATGAGAGATATCCGGAATTCAGAATGGTTCTTAGCTTCACAGGAAGCCGGTTCGGCCCCGGAGATACGAGTTTCCCCTCATAGCACCTTTGGAAAAGGTATTTAGTTGAAGATTCTGTTGGCCTCAACGTCGAGGCTTGCTCTTCCAACTCTTGAGCTGTTAACAAAGAACAAGCATCAAATCCTAGGCATTCTAACCAAGCCGGAAAAGCTCGCAGGAAGAGGATTAGAGAGCAAGGCCCAAGAATTAGTTTCTGAGATAGAGGGATTGTTCCCAATTTTCACCGTTTCAAGCCAAGAGGAATTGGTGGAAACGCTACGGCAGAAGCAACCAGATTTAGTAATCGCGATCTCTTTTGGGATGTTGGTTAAGAAAAAATCATTGACGTTACCCAAACACGGTTGGATCAATCTGCATTTCTCACTTCTTCCTAAATTTCGCGGGGCCGCTCCTGTCCAACACGCGATTCTCGCTGGAGCGGACCTATCTGGAGTAACTGTATTCGCACTTGATGAGGGCATGGATACTGGGCCGGTCTATACGAAAAAAGAGCTCTCGATTGCTGGCATGAGTTCGGGCCTTGCTTTAGCAACGATGGCAGAACTAGGAAGTGCAGCCGTTCTAGAGGCGGTAGAACATATTTCAAAGGGTATCGAACCGATTCCTCAAACTGGTGAACCTTCTTTAGCTCCAAAGATTTCGAATGAAGAACTACGAATCTCCTTTGATAGCAAAGCTGAACAGATTGAGCGACAAATTCGGGCTTTCGCGCCAAAGCCCGGAGCATGGTGCACATTTCGAGGCAACCGCGTGAAGTTCTTTGCTGCTGAAATTGCCCAAAACGCCTCCGGTGAAAATGGTGAGGTGTTGAATACTTCGCCGCTTGTCGTGGGCGTTAGGGATGGAGCGCTGCTTGTCAGTTCACTTCAAGAAGCAGGCAAGAGAGTCATGAATAGTGATGAGTGGGCGCGCGGAGCTCGGTTAAAAATTGGCGAGAAATTTGAGTAACAAAGTTGCCAAAGCGAAGGGGCCGCGCCAACTAGCCTGGGAATTACTTTACGAGGTCGACAATTCTGAGCTTTATAGCAACCTCATAGTTCCAAAAGCTCTTGCATCCTCAACTCTTGAAGTGCGAGATAAAGCGCTGGTCACAAATCTGGTCTACGGAACGCTCCGTATGCGGGGGTTGCTTGATGGCGCCATTCGTAGGCAATTAGATCGAGAAATCGCTTCTATTGATTTGAAAACGCTCACAGTGTTGCGAATGGGAGCTTATCAATTGCTGATTTTGAAGACACCAGTTCATGCCGCGGTAAATGAGATCGTGGACCTAGCAAAAATCGTTTGCGGAAAGAGCGCCGCCAGCTTCGTGAACGCTGTCATGCGCAGGCTTTCTGAGAATCTTGATTTCAAGCCAGCTTCAATATCGGAGGAATTTTCTCACCCAGATTGGGTGATCAACGCTTTCCAGGATGCCCTAAAAGATTCTGAACTTGTTAAACATCAATTGCAAGCTGATAATGAAATTGCTCTTCCAACTCTGGTTTGCTGGCCCGATAGATCAAACCATAAAGAATTAACAGAAGCTGGGGCCGAAATTATCCCCGGCGCCTTAAATGCCTTTTCATTTAAGGGAAACCCTGGAGACATACCCGCAATCAGGGAGCGAAGAGCCGGAGTTCAAGATCTTGGTTCTCAAATTGTTGTTGAAACATTTGTCGCAACCAAATCAGAAGATCGACACCTGCGATGGCTAGACCTATGTGCCGGCCCCGGTGGGAAAGCAGCCTATATGGAATCACTTTTGCCCGACGACGAGTTGATCGCAAATGAGCCAACCCAAGTTCGAGCAAAACTGCTATCGCAAGTTGTGAAACGTTCGAAAGTTAAATCATTTGACGGTCGGGATATTCCAATTGAACTTGGTGAATTTGATCGAATTTTAATCGATGCACCATGCACGGGATTAGGAGCGCTACGAAGAAGACCAGAAGTTCGCTGGCGCCGCAAGCCGAGTGATTTACGTTCATTAGTCGAGCTTCAGCGAGAACTCTTGGAGAGTGCTGCCGCGCGAATCAAGGTAGGAGGCATCATTGGCTATGCAACATGTAGCCCGCACATTGCAGAGACTAAGATGCAGGTAAATGATTTTCTTAAGAAACACGTGAATTTCGCGCGCATGAAAGTCGTTGCTAGAAGTGATAGCGATGGTGATTTGCAGCTTTGGACGTTCCGAGATGGCACGGACTGCATGTATCTCGCCTTATTCGAACGCAAAAGCTAGACGAGGTATGGTTTGCAGGTGATCCGGATTTGTCCCAGTATTTTGAACGCAAATTTCGATGAATTGCCAAACGAGATTGCTAAGGTTGCCCAAGTCAGCGATCTACTTCATCTTGATGTGATGGATAACAAGTTCGTCCCAAATTTCACCTTCGATTTTGAGCGCGCCACGGAGATTATCGAGGGTTCACAGCTTCCCGTTGATGTCCATTTGATGATTGCTAACGCCGATACGGAGGCGCTTCCATATCTAGACACCAGCGCGGCGAGTATTACCGTGCATCTTGAAGCTTGTGAAAATCCTTTGAAATTGCTCTCGGAGATACGCGCCCGCGGTAAACGCGCTGCTATCGCAATAAAACCAGCCACCGCAATCGATGAGATAAAGGAACTTCTACCAGCTCTGGACATGATCTTGGTGATGACAGTCGAACCGGGATTCGGCGGTCAGAAGTTCATGGATGACATGATGCCTAAAGTGGAAACCGCTAGGAGATGGCTTGATGAAGAAGGCTTTGGTGCTACCTGGCTCCAAGTAGACGGAGGCGTAAACCTTGAGACAATTTCTAAAGCAAAGCGCGCCGGTGCAGACACTTTTGTGGCGGGTTCGGTTGTATTCAAATCTCCTGATCCTGCAGGTGTGATAGAAAATCTTCGACGGCTGGCCATGGCTGTGAAGTAAACTTCACGCACTATGAAAACCTTTGATGAATTGTGGTTTGAACTTTCTTCAAAAGCCCTTGCAAGAGACCCGTCATCAAGAACGGTTGAATCACTTTCCCTGGGAACGCATGCGATAACAAAGAAGGTGCTGGAGGAAGCTGGAGAAGTACTTTTGGCGGCCGAAGCCCAAGGAGATGAGGCGCTTGCTTTGGAGATCTCACAATTGCTTTATTGGGTTCAAGTTTTAATGCTGGATAAAGGCCTAACCCTCGAAGACGTATATCGGAGGTTGTAAATATGACACTCTCAGTCGCTCTGCCGAATAAAGGCGCCTTGGCAGAAGATGCCACTCAGATATTTCGCGAGGCTGGTTACCGATTACGTAATGATTCAAAAGAACTTTCATTCCTCGATTCAAGCAACGACGTCGAATTCTTCTATTTAAGACCGCGGGATATCGCTACCTATGTTGCTTCGAGCCAGATTGATCTTGGAGTCACCGGACGCGACCTCCTTCTCGATAGCGGTAAGGGCGCTGATGAAAAATTGAGACTTGATTTCGGACATAGCGAATTTCGTATGGCAGCAACAGCCAAGCAGCTGGACTCGGGGGAGATTGGCGAAAATCAGCTCACAGGAAAGCGAATCGCGACCGCATATCCAGGATTAGTGCGAGATTTCCTAATTAGTAAGAACATTAAGGCTGAGGTAGTCACTTTAGATGGCGCGGTTGAAGGCGCAATTAAGCTCGGAGTTGCAGATGTGATTATTGACGTGGTCGCAACTGGCAACACCATTAAACAAGCGGGGCTGCGAATATTTGGACCGGCGATTTTAAAGAGCGAGGCGCTGTTGATTGCTCGCCCCAATTTCCCAAATCCTCAGGTAGATACCCTGGTCCGCAGAATTTCTGGCGTTGTGATAGCTCGTCAATATGTCCTAGTTGACTACGACATTGAGAAGAAGAATTTAGAGAGCGCCTGCGAAATCACCCCAGGACTTGAATCTCCCACAATTTCGCCGTTGGCAAAGCCCGATTGGGTCGCAGTACGGGCCATGGTCAAGCGAAGCGAAGTTCATCTTGCGATGGATAAGTTATGGGCAATCGGAGCACGCGGAATCCTCGTGACTGATATCCATTCTTGCCGTCTCTAGCCTCAAGAACTTTTCAAGATTGGTATTAATTCGGCTAAATTCTCATTTATCGTTAGCTTCGCGGCCTTGCTAAGAATGGGTTTTGCTTTATAAGCAACTCCATAACCTGATTGCTCGACCATTAACAAATCATTTGCTCCATCGCCTATAGCTATCGTCTCTGAGATCTCGACGCCATGGGATTGGGCAAAGAGCTTAAGGTGAGCGGCCTTTGCCTCTCGATCAATGATCGGCTCGCTAACTAACCCAGTCAATTTTCCATTATCAACTTCTAGCGAGTTCGCTACTAAATAATCTAGGTCGTCAAAAAATGGAACTCTTTTCAATACCTGAAGAAAACCTCCGCTTACAGCGCCAAACTTGATCTGATTATCTCGACAAAATCTGCGCAATTCGATAGCGCCCGGAGAGAGGGTGATCCTTGAAGCGACCTTTTCAAAAATTGAGTCGGATAATCCTTCTAGGAATTTCACCCGTGTTAAAAGTGCACCTCGGAAATCCAGCTCGCCAGCCATAGCTTTCGCGGTGATTGCAGAAACTTCGCTAGCGAAACCTGATTCTGCTGCTAAGAGGTCGATGACCTCCTGCTGGATGAGCGTTGAATCTACATCTGAAAGTATTAGTCTGAATCTCACGAGAACTATTCTGCGATCTCTAGCATGGCGATATCTAGGTTCTTGTCTGGGCCTTTTTTCTCTAGATCTAATCGAATCGCTTCACTGTGTGCGCGATCATGAGCGATAAGTAGAGCGAGGATTGTTCGACCGCCAAGATCTATCCGTTGCAGTTCGAGGAGTTCATAAACAAACTCGCTCAAAGCCTTTTTTACAATCTCATCCGCCGCCGGATTTTCGGGGCCGGAGGCGAGAATGAGCGCTCGAGCTGTTAAATTCGAATTTGCAATCACCGAGGAATCTTAGAGGGCTATCTTCATGACGCTCCGCATAACCTCATTTTCCAACTTTGTAGAAGCGCGGCGGGTATCTTTCTCGGTCATGAGCGCCCTATTGAAGCTGGAGGACGTTTCGGTAGTTCGGGACGGAAAGGTCATCCTCGGACCAATCACTTGGAGCCTCTCTACTGGTCAGCGTTGGGTAATCATTGGGCCAAATGGCGCTGGTAAAACAACTTTGTTGGCGCTCGTTGGAGCGCTAATTCATCCAAGTTCTGGCGTAGTGGAAATTTTGGGAAATCGAATGGGCAGCGTGGATGTCTTTGAGTTACGTCCACGGATAGGCATGTCATCAAGCGCATTGCAGGATTCACTACCTAGCGAAGAGCGCGTGGTCGACTTGGTTCTGACTGCCGCATATGCAATCACTGGCCGCTGGTTAGAAGATTACGACCTTTGGGACGAATCAAGGGCAAAAGCGCTCTTGGATATTTTCGGGGTAAGAGAATTGGCCGAACGAAGCTTTGGAACACTTAGTGAGGGTGAACGAAAGCGCGTACAAATTGCTCGTTCGCTAATGGCTGACCCGGAAATTCTCCTTCTTGATGAACCAGCGGCTGGTTTAGATCTGGGCGGACGGGAAGATATTTTGGAACGGATTTCCCGCTACCTTGATGAAGATGGCGCGCCTGCCTCAGTAATTGTTACTCACCATATCGAAGAGATCCCAAGAGGCACGACCCATGCCCTCCTTCTAAGCTCCGGCGGAGTCTTTGCTGCTGGTGAAATCAATTCCGTGTTGACTGAATCTAATCTAAATCAACTCTTTGGGGTTGATATTGCTCTATCTCACGATGGTCGTCGGTATTCTGCGATCTCACGAAGAGCGTAATTTTTACAAATGCTCTTTGAATCCATTCCGGAGAGTTGGAGACGACATCTTGAAGCGCACCGGGATGTAGTGAATGAGATTGGGGCAAGGTTACAAAATCTGGCCAATTCCGGGGAACGAATCTTGCCGGACAAGAAATGGGTTTTTCGCGCGCTAGATTTGAAACCGGAAGATGTGAAAGTGCTCGTGATTGGGCAAGATCCATATCCAAATGCCCAAGATGCTTGCGGCCTCGCCTTCTCAGTTCACCCGAGAAAATCTGGGTTACCGGGTTCGCTCATGAATATTCAGAAAGAGATACTTACCGATATCGGCTCTACCAACACCGCTGATGGCGACCTTACTAGGTGGTCAGAACAGGGCGTGATGTTGTTAAACCGCGTTCTAACGGTGAGTGCGGGAGCTAGCGGCTCGCATTCCAAATGGGGTTGGGAAGCCTTAACGGAGACGATTGCACGAGTGTGTGGCCAGAACGGGGCAATTGGGTTGCTCTGGGGAAATTCCGCTCGGGAATTGGCAAGTTTTTTTCCATCTGACAGATTGGTTGAAGGCGTTCATCCAAGCCCACTCTCTGCGCACCGTGGCTTCCTTGGATCTAAGCCTTTTTCAAGGGTTAATTTGCTTTTGCAATCTATGGGCAAGGATGCGATTTCTTGGTGAAATAAAGAGAGGCCCAGTTTCCTGAGCCCCTCTTTATTGGCTTACTGCTTTTAGAACTTATCCCACCCAGGTATTGATTGGGTCGCTCAAGAAATAGATCATGAAGAGACCAGCAACCAAAAGTAGAAGTGGATGAATGTCTTTTCTCCGTCCCTGGAGGAGTCGGATTACAACGTAGGAAACAAATCCTGCACCAATTCCTACTGAGATGTTGTAGGTAAATGGCATCAAGATGATTGTTAAGAAGGCTGGAATCGCAATTCCATAATCTTCCCAATCAATCGCCTTGATCTGGGTCATCATCAAGAAACCGACGATGATTAGAGCAGGTACAGCTGCTTCATAAGGAATGATTGCAACAAGCGGGGATAAGAAGGTTGTAAGAAGGAAGAGGACTCCGGTCACTACTGAAGCAAGACCGGTTCGCGCTCCTTCGCCAACGCCTGATGCAGATTCGATGTACGAAGTATTGCTGGAGACTGAAGAAGCTCCACCAGCGACGGCAGCGAGTGAGTCGACAAGAAGAATACGTTCAGCGTTCGGCGGTGTTCCGTCTTTATCGTTGAGGCCAGCTTCTTGACCAATTGCAGTCATAGTTCCCATGGTGTCGAAGAAGTCCGCCAAGAGAAGTGTGAATACAAGCAAGAGAGCTGTTATTAGCGGAACTCTCTCGAAGGACCCAAAGAGATTGAACTGTCCGAGGAGGCTGAAGTCTGGAGTAGCGACGATATCCGTAGGCACCGCAGGAACATTTAGTCCCCAGCCCTTTGGATTTACATTTGTACCGTCGAAGTTTGGACCAATTTTGAAGGCATTTTCAATTGCAACTGCGAGCGCAGTAGAAACTACGATTCCGAGGAGAAGCGCAGCTTTAACTTTTCTGACCATCAAGCCGATGGTTAGGAAGAGTCCAAATGAGAAGACGACGATTGGCCAACCTACGAGCTCGCCACCATCACCAAGAGTGACTGGTACCGGGCCGGCAGCTGTTCTCCGGACGAATCCGGCATCAACAAGCCCGATGAGAGCGATGAAGAGGCCGATACCTACAGAGATTGCGATCTTTAGCTGGGTAGGTACAGCGCGAAATACCGCGGTACGGAAACCAGTTAAGACCAAGATTGTGATGATGATGCCTTCAAGGACAACAAGTCCCATAGCATCTTGCCAGGTCATTTGTGAGGCGATAGCTACTGCCACGAAGGTGTTCAATCCGAGTCCAGTTGCGAGCGCCAGTGGGAAATTGGCAACTACGCCCATAAGAATTGATAGAACGCCCGCGACTAGCGCAGTTGCAGCAGCGATTAGAGCGAGATTTGGAGCATCTCCGCCGCCTATGTATTTTCCATCGGCATCTTTTGCAAGTCCGATAATCAATGGGTTAAGCGCGACGATGTAAGCCATCGTAAAGAAGGTAACAACGCCGCCGCGAATTTCCTGACCTACGGAAGATCCACGCTCTGAGATTTTGAAGAAGGTATCCAGCATCTTCTGCCTTTCATCTCAACACTGAAGTGAGAGATCGCTAATTTTTTAACGGTGGTGGTTGCGACACCGCGTGGAGGCAGTCCACGGGCTGAGGGAAGACCCAAACCTAATTGCTACCGAGTAGTAAGGCGGGAAACGACACCGAAAGAGATTGCCACCGAATAACCGATAAAGAGCGCGAAAAGCGCTGTTCCGAGGCCAACGGTGCCGCCAAGAAACCACCCCAGGGTGAGAACAGTTAGTTCAATACCGAGACGGACCCGTCCAACTCGAACCCCAGTTCGCTTATGGAGCGCGGTCATCCAGCCATCGCGCGGACCAGGGCCTAGCCCACAAGTTATATAAAAGGCCGAACCAGCGCCAACCATCGCGATACCAACTAGGACATATGCAAGTTGGGATGGAAATGCGGTGGGTGATGGAAAAAGCCAGATACCAATATCAATCGCTCCGGCAATAATCAAAATATTCATTATCGTCCCAAAACCGGGACGTTCCCTCAAGGGAAGCCACATTGCAAGGACAATTGCGCTCACAAGAAGAGTTGCAGTACCAATTGAAATATCCAATTGTCCCGAGATGCCTTGTGCGAGCACCGACCATGGAGCATTTCCAAGCGTGGATTGGATAACCAGGGAATCACCTAGTCCGAATACGAATAGACCCAGCGAGAGAATAACTACTCGCATTGGAGCTAAATCCCATGGATGCGATCCAGTCCAAGGTGTTTTCGGTACTGTTTTATGAGGACGAAAGAAGTTCATCCAAGAAACCATTACGGCACTCTACTCTAAGATACTCATATGTTTGTTGGCGTGGGAACGTTAATTAATGTCATAGCGATTCTCATAGGAACTTTCCTTGGGCGACTCTTTGGAGATCGAATCAAATTGCGAACGAGGGAGTTACTAACCGATGTTCTTGGGGCGGTGACATTAATTGGTGCAGCATCCGCCGTCACTTCTCTATTTAAAGACGAACTTCTTTCGGCGGTCCCAGATGGGTTTCCGATTTTGATAGTTCTTACTTCGCTAATCCTGGGCGGACTTATAGGCTCGTGGCTGAAAATTGAAGATCGCTTAAATACTCTTGGCGAAAAACTCAAAGATCGCTTCGCCGCTTCTGAAACCGCCGCCTCTAATGAAGATTTCGTGGTGGGATTTGTAACTGCCTCTTTAATTTTCGTCATTGGCCCGCTTGCAATCCTTGGAAGCATCAGCGATGGGATGTCGACTGGAATCGATCAACTAATGCTCAAAAGCATCCTAGACTTCTTCGCTTCCATTGCATTCGCAGCTAGTTTGGGATGGGGCGTGGCGTTCTCAGCAATTCCAGTAGGGATTTATCAAGGCCTATGGACAATCGTTGGACTGGGCCTAGGCAATGTTCTAAATGATTATCAAGTACAGGCCATGACCGCTACCGGAGGAGTGCTCTTACTTGGAATAGCTTTCAAACTATTGAGAATCAAAGAAATCGCTATCGGCGATTTACTACCGGCTCTTGCTTTTGCGCCACTATTTGCACTTCTCGCCGCGAGAATCTAGAAAGTTTTTCCATCGATTACAAAGCGATATTTCACATCGCTAGCAACCGTCCGCATATAGGCCTCATTGACGTACTCCGCATTGATAACCTCGACATCGCTCACTATTTCATGTTCGCCACAGAAATCGAGCATTTCTTGCAATTCAGGCATGCCTCCGATCATGGAGCCAGCAACGGAGCGACGACCATCTAGGAGAGTCCCGGCGCTAACCGCATATGGTTTACCGGGAAGGCCAATAACCACAAGGGTTCCATTGGTGTCTAGAAGTTGTAAATAAGGTTCTAGATCAATTTCAGCAGAGACAGTATTCAGGACGAGATCGAAGCTCTTCTTCAAACTCTTGTTCCAGTCATCTCCATTCGTGTGGATGAATCGCGTAGCGCCCATCCCAATTGCATCTCTCTCTTTGGAGGGGGAGTGGCTAAGGACTGTTACCTCAGCTCCAAGTGCAGCGGCAAACTTAACTCCCATATGCCCCAAGCCTCCAAGGCCCATTACGGCTACTCGGCTTCCTTTCCCAACCTTCCAATAGCGGATTGGCGAATAAAGGGTGATTCCGGCGCATAGAAGCGGGGCAACACCGGCAGGATCTAAATTATTCGGCACTGTGACGGCATAGCGTTCGTTAATTACGAAATAGTTTGAATACCCGCCGAAGGCGATTGTTTTTCCATCTCGTTCATAGCCATTGTAAGTGCCAGTCATTCCTTCGGAACAGTACTGTTCTAAACCAGCGTTGCAATTGCGGCACTTACGACAAGAATCAATAAAAACCCCAACCCCGATTCGATCACCCACCTTAAACTTCCGGACGTTAGAGCCAATCTCCGTAACAACCCCCACAATCTCATGGCCAGGCACCATCGGGTAGAGAGCGGGACCCCACTCCTGCCGTACTTGATGAATGTCAGAGTGGCAGATTCCGGCATACAGAATTTCAAAACCGATGTCATCATCTTTTAGGTCGCGCCGTGAAAATTCAAAGGGAGTCAAGCCAGAATGTGGATCCAAAGCTGCGTAGCCGCGAACTTTTTTTGAAGCTGATTCACTCTGTCTTGAATTGCTCATGGGCAACAGTTTACGGTGCTGTTAAAGAAGTAGCACTACGAAAAGGGGAGAGGATCAGTCGATTGATGTGCCTCACCGCTTGCGCGAGCAGTCACTTTCCTCATGTGATGTCGCCGGCATAAAACTTCATAGGCAACAACATCACGGCCACCAGTATCTCCAACGACAACTTGTTCACCTTCTGTGACCATTACGCCATCCAAGGTTCGCGCATTATGAGTAGCTCGCTCGCCGCACCAACAGAGCGCCTCAACTTGGAGTGTCTGAACTCGATCAGCTAACTCCACCAATCGAGCAGAACCTGGGAAAAGTCTTGTGCGAAAGTCAGTGAGAATCCCAAAGGCGAATACATCGATTCCAAGACCGTCTGCGATACGCGCCAATTGTTCAATCTGTTCTGGCGCATAGAACTGTGCTTCATCGCAAATTACGTAATCGATTCGCACGCCTAATGAGAGTTGTTCTACGACGAACTTATGAAGATCCATCTCCTCAGTTACTTCCAACGCTTCTGAGGTAAGACCTAGGCGTGAAGAAATCTTGCCACTTCCGGCTCGGTCACGATTGGTGAAAAGCAGGCCCGTCCGTCCACGACTTTGATGGTTATGCGCCGTTTGCAGAGCAAGAGTTGATTTTCCACTGTCCATCGTTCCGCAGTAATAAACAAGTTCTGCCATGGTTTTCGCCGAGTTTCTCAAGTCCTAAGTAGCGAGATGATTTCAACTTCAGGATGTGTTTTATTGATTAGCGTTCGTCCTTGAAGGAAAGTGATCTCGAGCAGGAAAATGTGAGCAAAGGTCTTTGCACCGGTGTAGCCGACCAATTCATGAC
>VERH01000063.1 GCA_018882735.1 Candidatus Nanopelagicaceae bacterium
TCGCCACTCTTTGAGGGATCATTTTCGATTCCTTTTAGGAGATCAAGTGAAATCAATAGAAGTAAGAGTCCACCAGCGCCTTGAAGTGCTGAGATAGAAATCTCCAGATAATCAACAATGAACTGTCCAAAAATTGCAAAAATCGTAATGATGAATAGTGAGGTAGCAGCAGCAAGCCAGGCCATTCGAACTTGTTCCCGGCGATCTCGTCCACCAACTAAAGATAAAAAGAGTGGCGCAGCTCCAGGTGGGTCAAGAATCACAAGTAGCGTTACAAAAGCTTGTAACCCAAAGGTAAGCGCAGTTAACTCATTCATCTTGAGACCACTCTCCTTACTTTCGCTCTTGCTTCCAACCGCTCCCATTGTTCTGGATGAGTGGTGAACTCGGCTAGTTGATTTAGCTTTCCCGTTCCGTGATAGTCGCTCGATCCAGTGACCACCAAATTATGCTCAATGGCCAGGCGCAGCAACTCAGATCGCTCCATCTCATTGTGATCTCGATGATCCACCTCAATGCCATCCAAACCGGCTTGAATCAATCGGTTTAAGGTCTCTAGGTCAATTTTTCTTCCGCTGCGCGAGGCAAGTGGGTGGGCAATTACTGCGACTCCGCCAGCCTCTTTTATAAGTCGAATTGCGACTTCTGGGGAGGGTGAATAGTGATTGATGTAAAACTTCGAACCATTATGTAAAAAGATATTGAAGGCCTCTTCTCGGCTAGCAACATGGCCTCTTGCAACAAGCGCATCGGCTAAATGTGGTCGCCCTAGCGTTGCATCGCCACGCTTTTGGGCATTGACTTCCTCAATAGTTATCTCTATTCCGGCTTCATTTAATCTTGAGATGATGCGCGACATGCGCGTAACTCGATTCTCACGAGTCTTCTCAAATTCAGAAATCAGTGGTGCGTAGTTCGGGTCAAAAAGAAGTCCAAGCATGTGAATGCTCGTACCGTCTGAGCCTTGGCATGAGACTTCTGAACCTAGAACTAGCTCTAACTTAGAGTTTGATTCGTGGTTCTTCAGCGCCGTAACCGCCTCATCCCAACCGCCGACAGTGTCGTGATCCGTCAGTGCGATGACATCAAGGCCTTTAGAGATGGCTTTTTCGATCAACTCGCTCGGTGAATCAGTCCCATCGCTTGCATTGGAGTGGGTATGAAGATCGATTAACACTAGAGAAGATTACCGGAGAAAGACGCGGCACCCGACAAGAATAAGAATCAAACCAGGGACGGTACCTAATGGCGGAAGTTGATTTAACCACCAAAATGCAAGAATTGCGCTAACTGGAACTTCAAAGAAGACAACAATCGATGCAATCGCAGGCGAAAGACTTTTCAAAGTGAAATTCAAAATAGTATGTCCGAGAATCTGTGCTCCAGCAATTAACGCAATCAAAAGTAACCACTCTCTGGCTTCAAAATCAACCAACTCGGTACCGACCGCCAGGGCAAAACAAAGTGAGAGAAGCGAGCAAGTCAGGTAAGCAATTGATGTATATGTAGCGGTAGATACCGATTCTCTTGCGCGGGCACCAAGAACTACATACATGGCAGCAAGTGCAGCGCAGGCAATCGCCGCAAGATCGCCTACGAATGCTCGCCTGGAAATAGTTAGATCTACCCCGGTAATGATTACTACCCCTACGAAGGCAATCGACATTCCAGTCCAAGCGCGCTTAGGGATTGTTCCACCTAGGCGTTTTACAAAATAGGCAGCGAATATTGGTTGTAGCGCAGTAAGCGCAGTCCCCACCGCCACCGATGTGTAACGCATCGCAATGAAGAATCCGATGAAATGAAGTGCGAGCGCTATCCCGGAGAGAAACGAGAACTTGATTCCAATTTGTACTTCAGGTCGTTTCAAATCAAGTCCACGGAGCGCCCACGGCAGAACTAAGAAGAATCCACCTAGATTCCGCCAGAAAATTAGAGCCAATATCGGCATCGAACTAAGTGCAATCACCGGACCCGATGTTCCAATTCCAATAATTACTAGAGAGAGAAGGCCAATCTCTCTACCGGATGGAAGCTTTCCGTGATCTCGGTCGCGCACGACTCAACCGTACTATCAGATACCCTTTACTCATGGAGGTGCCGGATGCTAAAAGAACAGATCAAATTGATATTTCTCGCAAAGCTTGCTGGTACTCCAGTCTTTGACCCAAACGGAGATCGGGTTGGAAAAGTTCGTGACGCGGTTACCGCAAATCCTGGATCGAGTACAAACCCGCGAATCCTTGGATTCATAGTCGAAATTCCACAACGGCGCCGAATCTTCATACCTGCTACTCGAGTTACCTCGATAGAAGATGGCGGATTATTTGTAACTGGTTCCATCAATATCCGTCGCTACCAACCGCGCCATGGCGAAGTCGCGCTCCTTGAGGAACTTCTAGATCGAGAGGTTGCGCTACGCACAAGTGGTGACTTTGGAATAGTTGAAGATCTAGGTATTGAGTTAACGGAATCAAACGATTGGCGCTTAACCCGGGCGCACATAAAGCGACGCGAGCGAGGCTTAAGGCGAAATACCTCGAATACTCTCGCTTGGAGCGAAATTGAATATGAGTCGAGATTAAGCGCTCAGCAAGCATCCCTAGATAACCAAGATGTGGGTTTGATGAGCGCCCAAGAAGTTGTTGAGACGCTTCGAGATTTGGAAATCGGGGAACGCGCTGAGTTAGTAAAGGGCTTAGATGATGACAAGCTCGCCGATGTCTTAGAAGAAATGGATGATAAGGATCGCGTTGCGCTAGTTACAAACCTGGAAGAGGATCGGATTGCTGATGTTCTTGGCGAGATGGCTCCTGATGATGCCGCAGATGTTCTGAAAGAGGTCGAACCTGAGACCGCCGAAGAACTTTTAAATCTTATGGAAGAGACTGATGCTGAGGATGTTCGGCGCTTGATGAAATATGAGGATTACTCGGCCGGCGGAATGATGACCACAGATCCAGTCATTCTTGATGTTGATGCAAGTGTTGCCGATGCGCTAGCTGCGGTTCGTCGCAAAGAACTTGCTCCCGCGTTAGCTTCACAAGTCTTTGTATGTAGAGCGCCACTTGAGACTCCAACTGGAAGATTTATTGGCGTAGTGCACC
>VERH01000031.1 GCA_018882735.1 Candidatus Nanopelagicaceae bacterium
ACCATGTAGTAGTCCGAGAGGTTGGGTATTTCCTTCGACCGGCATGGTGCCGACGAGACGTTCTGGTGAGGCTTCGATAATCTCAATACCCATCTTTTTGTCGAGCGTGCCTCGCCCGCGCTCCCGAAGAACTTCCATGAAATCAATCATGCGAGGATTCTAGGTGGCGGTGCCTAGGATTGTCTTTGATGAAGCGACGAATCCTTCTTATTGATGGACACTCACTTGCCTATAGGGCTTTTTATGCCCTGCCGCTAGAGAATTTTTCGACTTCTTCCGGCCAGCACACAAATGCTATTTATGGCTTTGCATCGATGCTGCTGAATCTGATTCGCGATGAGAAGCCGACACATGTAGCGGCCGCCTTTGATGTCTCAAGAAAGACCTTTAGAACTGATGCTTTCCCTGAGTACAAGGCGAATCGGGCCAAGACGCCTGATGAGTTCCGCTCCCAAATTTCTTATATAAACGAACTACTTGAGGCATTTCAGATAAAGAGTTTTGAATGTGAAGGCTTCGAAGCCGATGACATCCTCGCCACCATTGTTGCGAAAGATGGCGGTGCTAGCGATATCTTGATCTGTACCGGTGATCGAGACGCTTTTCAGCTAGTGACTGAAAATGTGACAGTGCTTTACCCCAAAAAAGGCGTTACTGATTTAGCGCGCATGAACCCGAAAGCGGTGATTGAGAAGTACGGCTTAACCCCAGAACAGTATCCAGATTTTGCAGCCCTAAGAGGTGACCCAAGCGATAACTTGCCTTCCATCCCAGGGGTTGGTGAGAAAACAGCAGCAAAGTGGGTAAACGAATTCGGCTCACTAAAAGGGTTAATCGCTCGGGTTGACGAAGTCCCCGGTAAAGCTGGCGATTCACTTCGAGGTGCATTAATTAGCGTTATAAAAAATAGAGAACTAACACAATTGAGAAGCGATGTCCCGATTGATATCTCTATCTCGGAGCTCGAGTGGAACGGAATAGATGCTGATCGCGCTATTTCACTCTTTGAAAAACTAGAGATTAAGGCTCTTCGCGATAGAGCTCGTGCGCTCTCTAATTCAACTTCGGAACCAATCGTAAGTGTCTATCGACAGATAAAAGTTGAGCACTTGGATATCGATGAGTTGATAAAACGAGTTGCCGAAGCCAAAGGCACGCTGGCTGTAGCGCTATCGGAATCTGAAATTATGATTGGAATTAACAAGGAACATGTAATTAAGTGTGATGTTTCTAGCGTTAAATTGAAGACTGATGCTCGAGTTGTAACCCATCGAGGTAAGCCATTAATCCGCAACAGTTTTCTCACCGAATCTGCCTTTGATATCGAGTTAGCTGCCTATTTGGTAAACCCTGGTACTCGAGACCTTGAAATTGAAGAGCTAATCTCACGCTATTTAGGAATTACTTTTAAGCCCGCTAGTAACGATCTTTTTAGTAGCTCTTTCAATCCAGAGTTAGTCGCATATCTATTTGACCTGGAAATCACTTTAAGAGATGAACTTGAGAAACGTGAGCTCTCAAAACTCTTTCTGGAGTTAGAGATGCCAACACTTCACTTACTTGCCGAGATGGAGTCTGTCGGGATAGGGGTCGATCGCCGCGAACTTGAAAAGCTCCGGGAATTCTTTGCGGCTGAAGAGGCTAACGCTTCTAAGGCAGCATTCGAAGCTGCCGGTCAGGAATTTAATGTGGCTTCACCCAAGCAGCTTCAAGTAATTCTCTTTGAGGAGCTAAAACTCCCAAAGACCAAACGGATAAAGACTGGCTTTAGTACGGATGCTGAATCACTCGAATGGCTCTTTGCAAAGACCGGCCATCCAGTTCTCCAGAATCTCCTTAGAATCCGAGAGGTAGGAAAACTAAAGACCACAATAGAAGGACTTTTAACCGCAACCGCAAGCGAAGAGAGAATTCACACTACCTTCCAACAGACTGTGGCTGCAACGGGAAGACTCTCATCGACTGATCCAAATCTGCAGAACATTCCCATAAGAACTGATGAAGGTAGAAAGATTCGAAATGCATTCGTGGCCAAAGCGCCCTTTGCTGATCTAATGACCGCCGACTACAGCCAGATTGAAATGCGGATAATGGCCCACCTCTCTGAAGATGCGGGTTTACTTAAAGCCTTCCATGAAGGTGAAGATCTACATTCCACGGTAGCCGCACAAGTCTTTGATGTTCCACTCAAGAGCGTTGATCCGGAAATGCGGCGACAAATCAAGGCAATGTCTTATGGATTGGCATATGGGCTTTCATCATTTGGATTAGCGCAACAACTAGATATCGCTCCGGCAGAAGCGAGCGCACTCATGGGTCGATATTTTGAGAGATTTGGCGGCATCCAGGATTATTTGAAGGAAGTTGTAAAAGTTGCGCGGGAACGTGGATATACCGAGACGATTCTTGGTCGTCGCCGCTATCTTCCAGATTTAAACCATGAAAATCGACAGAGAAGAGAGGTTGCCGAACGCGCTGCGCTAAATGCTCCAATTCAAGGATCGGCTGCAGACATAATTAAAGTTGCGATGCTTAAAGTCGCCCAAGCACTAACCGATGGAGGGTTTAAGTCTCGGCTCCTGCTTCAAGTCCATGATGAGTTGATATTTGAGGTTTCTGAAGGCGAGCACAAGAGATTAGAAGATCTGGTCCGAAGGGAAATGGGTAACGCCTATCCGCTAAAGGCGCCTCTAGATGTGAATGTTGGCTTTGGGAAGAGTTGGGATCTTGCCGCCCACTAGGTGGGCCACTCAAATTGACCCAAAAGGTGAGTTGAAAGTAGCCTTGCGCTCCTCGCTTAGGGCTCTTGCATCGCCTCGGACCTAGTAGGAAATGCCCAATACAAATTGGAGTCAGACTTTAAGCGTGCCCTACTAGTTACCTTTCCCCACGGAGCAACTTGTCAACTCAAATATCAGTAAATGATGTCGGCTCAGCAGCCGAATTCCTTGCCGCAATCGAAGGCACTATCAAGAATTTCAATGATGGCGATCTAGTCTCAGGCATCGTCGTACAAGTAGATCGAGACGAAGTACTTCTAGATATTGGATATAAGACCGAAGGTGTAATTCCTTCACGAGAGCTTTCTATCCGTAATGATCTAGACCCAAGCGAATTAGTAAAAGTCGGAGAGCGTATTGAGGCTCTCGTCCTTCAAAAAGAAGATAAAGAAGGTCGCCTAATTCTCTCCAAGAAGCGCGCTCAATATGAGAAGGCGTGGGGCGAAATTGAGGGCAAGAAAGAACGTGACGAAGTAGTAGTCGGAACGGTTATCGAAGTAGTTAAAGGTGGCTTGATTGTAGATATCGGTCTCCGCGGATTCCTTCCTGCATCACTCGTAGAAATGCGACGAGTTCGCGATCTCTCGCCATATATTGGCAAGCAAGTCGAGGCGCGCATCATCGAACTTGATAAGAATAGAAATAACGTAGTGCTATCGCGCCGTGCTTATCTAGAACAGACTCAATCCGAGTCACGCACAACTTTCCTCAATCAACTTCAAAAGGGACAAGTTCGCTCCGGAGTTGTCTCCTCTATCGTCAACTTTGGTGCATTCGTTGATCTTGGTGGCGTTGATGGATTGGTTCACGTCTCAGAGCTCTCTTGGAAGCACATTGATCACCCAGGTGAGGTTGTAGAAGTAGGCGATGAAGTTACTGTGGAAGTTCTTGAAGTTGATTTCGAGCGCGAGCGCGTTTCGCTATCGCTAAAGGCAACTCAAGAAGATCCTTGGCAGGCATTTGCACGTACCCACACCATTAATCAGGTTGTCCCAGGTGAGGTAACCAAACTCGTTCCATTCGGAGCATTTATCCGGGTATTTGATGGAATTGAAGGTTTGGTGCATATCTCAGAACTTGCAGAGCGCCACGTTGAAATCCCAGAACAGGTCGTACAAGTCGGCGATCAATTGTTCGTAAAGATTATCGACATTGACCTAGAGCGTCGTCGAATTTCGCTATCGCTAAAACAGGCTAACGAAGGCCATGACGTCCCCGTCGAAGCGTTCGATCCAACGCAATATGGAATGCCAGCTCGCTATGACGAGAGCGGAAACTTTATCTATCCAGAAGGTTTCGATCCTCAAACTCAAGAGTGGAAGCCTGGCTATGAGACACAGCGCGAGGAGTGGGAACGCCAGTACGCGGAAGCCCAAGCTCGTTTCCTTGCTCATAAGAAGCAGAAAGCAGAAGCACAGGCGGCCGATGCGGCTGCCGCTGCAGCAGAACCACAAGCTGAACAGACTGCGACAGCAGAGTAGTTATTGATGAGAACAGGACCGGATTTAATCTGGTCCTGTTCTTTCTATTTGGAAGAGGCTCTTTACTAGCTTTGGAGAAGATCAGATGCTCTCGATTGCACTGACTGGAGGGATTGGCTCAGGTAAGTCACTGGCCGGTGAGTTCTTCCAAGAGCTCGGAGCAGTTGTCATCGACTCAGATCAACTAGCTCGCGATGTGATCGAACGTGGCACAGAGGGCTTTGATGAAGTTATCTCCCGCTTTGGCGATGAAGTTCTAAATGACGGAGAGATTGATCGCTCCAAGTTAGCGGAAATAGTCTTCAAGGATGAGAATGCTCGGCGCGATTTAGAAGAGATCATTCATCCAAAGGTGAGAGAGCTTGCTACAAGGATTGCGGCACGCGTACCAAGCGATGGCGTGGTCATCAATCAAATTCCACTTCTTTATGAGACTAAAGGTGCAAATCGCTTTGATTTTGTAATCACAATTTCATCGGATGTTGAATTGAGAAAAGCTCGCCTCGCTGAACGGGGCCTTAAGAGTTACGAGATTGAACGGAGGATTTCCGCCCAGGCTACCGATGAAGAGCGCGAATCGATCGCTAATTGCGTGATAAAGAACGAAGGTTCAATCGACGAGCTTGAACGCGCTGTCCAGGAAGTTTGGGAGCGCGAGATTCTGCCGCGAGTTAGAAAATGACGCGCGCAATCACTAGTACTCCAAGAGCAGATCAACCATTTGAAGTTATAAGTGAGTTCAAACCAGCAGGTGATCAACCCAGCGCCATTGCGAATTTGACTGAAAGGGTAAATCGAGGCGAACCCGATATTGTCTTACTTGGAGCGACTGGAACTGGAAAATCTGCGACCGTAGCTTGGCTGATAGAACAGGTTCAGCGACCAACACTTGTATTAGCGCCTAACAAGACTCTCGCAGCACAGCTCGCTAATGAATTTAAGGAGCTTTTACCTAACAACGCGGTCGAATACTTTGTCTCTTATTACGACTACTACCAGCCAGAAGCTTATGTACCTCAAACAGATACCTTTATCGAGAAAGATGCTTCGATAAATTCGGAAGTCGAGCGCCTTAGATACTCAGCCACCTACTCTCTACTCACCCGCCGTGATGTAGTGGTGGTTGCAACCGTTTCTTGTATTTACGGCCTTGGTACCCCTCAGGAATACATAGATCGAATGGTTCGAATAAATGTGGGGGATAGCCTTGAGCGTAATGCGCTGCTTCGGAAATTTGTGGACATTCAATACAAGCGCAATGACATTGCATTTGAACGCGGCACATTTAGAGTACGCGGTGACACAATCGAAATCATTCCTGTTTATGAAGAGCTAGCAATTCGAATTGAGATGTTTGGTGATGAGATTGAGCGATTGACAACGTTAAATCCGCTCACTGGTGAGATAGTAAGTGAAGTTAAAGAAGTGTTCATCTTCCCCGCCACCCACTACTCAGCTAGCCCAGCGACGATGAAGCGGGCTATGACAGATATCGAAGCAGAATTAGCGGTTCGACTTAAAGAGTTGGAGCGAGAGAATAAGCTTCTGGAAGCACAGCGACTTCGCATGCGTACCCAGTTCGATTTAGAGATGATCCAACAGCTGGGCTTCTGTTCTGGAATTGAAAACTACTCTCGACACATCGACGGCAGAGTCGCGGGCTCGGCACCAAACTGTCTTCTCGATTACTTCCCAGAAGATTTCTTATGTGTGATTGATGAATCACACATTACTGTGCCACAAATTGGTGCAATGTTTGAAGGCGACGCCTCACGCAAACGAACTTTGGTAGAGCATGGTTTTAGATTGCCAAGCGCTATGGATAATCGACCACTTACCTTTAATGAGTTTCTCGAGCGGACTCCTCAGAAGGTTTATCTTTCGGCAACGCCTGGTCCTTATGAAATGGAGAAAGCGGGCGGAGTTTTTGTGGAACAGGTAATCCGTCCAACCGGTCTAATAGATCCAAAGATCATCATTAAGCCGACCAAGAATCAAATCGATGATTTGCGAGCGGAGATAAACCTAAGAGCAGAGCGTAATGAGCGGGTCTTGGTAACGACGCTAACAAAGAAGATGGCAGAAGATCTCACCGACTACTTTTCTAATGCCGGAATACGAGTTCGATACCTCCACTCAGAAGTGGATACTTTGAGAAGAGTAGAACTACTACGCGAGTTGCGACTTGGTGAATACGATGTTTTAGTAGGAATCAACTTGTTACGAGAAGGACTTGATCTTCCAGAAGTTTCTTTAGTTTCCATTCTCGATGCTGATAAAGAAGGCTTCTTGCGCTCCACTCGCTCGCTAATCCAGACCATCGGTAGAGCAGCGCGAAATGTATCGGGCGAAGTACATATGTATGCCGATAACCTTACGGATTCGATGCGAAACGCTATTGATGAGACCAATAGACGCCGGGCTAAACAGATTGCATATAACCAGGCTATGGGAATTGATCCCCAACCGCTTCGCAAGAAGATTGCAGACATAACAGATTTAATCGAACGCGAGAGCGCCGATACTGAGAACCTAATCGGCGGGGGTAAGCGCCGGGGTGTGAGTGAGACTCCGGTTGGCGTTCATGCCAAGTCGCTCGTAGCCTTACCCCGAGCTGAACTTCTTGGTCTGATCGAATCTCTAACAGAACAGATGCGCAATGCTGCTGCTGAACTCCAGTTTGAGTTGGCAGCCAGATTGCGCGATGAGATCAAAGAGCTAAAACGTGAACTTCGTAGCATGGATGAGGGTGGAATTAAATGAGCGCTGAACGATTAGTCGTTAGAGGTGCTCGCGAACATAACCTCAAGAATGTATCCCTTGATCTACCTCGTAATTCTTTAATTGTCTTTACAGGTTTATCTGGATCAGGGAAATCATCTCTTGCCTTCGACACAATTTTCGCCGAAGGACAAAGGCGGTATGTGGAATCGCTTTCAGCCTACGCCCGCCAGTTCTTGGGGCAGATGGATAAACCTGATGTCGACTTCATTGAGGGTTTATCACCCGCAGTCTCTATCGATCAGAAATCAACAAATCGAAATCCTCGTTCAACGGTCGGAACCATTACCGAGGTATATGACTATCTTCGTTTGCTCTTTGCCAGAGCGGGAAAACCGCACTGTCCTAAGTGTGGAAAACCAATCGCAAAACAGACCCCCCAGAACATCGTCGATCAAATTCTTAGCCTTCCCACCGAAACTAGATTCCAAGTACTAGCGCCGATGATCCGTTCCCGAAAGGGCGAGTTTGCAGATCTTTTTAAGGATTTGTTGGCACAGGGATATTCAAGAGCGCGAGTTGATGGCGTAACTATTCAACTAAGCGAACCACCGAAATTAAAGAAACAAGAAAAGCACACAATCGAAGTCGTGATTGACCGATTGACTGCAAAACAAGATTCAAAGCAGAGATTGACAGATTCAATCGAAACGGCGCTTCGCCTAGCTAGTGGTCTAGTAACGCTCGAATTTGTCGATGCCAAAGCAAAAGAAGAGCGAGAGCGTACCTATAGCGAGCTCTTGGCTTGCCACGATTGTGGACTTTCCTTCCAGGAGATGGAACCTCGTTCGTTCTCCTTCAACTCTCCCTTTGGAGCATGCCCAGAGTGCACGGGAATCGGATCAAAGTTAGTGGTAGATGAAGAGTTAGTGATTCCAGATGACTCAATTTCAATAAATGAGGGCGCAATCGCTCCTTGGGCGGGCGGTCAGACCTCTGAATATTTCAATAATTTATTAGAAGCGCTTGCCAAAGATGTGAAGTTCTCTATGGATACTCCGTGGCGCAAGCTCTCCGAGAAGGCTAGAGCTGCGATTTTAAATGGCTATGAATATGAAGTACACGTCAAATACAAGAATCGATATGGACGGGTTCGTAGTTACTCGACTGGGTTTGAGGGTGTCATTCCATTTATTGAACGGAGACACGGCGAAACTGAGAGTGACTATAGCCGCGAGAAGTATGAGGCGTATATGCGCGAGACGCCTTGCGCTATTTGTAATGGTTCGCGATTGAAGCCAGAAGTCTTAGCAGTAACAGTCGGAGGGAAGAACATCGCAGAAATCTGCGAACTTTCTATCGATGAATGTGCTCGATTTCTAAAAGAAATAAAACTTGGTGCACGAGAGGCAAAGATTGCCGAACGTGTGATGAAAGAGGTTAACGCTCGGCTTGGTTTTCTCCTTGATGTAGGCCTTGAATATCTAACTCTTGCTCGCGCTGCCGCCTCGCTTTCTGGTGGAGAAGCGCAACGAATACGCCTTGCTACCCAGATAGGTTCGGGTCTCGTTGGAGTTCTTTATGTTCTAGATGAGCCAAGTATTGGCCTGCATCAGCGAGATAACAGACGACTAATTGATACTTTGACGCATTTAAGAGATCTCGGAAATACCTTGATTGTGGTTGAGCATGACGAGGAGACGATTCGTACTGCTGATTGGATTGTTGATATCGGCCCAGGTGCCGGGGAGCATGGTGGCGAGATAGTCGTATCAGGAGATTTAGCTAGCCTGGTCGAATCGAAAAAGTCGATTACCGGCGCCTATATTTCGGGAAGAAGTTCGATTGCGATTCCAAAGTTACGCCGCAAAGTGGATTCAAAACGAGCGCTGGTTGTAAAAGAGGCAAAAGAAAACAACCTCAAGTCAATTGATGTGACATTTCCACTTGGGCTTTTTGTTGCGGTAACTGGCGTAAGTGGCTCAGGAAAGTCGACGCTAGTCAATGACATTCTGTACTCAGTCCTTGCAAATAAGCTAAATGGTGCACGCGTTGTTCCGGGACGTCACCGAACCATTACCGGAATAGATCATCTCGACAAAGTTGTGCATGTTGATCAATCTCCGATTGGTCGAACGCCACGATCTAATCCAGCTACCTACACTGGAGTATTCGACAAAGTTCGAGCCCTTTTTGCTGAGACGAACGAGGCGAAGGTTCGTGGTTACCAGCAAGGACGGTTCTCCTTCAATGTAAAAGGTGGTCGATGTGAGAACTGCGCTGGCGACGGAACTATCACGATTGAGATGAACTTCTTACCTGATGTCTATGTTCCTTGCGAGGTCTGTCATGGCGCCCGGTATAACCGAGAGACCTTAGAAGTCCATTACAAAGGTAAGACAATCGCGGAAGTTCTAGATATGCCAATTGAGAAAGCAAGTGAATTTTTCGAGTCTATTCCGGCGATACATCGCTACCTAAAAACTTTATGTGATGTTGGTTTGGGATATGTCCGGTTAGGTCAATCAGCTCCGACTCTTTCTGGGGGAGAAGCTCAACGAGTAAAACTCGCCACTGAGTTGCAACGGCGATCAACTGGGCGAACCATCTATGTATTAGATGAACCAACCACCGGGCTCCACTTTGAGGATGTTCGAAAGTTGCTTGGAGTTCTCCAACGTCTCGTTGAGAGTGGAAATACTGTTGTAGTCATTGAACATAATCTTGATGTAATCAAATCTGCCGATTGGGTTATTGATCTTGGCCCAGAAGGTGGATCTGGAGGCGGAATGGTTGTTGCTTCTGGCACCCCAGAAGAGGTTGCGAAAAACAAGGCAAGTTATACGGGTCGCTTCTTGAGCGAAGCGCTCAAATCCAAAGTTAAATAAATATTGGTTAGATAAATGACAGATCCAAATAGCTATCGACCAAATGGCGTTCCAGACGAACCCGGTGTCTATCGTTTCTTCGATGCACAAGATCGCGTTATCTATGTTGGAAAAGCTCGAAACCTTAAGAACCGGCTCAACTCATATTTCCAAAAAAACTTGCCCGAGAAGACAAATCGGATGGTTCACGCTGCTAGCCGTGTGGATTGGACGGTAGTTGATTCAGAAGTAGAAGCGCTTCAACTTGAATTTACCTGGATAAAAGAGGAAAGCCCGGACTTTAATGTGCAATTTCGCGATGACAAGTCCTATCCCTTTCTAGCACTTTCGCTAGCTGATGAGTTTCCGAGAATCTTTATCACCCGGAGAGCGAAGCAGAAGGGCCTTAAGTACTTCGGTCCTTACGCACATGCTTGGGCGTTGAGGACTACCTTTGACCTAATTTTGGAGCTATTTCCTATTCGTTCATGCTCAAAGAGCAATTTCGATCAAGCAGTCAGAAGTAAACGTCAATGCCTCTTAGGTGATATCGGTAAGTGTGCCGCGCCCTGCGTTGGGCGAATAAGTCCCTCCGAGCACCGCGCCCTAATCTCAAAGTTAAGCGACTTTATGGAACATGGCGCAACTGATCTGGAGTCCCGACTTAAGGAAGAAATGGAGCGAGCAGCGCAGGCTGAACAGTTCGAGCGGGCTGCAAAGATAAGAGATCGTTTGAAAGCCCTCGAGTTGGCGAGTGAGTCAACGCAAGCGGCTATCTCAGATTCAATATCTGCAGACTTTGTAGCGCTTCATGAAGATATAACGCATTCAGCAGCCTCAATTTTCAGAGTAAGAAACGGAAGAATTGTTGGATCCAGATCTTGGATTATGGATAGAGCGAATCTGCCTGAGGAAGATGCGCTCATTGAAGCAACTCTGGAGCTTATCTATAGGGAATTTGAACTTCCGCGAGAAATCTATGTAAATGTTGAAGTTGGAGATAGCGATTCTTTGGCCGAACTTCTCTCGCAGCGAGCCAACAGTAAGACGAGTATCCACTTGCCACAGCGCGGTGAGAAAGTAGAAATCCTAGATACAGTTAAGCGAAATGCGCACCACGCCCTAGTTCAATTCTTGAGTAAACGTGCAAATGATGCGGGCGTTTCCGGACGCACACTAGAGGATTTGGCCTCGGCGTTAGAGCTAGATGAACTGCCACTTCGAATCGAGTGTTTTGATATTTCAAATATCCAAGGCACGTCAGTAGTTGCTTCGATGGTGGTATTTGAAGATGGTCAGCCCAAGAAGAGCGACTATCGTCGCTTTGGAATTGATGATCTAGAGAAATTCGATGATACGCGCGCTATGCACCATGTGATAACTAGGCGCTTCAAGCGCTACTTGGAGGAGAAGGATCTTGATCTGGAGGAGTTAGATTCACTTGGCGCACGGAAGCCTAGATTCGCGTACCCACCCCAGCTTGTAATTGTTGATGGCGGGCGCGGCCAGGTAAATGCCGCAGCGCGCGCTTTAGCTGAACTTGGGATCACCGATGTTGCACTCGTTGGACTCGCTAAGAGATTAGAGGAAATCTGGTTTCCCGATCGGGCCTATCCGGTTGTTCTGCCAAGAAATAGTGAGGCGCTCTACCTAGTTCAACGCATCCGAGATGAAGCGCATCGCTTTGCAATTACCTTTCATCGCTCTAAGCGTTCCCGGCTAATGCTTGAATCGCTATTAGATGAGATTCCTGGTTTGGGCGAAAGTCGGCGGGGCGCCCTGATTGAGAGATTTGGATCTGTTGCAGCGCTAAGGAAGGCCGATATCAATCAGATAGCCGCGGTTCCTGGAATTGGTGACAAGACTGCGATGGTCATACATGAAAGACTCAGCGCTATGGAGAGCGCTATTGAAGTAGATGCTCAAACGGGGGAGATAATCGAGCATCCTTGACATGGATAGCATGATGAAGCCATGGCACGCGAAGTAGTCGTCATAACGGGAATGAGTGGCGCCGGGCGCTCGACCGTTGCCCACTCAATGGAAGATTCGGGATGGTACGTAATAGATAACCTCCCTCCATCCCTACTTACTGCGGTGCTTGAGATGACCGAGCGGACCTCCGACTCAATTGGGGTCGTAATTGACGTACGCGGTCGCCAGTTCTTTGATGATTTAAATAGAGCGCTAGCTGAACTAGTCGAGAAGGGCGTCTCGCGAAAGATAATTTTTGTTGATGCCTCGGATGAAGTTTTGATTACCCGCTTCGAATCCTCTAGAAGACCTCATCCACTCCAGGGTAACGACCGGATTGTCGATGGCATCGAACGCGAGCGCGAAAAATTACGGGAGTTGCGAGCTGGCGCTGATCTAGTTGTTGATACATCCCAACTCAACATCCACCAGCTAGAGCGGAAAATCAAAGAGCTATTTCAGAGCGGATCACTTGCTGCTCTTAAAGTAAATGTCCTCTCATTTGGTTATAAGTTTGGAATTCCGGCGGATGCTGATTTAGTAATGGATTGCCGTTTTATCCCAAATCCACATTGGCAACCAGAATTGAGGCCAAAGAACGGGCTAGATAAAGAGGTAAGTGACGCCGTTCTAAATGCAAACGCCGTCCCAGAATTTCTCGATCGTTATGTGGCGCTCTTTGACAGCATTGCTCGTGGATATCTAAATGAAGGAAAAAAGTTTTTGACTCTAGCAATTGGTTGCACTGGCGGTAAGCACCGAAGCGTTGCGGTTGCCGAGGAACTAGCTAATCGCCTAAATGGTCTTGAGATCTCTAAAGATGCATCAGTTTCTGCTCACGCCATACATCGTGATCTCGGGAGAGAGCGTTGAAAGTAGTTTCCTTTGGTGGCGGACATGGTCTTGCCGCTATGTTAAAAGCGTTACGCCAGCTAACCCCAGACATAACAGCAATCGTTACAGTTGCAGATAATGGTGGCTCAAGCGGCAGATTAAGAGATGAATTTAATTCGCTACCACCCGGAGATTTACGAATGGCCCTCGCCGCCTTATGCGCCGATGATGAATGGGGTCGTAATTGGGCCGACTTAATGCAATATCGATTTACTTCAGAAGGTGAACTAAATGGACATGCAATCGGTAACTTACTTCTAGCAGCGCTTTGGGATAGAGATGGTGATCCAATTCAAGGCCTAGATCGAGTTGGTGCGCTGCTGAAAGTTGTGGGCCGCGTTCTCCCGATGTCGCTCACGCCACTAGATATCGAGGGAACTTTTAAGAGTTGGCAAGGAACACAAGTCATTCGCGGCCAGAAAGAGGTAGCGCTCGGAAAGGGGGCGTTAGAGAATCTCACCCTCATTCCACCTGATGCCCCTGCAACTCCTCAAGGCATCGCCGCAATCGCAGGTGCAGATTGGCTAACTTTCGGACCAGGATCATGGTTCTCAAGCGTTCTCCCACATCTACTTTTGAAAGAACAACTCGCAGCAATCGTGAGTTCGAAGGCAAAGAAGATCATTGTCTTAAATCTTGATGCAAACCCCAGCGCTGTTGGAGATGAATTCGCCGGGAGCTCAGCGGCTGAGCACCTTAGATTGCTCAAGCGGTTTGCGCCATCACTCGGATGCGAT
>VERH01000064.1 GCA_018882735.1 Candidatus Nanopelagicaceae bacterium
CCTCGAATACTCTTGCTTGGAGCGAAATTGAGTATGAGTCAAGATTAAGCGCTCCGCAAGCATCCCTAGATAACCAAGATGTGGCTTTGATGAGCGCCCAGGAAGTTGTTGAGACGCTTCGAGATTTGGAGATTGAGGAACGCGCTGAGTTAGTTAAAGGTTTAGATGATGACAAGCTCGCCGATGTCTTAGAAGAAATGGATGATAAGGATCGCGTTGCGCTAGTTACAAACCTGGAAGAGGATCGGATCGCCGACGTCCTTGGCGAGATGGCTCCAGATGATGCCGCAGATGTTTTGAAGGAGGTCGAACCTGAGACTGCTGAAGAACTTTTGAGTTTAATGGAAGAGACTGATGCTGAGGATGTTCGGCGATTGATGAAGTACGAGGATTACTCTGCTGGCGGAATGATGACCACAGATCCGGTGATTCTGGATGTTGATGCAAGCGTCGCCGATGCGTTAGCTGCTGTTCGCCGCAAAGAACTTGCTCCCGCGTTAGCTTCGCAAGTCTTTGTATGTAGAGCGCCACTTGAGACTCCAACTGGAAGATTTATTGGCGTAGTGCACCTCCAGCAATTGCTCCGTGAACCGCCGGCGCTAAATCTTGGTTTGATCGTAGATGCGACTGAAACTGCATTGTCACCGGAAGCAGGGCTAAACGAAGTCGTAAAAAATCTAGCTAATTACAACTTGATTGCGCTTCCCGTAGTTGACGAACATAACCGTCTACTAGGTGCCGTAACTGTCGATGATGTACTTGATCACTTATTACCCGAGAATTGGCGTAATAGAGATGGGGAGGATCTCTCATGAAGGAGAAATCAAGGCTCTCAATTCCACGTGAATCTAAAAGATCAATCCGTCCTAATTACGATCCAGAAACCTTAGGACGACTCTCCGAGCGTTTTGCGAGATTTATTGGAACTGCGCGCTTCCTTGTTTACATGACAGTTTTCGTAGTCAGTTGGGTAATTTGGAATGCAATTGGTCCGAGTGAATTTAGGTTCGATGAGTATCCATTTATTTTTCTAACGCTCTTGCTCTCCCTACAAGCCTCCTATGCAGCGCCGCTTATTCTGCTTGCACAGAATCGCCAAGCTGACCGTGATCGCGTTACCTCACAAGAGGATCGGAGCAGAGATGAGCGGAATCTCGCTGTAACCGAATATATGGTCAGAGAGTTGGCTGCGATGCGTAAGGATCTAGTGGAAGAGATTAAGAAACTACAAGAAAGCTCAGGTACTAAGCCCGAGTCGAACTCCAAGTAGCGACTTCTTTCGAACTGTTAGCTGATCGATAACGCTCTCAAATTCAAGCGCGGCCGGTGAATCTGGTTTTGCAGTTACGACCGGTTGACCACTATCGCCACCTTCACGAAGCGCAATATCAAATGGAATCTTGCCGAGAAGTGGTACATCAGCGCCGACCAAATTAGATAACCGCTTAGCTGTTTCTTCACCGCCACCTTCGCCGAAGAGGGCAACTGTTGTATTACTTCCTTCCGGAAGATAAGGAGACATATTCTCGATGACGCCAATAATCTGCTGTTTTAGCTGATGAGCAATTCTTCCAGCGCGTTCGGCAACTTCTGCGGCTGCGATTTGTGGCGTTGTTACTACCAAGATTTCTGAGCCTGGAATTAGTTGTCCGAGAGAGATTGCGATGTCACCCGTGCCAGGCGGAAGATCTAGAAGTAAGAAATCTAAGTCGCCCCAATATGCATCGCTTAAGAGCTGCTCCAGCACGCGATGTAGTAGCGGGCCGCGATAGGCAACTGGATCGGCTCGATCTGGCTTAAACATCTCAATTGATACTGTCTTAACTCCATAAGCCTCAAGTGGAATAAAGGTCTGGTCGATTGCCGTCGGTCGTTTGCCCTCAATGCCCAAAGCCCGCGGAATTGAATGACCATATACATCAGCATCTAGTAAGCCGACCTTTAATCCTCGTTGCGCTAGCGCTACCGCAAGATTTACCGTCACGCTACTTTTTCCGACGCCGCCTTTACCTGATGAGACTCCGATTACTCGAGTTAAAGATTCAGGTTGGGCAAATGGAATGAATTTCTCGCGGCCACCACGGAGTAACTTCTTTACTCGATCGCGCTGTTCATCATTCATTACACCGAAGTTGACTTTCACGTTCTTTACTTCAGAAACCTTTAACGTAGCTTGCGTTACATCTTTCTGTAACCGGTCACGCATGGGACAACCAGTGATGGTGAGCAGAATTGAAACTTCAGCAAGACCATCTTTGAAATCAATCCGCTCCACCATACCTAACTCAGTTATGGGGCGATGTAATTCGGGGTCTGAAACCTTTGCTAACTCACTCTCGATTGCTGACTTTATTGCTTCGGTCATAACAAATCAGGATCTATCTTGGCGATATCTTTTAACTCTTTACTCCGAGCCCGCGCTTCGTTTATGACTGGCTTTGTTTCCTCGAGCGCATCACCTAGTACTTTCTTCGCCAGGTTCTTCGGGGTCAGATCCTTCACATCTAAGTCCTCAAAACCTGGACCGAGATTTTTCTTTAGCTCCTTAGAAGCATCTGAGGTGAAATTTCTTACCTTATGAATAATCCGCGCGAAATCTTTAGCCGCGGTTGGCAACTTGTCTGGGCCAACTAGAAATAGACCTAGGACTATTAATCCAAGGAACTCGCCCATCCCGACGCCGAACATGATGTAATCCTAAGTGCCTATATCTTCGTGGCAACCAGAACGCCATCGCCGACTGGAAGCAGCATCGGCATCCATAGTTCTCGTGCTTCCCGAATGACCTTTATCGCATCACGAAACGCAACCGTAGCCTCATCGCGTTGGGTTGGATCGGCGACTTTTCCACCCATTAGGGCGCGATCAATAACAAGTACGCCGCCGGGACGAAGTGAGCGATGTGCATTCTCGACATTTTCAAAGATATCCCGGCTTTTTCTAAGAATAAAGATGTCATAAAGGCTATCGGCGAGCTTGCCTACAATTTCAGTGCTATTTCCAGTAATCAGGCGATAGCGGG
>VERH01000065.1 GCA_018882735.1 Candidatus Nanopelagicaceae bacterium
ACATTGTGGTGGGACTTTATATTTGCAGTACCACTTCCACCGCCGGACTCAACCACATCTGGATAGAGAGTGCCCTGCACTAAAAATTTAACTTCGCCACCACTCGTTAGATCGCGAGCAGCAGTTTCAAAGACTCGAATAAATTCTCTTCCAATTATCTTCCGTTTTGCTTCTGGATCAATAACTCCGTTAAGCGCAGCTAAGAACCGCTCCTTTGCATCAACAACTATTAGCTTTACCCCAGTTGCCTTAACAAAATCCTCTTCGACCTGGGTGGCTTCGCCTTCGCGTAATAGTCCGTGATCGACGAATACACAAGTAAGTTGTTGGCCAATTGCGCGTTGCACTAGAGCGGCCGCAACAGCTGAATCAACGCCACCAGATAAACCACAAATTACTCGATCTGTGCCAACTTGTGACTTTATATTCACTACTTCATTTTCGATGATGTTCTCAGAAGTCCAAGTCGGTTTGCACTTTACGACATCAAGTAGCCAACGCTTAAGTATCTCTTGGCCAAAATCGGTATGCAGAACTTCTGGATGAAATTGCACTCCGGCGAATTGGCCACTTTCATTTTCAAAGGCTGCGACTGGAGTATTTTCAGTCCGGCCGATAGTTGTAAATCCAGCAGGTGGCGCCACAACGCTATCGCCATGGCTCATCCAGACATCAAAATTTGAATCCAATCCGGTAAAGAGATGTGAAGTGGTATCTGCGCTGAAATGAGTTCGGCCGTATTCAGAGATATCGTTCTTCGCTACTTGGCCACCTAAGCTTTGGGCCATCGCTTGAAAGCCATAACAGATTCCAAAGATGGGAATACCTAATTCAAAAACTTTTGAATCAAGACGTGGTGCACCTTCTACATAAACTGAAGCAGGCCCGCCCGACAAGATGATTGCGCGCGGATTACGCGCCATAATCTCTTCGGCGCTTAGCGTTGATGGAACAATCTCGCTATACACATTTGCTTGGCGGACCCGGCGGGCGATTAATTGGGCGTATTGGGCGCCAAAATCAATGACTAAGACGTGATTGCTTCGCTGCAAGGTCAACCTTTATTTAAAACGATCTCAACGCGTTGAAATTCCTTCAGTTCTGAGTAACCGCACGTTGCCATTGCTCGGCGGAGCGCGCCAAACAAGTTCATACTTCCATCAGCTGAATGCGAAGGTCCGATGAGAATTTCTTCCAAAGATCCAGTAGTTCCGACATGTACTCGAGTTCCACGAGGTAACTCAGCGTGATGCGCCTCGCTACCCCAATGCCAACCACGACCAGGCGCTTCTTCGGCGCGCGCTAGCGGCGAGCCAAGCATGACCGCATCCGCTCCACAAGCAATCGCCTTTGGAATATCTCCACTCTTTCCTACCGAGCCATCGGCTATTACATGTACATATCTTCCGCCGGATTCATCTAAGTATTGACGACGGGCTGCTGCGACATCTGCAACTGCAGTTGCCATTGGAACAGAGATTCCGAGTACTTGGCGCGTTGTATGTGCAGCGCCGCCACCGAATCCCACTAAAACGCCGGCAGCGCCAGCGCGCATTAAGTGCAGCGCGCTAGTAGTCGTGGCGCACCCGCCAACAACGACAGGAACATCCAACTCATAGATGAATTTCTTAAGATTTAACGGTTCACTCTTGGCTGAGACATGTTCTGCGCTCACCGTCGTCCCGCGGATAACAAAGAGATCAACTCCAGCATCAACTACCGTTTTATGAAAATCAGCGGTGCGTTGGGGCGAGAGCGCGCCTGCAACAGTTACGCCAGCCGCGCGAATCTCGGCTAAGCGCTCTTTGATTAATTCGGGACGAATCGGCGCTTTATATAGTTCTTGCATACGTGCAGTTGCTTGTTCGGCTGGAATTGATGAGATCTCACCTAGTTGGATCTTTGGATTCTCATATCGAGTCCATAAGCCCTCAAGATTTAGCACGCCAAGTCCGCCCAATTTGCCGATAGCAATTGCCGTTTCAGGTGAGACAACGGAGTCCATCGGAGCTGCCATCAACGGCAAATCAAAGCGATAAGCATCGATCTGCCAAGCAAGTGATACATCTTGCGGCTCACGGGTGCGACGAGAAGGAACTATCGAGACATCATCAAATGAATATGCCGTACGCGCCCGCTTTCCTTCAGAGATCTCAATATCGACCACGATTAACTCCTTCTATCCTGGAAGTAATTCGGAGCATCAGCGACATCTAAAACATCATGTGGATGGCTCTCTTGCAGCCCCGCACTGGTGATTTGGATTAATCGACCGCGTTTTTGCAGCGCCTCGATGTTCTCAGCACCGGCATAACCCATTCCAGAACGTAGCCCGCCAACAAGCTGGTGAACTACTGTGGCGACTGAGCCACGATAAGTTACTTTTCCTTCAATACCTTCTGGAACAAGCTTGTCTTCTGAGAGAACATCATCTTGCATATATCTATCTTTAGAGAAAGACTTTGTTTCTCCGCGGGATTGCATTGCACCTAGAGATCCCATACCTCGATAGCGCTTAAATTTCTTTCCATTACTCTCTAATAGTTCACCGGGAGATTCATCACAACCCGCAAGCAGTGATCCCAACATCACGGTATCGGCGCCGGAGACAATTGCTTTAGCGATATCTCCCGAATGCTGTAAGCCGCCGTCGGCAATAAGTGGGACATCGGCTTTCTTACATGCCTTTGCAACTTCCATGATTGCTGTTACTTGGGGAACTCCAACTCCAGCAATCACTCGAGTTGTACAAATTGAACCCGGCCCAACTCCAACTTTGACCGCATCTGCGCCGGCATTAATTAGCGCTTGGGCACCAGCGCGGGTTGCGACATTTCCGCCAATAACTTCCTGGTCACCATACGAATCCTTTATCCGAGAAATCGCATCTAGTACAGCGCGATGATGTCCGTGTGCCGTATCGACAACAATTACATCAACTCCAACCTCAATAAGCGCTCGAGCGCGCGCAGAACCATCATC
>VERH01000032.1 GCA_018882735.1 Candidatus Nanopelagicaceae bacterium
CTAGAGAAGAGGTTCGAACGCTGCCCTGAAGAAAATCTTGGGACTCTTTACCGGCATAGAGATGCCCCCACACTTTTGCAGGTGCTGAATTGAAAGTTAGGGCAACTGCTTGAATCGGGATCAACACAGTGAAAGAGAGAACTAGCGATAGAGAGCTGGCGAGTGTGCGGATTGGCCTTCTTCTTAATCTAGCTCGCATGGCACTCATGTTAGTGCTCTGAGAGGATTGGGCATCATGAGCACAGGAAATTCTCGGGAGAGCTATATGCGCGCCATGCGCGAAGAACCTTCTTCTGGCGTCATTAGCGGCGCTCGCCCGGAACCTAGCCTTGATGAAGCTCGCACAGAATTGGCCCAGGCAATCAGCAGATTGGCTAATAACTTATTTAAAGATAAATACGGCCCACTTGTGGGAGTTATTTCAGAGCCGGCAATTAATGAATTTCTCAAGGGATTTGAAGCAAATCTCTCTCGCGCAAAAGGTGATGTAACCCTAGTTGTCGAGGAATTACTTGATCGCGTTATACCGCCACGTTCTAGAAAGCGCCGCTAACGTGAAGCTGGATGAATCACAAAGAGTGGTAAAGATTTACGTAACGAATCGCATTTAGACTTTAGTATTTCGTAAGCGGGCTCGTTCATCAGCGCTATCAATTCAGTTTTATTTGTTAAATAGACTGGATTTGAACCCGTGTGAGCTTCAGTATTAGAGGTGCAGTACCAATCGAGGTCGGCGCCTCCGGCGCCCCAAGCTTCGCGCGTGTATTCACCAATCACTACAACGCTGTATTTGTTATCTCCGACTTCGCGGGTCTCCCAAGAGCGACGAAGTGGAAGTTGCCAACAAATGTCAGGTTTTGTTTCTAAGTAGTGGACGTCCTCTTTATTCGCAAGGTGATGGAGTGCGCAACCAAAATACTCCTCACTAAATGACTTCTCATTAAAGAAAATACATGTTTTGTTGACCTTGCGAGTTTTTCGTTCCTTATCTAGACCAATTTCAGTTATTTTTAAAGTTTTGTTCTTGCGAGCCACATCGTAGTTCTGCCAGATATCTTTTGTAAGGCGTTTTGCCGCTTTAGTAACACGCTTCTCATCGCTGGCTCCGTTGTAGTAAGCACCATCTGAGCAGCAGCCGTGATCGGGGAATTCCTTATCTATTCCCTTACACCCCGTACCAAAAATGCAGTTCCAGTTTGAGGTTAGCCAGGTTAGATCGCATTTAAAGATCTGTTTGGGGTTAAGTGGATCAGGAAATTCAAACCAATCGCGGGGGAAGTTCGTATTGATCTCAGTCATAAGGGGCTTGAGGATACGGATAGAGAGGTAGCCTTGTCATATGGCCTTTTCTAGAGTCGCAATCGTCGGCGCCGGGGTAATGGGTGAAGCGATGATTACTGCTTTAGAAAGGATAGGTATAAGCAGCGCAGCTATTACTATCAAAGAGAAGCGCGCAGATCGCGAAGCGGAGCTTTTTGCAAAGTTTGGCGCCAAAAGCGGTTTAATCTCAGATTCTGATGTTGTTCTTTTAGCGGTCAAACCGCAGGATGTTGAGAAAACTCTGAGCGAAATCAAAAAAGAGTTAAAGGACGGAACTCTCATTGTCTCGCTCTTAGCGGGGGTAAAGAGTTCGAAAATCCAAGAGATGGTCGGTTCAAGTGCTCGCGTGGTTCGCGTTATGCCAAACACCCCTCTACTTATGGGAGTTGGCATGTCAGCAATCACTGCGGGTAAGAGCGCAACTAAATCCGATGTCGAATGGGTCGAATCACTTCTTTCAAGTTCTGGGGCAACGGTTTTAGTGGATGAATCGCAGATGGATGCGGTGACTGCAACAAGTGGATCGGGTCCGGCCTACTTCTTTGGATTTGTGGAAGCGATGGTTGAAGGGGCAAGAAAGCTCGGACTAGATGAGAGCTCAGCAAAGCTCTTGGTCTCACAAACTCTACTTGGAGCGGCGAAGATGGTTAATGAGTCAGGTAAAGATGCCAAGACGTTACGCGAGAATGTCACTAGCCCTAATGGAACAACTGCCGCAGCTTTATCAGTTTTTGATTCCAGTAAGTGGCACGAGATTGTTTATGAAGCGATGAAAGCGGCGCGAGATCGCTCGCAAGAGTTAAGCAATTAATTCATCCGCATCGATGATGCGGTAGGAATAGCCCTGTTCGGCCAGGAATCGCTGGCGGTTCTGTGCAAAATCTTGATCGATGGTGTCTCGGGCCACTACTGAATAGAAACGCGCTGAACGGCTATCTGACTTAGGGCGGAGGATTCGGCCCAACCTTTGAGCCTCTTCTTGGCGCGAGCCAAAGGTTCCTGAAACTTGGATAGCGATAGATGCTTCTGGTAGATCGATAGAGAAATTAGCTACTTTTGAGACCACCAGGCACTTCAGTTCGCCAGTTCTAAATTGGTTAAATAGCACTTCACGCTCTTTAACCGGAGTATCGCCTTTGATGATTGGGACACCGAGCGCTTCGGCAATCTCATCAATCTGGTTTATGTATTGACCGATGATTAAGGTCTGATCGTTTTCATGTTGTTTAGCAAGCGCGAGCACCACATTCTTCTTAGTAGCAGTCGTGGAACATGAACGATATTTCTCTTCTTGCTCCGCGGTGGCATAAGTGAGGCGTTCGTGATCGGTAAGAGTCACGCGCACTTCAACGCAATCAGCCGGTGCGATGTAGCCCTGGGCTTCGATCTCTTTCCAAGGGACATCAAAGCGCTTTGGTCCGATGAGCGAGAAGACCTCGCCCTCCATTCCATCCTCACGGACAAGCGTTGCGGTTAATCCGAGGCGACGACGCGATTGGATATCAGCGGTGAAACGGAATATTGGAGCAGGAAGTAAATGAACTTCGTCATAAATAATCAAACCCCAATCGTGTGAGTCAAAGAGATCAAGGTGTGCATATACGCCATTCTTACGTGTTGTCATAACCTGATAGGTAGCGATGGTGACGGGACGGATCTCCTTTTTAGCTCCGGAGTATTCGCCGATCTCATCTTCATTTAGCGAGGTTCTGCGAAGTAGCTCATCGCGCCATTGACGAGCGGCTACTGTATTTGTTACGAGAATCAAAGTTGTGGCTTGTGCATGTGCCATAGCAGCTGCGCCAACAAGTGTTTTGCCAGCGCCACATGGAAGAACAACTACACCCGAACCTCCATGCCAGAAACCCTCGGCGGCTAAACGTTGGTAATCCCTTAATTTCCAACCCTCTTCTTTAAGTGAGATTGAGTGTGCTTGACCATCTACGTAGCCCGCGAAATCCTCCGCCGGCCAACCAAGGCGAAGTAGCGCTTGTTTTAGGTGACCGCGCTGGCTGGGATGGACGGTGACAGTCTCATCATCAATCTTTGCGCCAAGAAGTGGTGCGACTTTTTTAGCTCTAATAACCTCTTGGAGAACCGCAACATCGGTAGAGATAAGAATTAAGCCATGAATTGGGTGAGATTCGATGCGGAGTCGCCCATATCGCCCCATCGTTTCAGCGACATCAAGTAGAAGCGCATTTGGGACGGCGTAGCGTGAGTACTTAAGGAGCGTGTCGATAACTTGCTCAGCATCATGGCCCGCTGCTCTCGCGTTCCAAAGCCCAAGTGAAGTCAAGCGGTAGGTATGAATATGTTCTGGAGATTTCTCTAATTCTGCAAAGGGCGCGATCGCACGACGACATTCGGTAGAGAGCGGATGATCGATATCTAAAAGGAGCGTCTTATCGCTCTGGACGATTAGTGGTCCATCGCTCATGAAAGTATTTCTTTAACTAGCTCAACAACGAGCCTGGCTCTTGGTTCAAGATCGCTGATTGAGATGTTCTCAGTTAAGGCATGTGCGCCACTTCCTACTGCGCCTAGACCATCAAGAACTTGGGTATGGATACCTGCAAAATTTCCATCACTGGCGCCACCAACAACTGCAGAACCGATCGTTCCCATTCCTAATTTTGTTGCGACGTTCTCTAACTTTTCATATAGAGATTCAGTCGAACTTTTCTCAAGTGGTGGACGGTTAATGCCACCAATAACTTCGATACGCGCTTGCGGGTGAAGTGGCTTAAGTTCATAGATAGCGCTCTTGACGCGCTCCATTTCTGCCATTGAAAAGGAGCGTGAATCAACATCGAGCGTGGCAAGGGCGGGAACCGTATTTGTGGTGGTTCCAGATTTGAGCACGGTAGGAACAACCGAAGTTCCCAGCTCTTGATTCTCTAATTTAACTAACGCTTCAACTATCCGAGCCATCTCTATCGTTGTATTTATTCCTTTTTCAGGTTCAAGTCCGGCATGTGCAGCGCGACCATGAAGGGTGATTGTGTACATCGAAGTTCCCTTCCGACCAATCTTTACCTTTCCATCGATTGCAGCTTCAAAGACGAGAACTGCTTTAGCGCTCTTACTCAATCGCTCGATAAGTGCACGCGATGTTGCCGAGCCAGTTTCTTCATCTGTGGTGGCAACTAGCGCTACTTGATTTCTATCAAGGTCCTTCATGGCGTAGAGAGCTTGGATGAATCCAGCTTTCATATCAAAACAACCAGGTCCTCGAGCTAAATCACCTTCAACTCGCCAGAGCGGTGTGAAGGATCCAATTGGCCAGACTGTATCGAGGAGGGCAAGAAGAAGGACTTTCGGTGATTTACTTCCCAACCAGAAAACTGGGCGACCGCCTTCTTCAACTACATCACCCTTAGCGCCTGTTACGCGCTTTGAAATTTCAGCAGCAAGCTCGACAACTCTTTTACATGCAGCAAGGTCATCGGTTGGGCTCTCGCATTCAACGAGTGCGCGAAGGTCTTCCAACATCGCATCTCTCACAGGGCTAGTCTGCCGTAGGTTCATGCTCGCGTGACTCCCGTAATTCGAGCGATTTTAAACGGGGTAATCCCATTGGTCAGGTGATCTTTTGCAATCAGAGTTCCAAGAGATATCGAGAGTGGATCGATTATGCGAAGTGAGACTGCACCATTTGTGTCGGCATAACCAATTCGAAGCGCGATCCCTTTACCGAGGTATTCATTAAGTAAGTCGAGGGTCTCGCTAGAGCTACTTCGTGGGAGTTCACCAGAGGTTCGCTTCGGAGCGCTCTTCTCTCCGGTTCGAAGAGTGCGAATTGCAACTTTAAGAATGTCCTCACTTGGCGCTGCTATCTCACCAACAATTCGCGGCGGCTTAGGTCTTGCCTTGGCGCGATGTGAGACCGGAAGTTGGATGACTGCGCCTTGGCCATTTTCGCCAGATGGGAAGTAGCCCGCTTCGCGAAGCTCATCCATCATGTCTGAGCTTTCTGCATCGCCAACTAGAACTTGGGGAGCGATTTGGCGTAAACGTAAGTGTTCTAAGTTTTTATCCTTCAGGATTGCGGCGATGATTGCTTCATCATCACAACGGATATAGCAATTCGCAAAGCCAACTCGGAGCCGACCATGTTTCTTAGCAACATCAGTAATCAAGTAATCGAGCGGCTGCGGAACGGGAGTTTTTGAGATCTCTTTCAAGAAGCTGCGAATCTCCTCACCGGTGTGGCCATGATCAAGACCACGCCGAAGCGAGCCCTCGGAGAATCGATAGACGGTAGCGCTGCCACGACTTTCGATATCGGCAAAAGTTGAAAGTTGGCGAGATATTTCAACGGTCAACGGACCGGGGGCGATAGCAGTGTTATCGCCTTGAATAAGTATGTGATCCACAGGCGCTGGAAGCGCAGCGTCAATCCCTAATCTTTTCTCACCATTTCTAAACTTCTTTCCAAATGAAGAAAGAGCTCCGGCTCCGGTGATTCCCAACCACTCTGCTTCGCGAGCCATCCAAGTTACAGTTTCAGAGTTAATTGTTAAGGCGCGGCGATGTGGGTAACTCCAACGCGCAGTATTAGTCAGCGAATCAAGAGTGGGTGAAATTCCTACTTCGAATGAATCGATGATTATTCGCCGAATTCGAGCGGCATTAGCTCTATCTAGCTCACTACCAAGGGCAGTTACATTCCTGGAATCGACTCTTCCAACCAGTCCGCTCACTCGCGAACTTGATTGCCAGCAAGATGCCAGCTCCCACCATTGTTCCTCGAAGTTCTTGGTTTGGAAGATATCGAAGTTAGCGTTGGGAAGAATCCTGCCATCGGCTTCGATACTCAATACTCCTATTTGATAAGCCAACTCTGCGATAAAGGCCGTGTAATTTTCCTCTGCGCTGAGATGTTCCGAAGCTTTCTTCAAATCCCGAACACCTAAACCACCCGACTGCAGAGCAGTTGGAGTTTCTTCTGCCCAGAAATTTAGTAGTTCGCTTACCAGTCTTAGTAAGCTCGAAATTGATGCAACCGCAGCTCGGTCGGATTCACCTTGGGTAACCGACTTTCCTTCCAGGGAGGGAGCACCAGTCAAATAGCTCTTATGAAGTTTTCCACCTCGAAGGTGTAGCGCAACCTCTCTCGGTAGCAGAACTGTTTTTGAATCGACCGGGATAAGAAATTTATTCTTTAACAACCACTCAATTACGCCACCTTTTTTATGGATATCACCGACTTCACCTCGCGGCGGCCCCCACATAAGACGTTCGAGTAATTCAATTGCACCACTAGGCGCTTTCGTAAGAGCTTTAAAATCAATCACTTGGGCAACACTTGGGCCAAGTCCTGCGATGTAATCACCTAAAATATCGCGAACAGCGCGTGCAATCCGAAACTTCTTTCCATCTTTGTAAAGCAGTCCCAAATTAGTTAATTCTTTAACAACAAATTCGGCGCCCTTGATGGTTAGCTCGACTATCTCAGCGCAAGTAAATGAATCCTCAAAGAGTGAAGCAGCTTCCAAAACTTGGATCTGCCATTGATTTAATCCCTCAATCGCTCGAATCAAGCTTGGTGCTGATGTGGCTCGCGAAGCAAGCGTTGTTAGGTCTGCGGGAATCGGGTTAATTAAATCGGGGCGGAGTTTAAATAACTCGATTAATTCTTCATCCGAGCGAGTGCGCAGGTCATCAGCAAAGGTCGGACCTAAATTAGCGCGCACCGAATCGGCAAGTGACATAAGGGGTCAACGCTACCGCTATTTGTTGCGCGCTGTGAGGTAAGTCCAAAATCCTGCAAGGCGACTAACGAGTGGACCAATAAAACGATTTAGCCAACGGAGCCTACGGAAATCATGTACCGGCCACCCCGAAGAGAATGAGATAATTCGTAGTTTTGCATCTGGATTAATTGCATTTGGATGACCAACGCTCTCCAAAAGCGGCAAATCATTATGCGAATCTGAATAAGCAAAGCAATCTTTAATATTTATCTCTCTTGAATTTACTAATTCCAGAACCGCGCGTGCTTTTTCTTTACCGTGTAACAAATTACCAATGAGATTACCGGTGTATTTTCCATCTTTGGTTTCAGCGCGAGTTCCTAGGGCCCCGGTAAACCCGAGTTTGTCTGCGATTAGTTCTGCGAAATCTTGCGGCGATGCAGTGACTAGCCAGACTTCATCGCCGGCATCAAGATGCTTTTTGGCAAGTGCCATAGTTCCACCCCAAAGGGAAGGTGA
This sequence comes from Candidatus Nanopelagicaceae bacterium, assembly GCA_018882735.1. GTDB lineage: Bacteria > Actinomycetota > Actinomycetes > Nanopelagicales > Nanopelagicaceae > MAG-120802. The sequence continues at coordinate 7,539 of VERH01000032.1, forward strand.
GACGAATTCGTTGTAGATCTCCTCACCAATAATTCTTATCTCATCAACTTTATGACCGGCAATGAAATCAGTTGCAGATTTTTGAAATCGTTCGATAACTTCAGATTTTTCGGTACCAGTCATACGAAAACGGATATTGGCAAGCACCCATGCCCCCACATCGCGCTTATTGAAAAAGCCACGGTTATACATTCCACGACCAAGAAAATAGAGAGTTGAGCCACGCGTAAGAGTGTTATCTACATCAAAGAAAGCGATACGTGGCATGTGGGAACAGTAACGAAATAGCTCTAAGGCTTCTCGTTTATGCTTTCCCGCATGAGTGAGGCGAGCGCGATTTCATCAACAGTTCATGTGGTTCGCCATGGCGAGGTTCATAATCCCGAGAGCATCCTTTATGGACGTCAACCAGGATGGCGCCTCTCAGAACGTGGAATAGAGATGGCACAGGCTGTCGCAGATTGGTCAAAAGAGTTATCACTTGGCGCAATTCACGCTTCACCACTTGAGCGCGCGCAGCAAACAGCATCACCAATTGCGAGTGCGCATAAATTAGATATTCAAACCGATGATCGCTTGATAGAAGCTGCCAATATTTTTGAAGGAAAACCATTCGCAGTTGGAGATGGCGTATTAAAGCGCCCAGGTGCGTGGCGACATCTTTGGAATCCCTGGCGACCATCATGGGGCGAGCCTTACAAAGAGCAGATCGCGCGCATGAAGGCTGCAGTTGAGCATGCCCGTCTGGCAGCAAATGGAAAAGATGCGCTTGTTGTCTCGCATCAACTTCCAATTTGGATTTTGAGATCTTCGGTCGAGGGAAGACCTTTCCTTCATGATCCACGGAAGCGACAATGTTCGCTTGCTTCGGTTACAAGTCTTCACTTTGATGCATCCGGAAAAATTGTAGGTCTCACTTATAGCGAACCAGCAAGACATCTTCTACCGGAGAAGAAAAGATAAAAATGAAGCGGCTTCTCCCGATACTTCTCATTTTTACTCTTACCGCTTGCTCGACTGGTGGAGGTGAGTTTCAAGCAAATGAACAATCTTTCATTTCAGGAAATGGCATAGTCACAATCATTGAAAAGTCAGAGCGCGAAGTAGCGCCACCGATTACCGGCCCACTTCTTGATGGCGGTAGTTATATCCAAGAAAAGGGCCGAGTCCAATTAATGAATGTCTGGGCATCCTGGTGTTCACCATGTAGAGCCGAGGCGCCTGCGCTTCAGGAGTTATCCGTTGCGCATCCACAAGTGCAATTTGTAGGCGTGCTTACTCGAGATAACTTGGTGGCAGCACGTGCCTTTGTGGAGCGCTTTAGTCTTACTTATCCAACTATTACCGATGATGCACTACTCGCCGATTTCACGGGCCAATTAAGTGTCAATGCCATCCCAACTACATTGCTTATAGATAAAGAAGGAAAGGTTGCTGCTCGAATTAGTGGTGAGATCACCTATTCGACGCTAGATGAACTACTTACAGATTTAGTAAACGAATGAGCGACTTTTTTGTAGATCAAGTCTTTGATGGCGGGATTCTGCTTGCCTCGCTCGTTGCCCTAGTAGCTGGCCTTATCTCTTTTGCTTCACCCTGCGTTATTCCACTTGTTCCCGGCTACCTCGCATATGTTGGCGGAGTCGCGGGCTCGAAACGGAAAGTTCTGACCGGAGCATCATTATTTGTTCTGGGGTTTTCAATTCTCTTTATTTCCTATGGAGCGCTATTTGGGGAGCTAGGTTCACGGATCATAAGTAACTCAGAGAACCTTGCCCGGTTACTAGGAGTTTTAACAATTCTCTTTGGTCTCATCTTCTTATTCCCAGAGAAGTTCTATCGCTCCTTCAAAGTTCCATTTGTAGCAAAGAGTGGGTTACTTAGCGCGCCGCTTCTAGGTTTCATGTTTGGACTGGGATGGACTCCATGTATCGGTCCAACGCTCGCAGCCGTGCAAACGATTTCAATAATTGAAGCAAGTGCGCTACGTGGAGCAATTCTCTCCTTCGCCTATTGCATAGGGCTAGGCCTACCATTCATTCTATTTGCCTTAATGATTGATAAATCAAAGGGACTACAAAAAGCGATTGCAAAGCGTGGAAAGTTAATCTCAGTTATTGGTGGTGCATTCCTAATTACTATCGGCCTGATGCAGTTATTTGGTCTTTGGGAATCTCTGATGGCAGACCTTAGGGGAACGATTGCTGATTTCGTTCCGGTGATTTAAATGAGCGCACCTGAACTACAAGGAACATCTTTCTTACGCTATTTATGGCGTCAACTCACGAGTATGCGTAATGCACTCATCCTTCTCTTGCTCTTGGGTCTCGCCTCAATCCCTGGCTCTCTCTTTCCACAACGAACTCAATCTCCGCTAAAGGTACGTGAGTATTTTGAAAATGATCCCAATACTGCGAAGTGGATGGATCGTTTCTACCTCTTTGATGTCTATGGATCACCATGGTTTTCTGCGATCTACATTCTTTTGTTTATCTCGCTGATTGGGTGTGTGGTTCCTAGAACCTGGCACTACGCCAAAGAGGCATTAAGCAAACCGACCACAGCGCCAAGTTCGCTAAAACAATTTGAATTTCACCAAGAGAGCGATGGCACCCTTGATAAAGCAGAAGCGTGGCTAAAGAAGAATCGTTTCCGGATAACTCTAAGCGAGGGAGCAATTGCAGCCGAGAAGGGATATCTGCGTGAAACTGGAAATTTGATCTTCCATCTTGCACTGATTGTCATACTGCTAGGAGTTGGAGCTAGTTCGGTCTTTGGTATGCGCGGAGAAGCAATCGTGACGATTGGGGAGCGATTTATAAACGTCCCTACAAGTTATGACAATCTTGCTCCAGGGAGATTCTTTGATGTCGCGGATATGCCAGCCTTTATCGTTACTGCCGCAAACTTTGAAGCAAAATATGATCCAGAAACTCGCCAACCACTTGATTACAAATTGACAGCGTTAGTTTCAGATTCAACGAAAGACCAACCAGAACCAAAGATTGTACGAGTAAATCAACCACTAACTTTTGGCGATTCGCGGGTTTACCTGCAAGCGAATGGTTTCTCACCTTTAGTAACCGTGCGCGATAAGGATGGCAATATAAAGTTTGAAGGGCCAGTTCCATTCCTGCCGCAAGATGCGAATCTCTCTTCGATTGGAGCAATCAAGGTTCCAGATATGGATCCACAGATTGGATTTGTTGCATCGTTCTTCCCAACCGCGGCACGTGATGAAGTTAGGGGCGGCTTCTCCTCTTATCCCGATCTACTTGACCCAAGGCTCCTTGTTTCAGTCTGGCAAGGTGATTTGAAGATGGATAGCGGCATTCCACAATCGGTTTATCGAATCGATACGAGTGAGATGGAGCGGATTGGTTTATGGGGTTTATCGATTGGTGAGAGTTATGCCTTTGGAAATCCCGAGGTGGGGACAATCACATTAAATGGCGCCGTTCCTTGGGTAAATCTCCAAGTTGTTAAAGATCCTGGCAAGCCTTGGGCGCTAGCAGGAAGTATCGTTGCCATCGCTTCTCTGATGGCTTCGCTCTTCATTAGGCAGCGACGAATATTCGTCCGCGAATCGAATGGCAGGCTTGAAGTCGCAGGGTTGGCGCTAAATCGCCTTCCTGGGTTAGAGGATGAAATCAAGAAGATGGTTACGGAGGTGAGCAGATGACAGATAGAGATTGGGCCTACATCTCAAATGACCTTATCTATGTGGCGCTCTTCGCTTACGCCTTTGCCTTCCTTTTCTACGCCTTTGAGACTGCATTCTCAGTCCGCGCGAGCGCATCCATGGATCGCACTCGAACTGTTAGATCAAATCGTGCAGGTACCGTTTTTTTCTTAATAGGTTCAGCTGCATTATTGCTTGGCGTGATCGCTCGTGGAGTTTCTGCGGGCCGGGCGCCGCTTGGAAACATGTATGAGTTTTCCATCTCCGGAGCGCTTACCTTCGCACTCGCTTACTTACTAATTGGTCGCAAATACGATTTACGCTGGTTGGGTCTTCCAATCGCGCTTTTATTATTAATAATTCTCGGAACAGCAGTAACGCTTCTTTATCGCCCGAGCGCGCCACTTGTTCCAGCACTTCAATCAATCTGGTTAGTGATTCACGTTGCTGCTGCCGTTACCTCGGGCGGAATCTTCTTACTTTCAAATGCGGTGGCCTCAACTTATCTCTGGCTCGATAAAGTGGAGCGCAAAGGTGAGCGAAGTGAATTTGCTAAACGCTTCCCATCTCTTGAAGTTTTGGATCAACTTTCTTATCGAATGGTGGCATTTGTATTTCCACTCTGGACCTTTGCGATTATCGCGGGTGCGATTTGGGCGGAAGCTGCCTGGGGAAGATATTGGGGATGGGATCCCAAAGAAACTTGGTCCTTCATCACTTGGATTTTGTATGCTGCTTACCTGCATGCGCGCGTTACCGCAGGCTGGAAAGGTCGGAAAGCGGCCTGGCTATCGCTAATTGCCGGCTCGAGTTACCTCTTTAATTATGTATATATAAATGTATGGGGAACTGGCCGCCACACATATAGCGGGCTATAACTTCTTCAACCAATCCGGGTTGTCATCTGGCGGAACAATCTTCCGCTTCTTTCTTCCACCTCGTCCGGGGCCTTTTGGTCTTCCTGCAACTAACCAGGCAATCGAGCCGATTCCAGGAACAAAGATGATTATTACTAGCCAAGCCCACTTTGGAAGGCTGCGGATCTTAGATTCTTCTGTGCGCGAGCAATCAATGATTGAAAAAATCGTCAGCGCAGTGACGATGATGGCTCCAATTACAGCGGCGCGAAGCATGGCTAAAGTTTAGCGGGCGTAGAGCAAGGTTGCTAAAGATATAGCTAGCGAATAGATGATTTGAATCTTTCCAGTTCGCTCAAGGAGTTCGATAAGAGCGCTGCCGCTCACTCCCGATCTGATTGCACTCGCCACCTTCAAAATCTGAGGAAGTGCCAAGAAAGCTAATAGAAAAAAGAAAGAAGTTGGAACTAGAGCCAATGCAACTAGAAGCGGTGCGAAGATAAGTCCTTGAAAGAACTTTCGAGTTTGGGTGTCACCGATTTTCACTGCCAACGTTATCTTTCCAGCGCTCTTATCTTTCTCAAGATCACGAAGGTTATTAATAACGAGAATTGCG
>VERH01000006.1 GCA_018882735.1 Candidatus Nanopelagicaceae bacterium
CTCTTTAGAACGAGCAATCAACTTCTTCTCATCTGGATAAGCAAGGCGGTTTACGATTTCATCAAGTGGAAACCATTGCACATCATCAACTTCACTTACTTGGGGCGCGATTTGGCCACCCTTTTCCTTAAACAGGAAGTGATGAACTGTTTTGTGAATCCGCTTTCCGCCAGCCATAAACCAGAAATCAATCACACCAAGTGATTTATGTATCTCACTTTCAATGCCAGTCTCTTCTTGAACCTCTCGAACCGCAGCCTGTTCTGGCGACTCACCTTCTTCAATATGGCCTTTAGGAAGCGACCACAATAATTTTTCACGGGTTGGATCTTTAGCATCAATCCGGCCAATCAATAGACCTCTTGTTCCAGAACTATCAATAACTAATCCGCCCGCACTGATTTCATCAACACGTTTTGCATAAGGTTGTTTCTTAAGTGACGGACGTTTTGAAGATTTTGAGCGTGAACGTCGCCGATTACGCTTCTTTTTACTACCTTCGCCGCCCGCACTTGGTGCCGGGGTCATAGGCGTAAGCCTACTCGGTAGCCTTACGCTCTAATGGAAACTCCAGTATCAGCAGCGAGTGAAATCGCAATATCTGCACTTCGGGATAAAGCCCCACAAGCGCTAGAGCTCGCTACTCACTTTAAGAAGGGTGGATTTACCCTCGCGCTAGTTGGTGGATCAGTGCGCGACATACTTTTAAATCGTCTCGGTAACGATCTTGATTTCACAACAAATGCGCGTCCAGATGACATCAAGAAGATTATGAAGAGTTGGGCTAGTGAAATTTGGGAAATTGGTGCGAAATTTGGAACCATAGGCGCCAAGCGAGGCGACTTAGTTTTTGAGATTACGACTTATAGAAGTGAAGTCTACGTATCAGATTCTCGCAAACCCGAAGTCAAATTTGGTGATTCAATCGAAGTAGATCTCTATCGCCGCGACTTTACAGTTAATGCGATGGCAATTGAGTTAACAACTGAGCCACCAACATTTATCGACCCACATAACGGTGTTCGTGATCTTCTGGTTAAGTCTTTAAGGACCCCAGGAGCACCGGAACTCTCATTCGGCGATGATCCACTTCGAATGTTGCGTGCTGCTAGGTTTGCAGCTCAACTTGGATTTGCAATCGCCCCAGAAGTTTTAACAGCTATGAGCGAGATGGCCTCTCGCCTTGAGATTGTCTCGGCGGAGCGGGTTCATGATGAATTTGTGAAGATCATGATGTCTCCGAACCCAAGAATCGGAATTACAACACTTGTCGACTCGGGGTTATGTGAGAAGTTCTTGCCTGAGATTCCAAAACTTCGCCTTGAGATCGATGAACATCACCATCATAAGGATGTCTACGAACACACCCTTACTGTGGTCGAACAATCAATGGCGCTAGAAGAACGGCTAGGTGGCCCAAATCTAGTAATTCGATTAGCTGCGCTACTACACGACATCGGAAAACCAAAGACTCGGGCGCTTATCGATGGCGGCGGCGTTTCATTTCATCACCATGAAGTAGTTGGTGCGCGGATGACGAAAGAACGTTTGAAGAAACTTAGATTTGAGCATCAAGTAGTTGAGGATGTAGCCCAACTTGTCTTTCTGCACCTGCGTTTTCACGGCTATGGCGGTGGGGAATGGAGTGATTCAGCGGTACGTAGGTATGTCCGCGATGCCGGCGATTTACTAACCCATCTACATGTTCTAACCCGCGCAGATTGCACCACTCGAAACAAGAAGAAGGCTGAGTCGCTTGCATCTAATTACGATCACTTAGAAGCGCGGATTGCAGCGCTAATGGAAGAAGAAGAGTTGCTAAAGATTCGCCCTGATTTAGATGGCCATGCAATTATGGAGATCCTAGGTGTGAAAGCTGGACCAATAGTTGGTAAAGCTTATGAATTCCTACTTGAGTTAAGACTTGAACATGGGCCCCTTGGTGAGGAGCGCGCCAAAGAAGAACTTCTTAATTGGTGGGCGAAAAATCAGAGTTAAAATTTCGCCGCTTTAACCCAAGTGCAGCAAAGAGAATATAAGTAAGAGCGATGAGCGCTGGCAGTAAAGCCGATACGCCACTTGCTGGGAGGATAAATGCGGCTATTACTGCACCGCTAACAATTCCGAAGTTGACCATAACGTCGTAAACCGCAAAGACTCGGCCGCGATATTCATCTGCGATCTTTGATTGCACAAGAGCATCGTTAGTTACCTTCACTCCTTGCCCCGCCATTCCAGCAAAGAAACCGGTTAAGACAAGTAATAACTCGTTCTGCTCTAAAGCAAGAAGTATTGGCAGGGTTGCGCTTGCAAATAACGAGTATCTAATCCACTTGTGGCGGCCGAATTTAGCTACTCCAAATGGCGCAAGAATCGCTCCGATTGTTATCCCAACTCCGGCAATTGTTATTGCAAAAGCAAAGCCCGCAAGCCCGCTTTCAGGGTTACTTGGATCATTAAAAGTATTTCGATTGAGAAGAAGAGCCATCAAAGTAAGTGCGGTCAAGCCACTTCGCTGGATAGCGGTAGCGGTTATTCCAAGGAAACAGTCGCGAATTTTCCGTAGGAAAATGAATGCCGCGACCATCTCACGATATGCCTGAGTGACGCTCTCTTTACGTACCTCATGCGGAAGCGGTCCTAAATCACCTTTCTTTAAAAGAAGAGCGAGAAGCCCGGCAAGAAGAAAGGTGATCGAAGAGAGCGAGATTAGAAGTGCATCGGCTTGATCCGCGTTGACCCGGCCTTCCAAAAGATTTCGAATTCCTATTCCAATTCCACCACCGAGGACAACCATCACAGTTCCACCGGTTACCGCTGTTGCATTTACCGAGACAAGAGTGGTTCGACCTTCAGGGCCAGTTGTATCGAGAAGAAGTGGAAGTCCAGCTGAGAGCCCAGCAAGAATTAGCCGATTAACTCCGAATGCAACCAAGACAAAGATCGTAAGTTCAATTCCAGTTGCACCATTCTTAACTAAGCCAGCGATAAAGATAAGCGTGAGTGCGCGAAAGAGATTTGCGAAGAGAATAATCCTCTGTCGCGAAATGCGATCCAAGATAGTTCCAACAAGCGGTCCGATAAATGAATATGGAAGCAAGACCACCGCAAATGCCGCCGCAGCAGATTTTGCATCTGGTTGGCGTTCTGGTGAGAATAAAACGAAGGAAGCGAGAGCTGATTGAAAGATTCCATCCGTTAATTGACCGGTCCAACGGACGGCGAGGAGTTTTCGCACCTTTGAATTACTAATAAATGCAAGTTTCACATTGCGGCCCACATTTTGGCTAGCGCACTTAGTGATTCACTTTGACTCTCAATAAACCATTCTCTAAAAGATTTGAATTCATCTTTAGTTGGTGGTGATTCTCTCAGCTCATAAATGAGAGCAACTGCCTCTTCGGGGTTTTCAAAAAGCCTTACTAGATTTGGAAATCGCAATGCTAAATCCTTTGCACCAGCACTAGTCTTGGCCATAACTGGAACCTCATGAAGTAGAGCTTCTCGAATAGTTAAGCCATAGCTCTCATAAGGGGCCGTGGAAAGTAGGACTAGGAGACGGTTCCAAATCTCCGCCAATTTATCACCGGCCAAAACCCCGGTGAATTCGCCACTTCTTAAAGCTCCTCTCATTTCATTTAGTAATGGGCCATCGCCAACAACTAATTTAGGTATCTCGGGAAGTGAATTAGCAATTTCTACCCACAGGCGCGGATCTCGCTCCTCGTGAATTCTGCCTACAAAACCGAGACTATTTCTTGGCGCATTACTACCTAAATTGAATTCGGTATTGATAGGTACCGGGGTAACAACGCTAGGAAGTTTTGAAAATTTAGGTTGTTTGCAAAAGTCATTTCGTTGCGCGCCTGACACGAAACGTAAGCAAGAAACGTGTCTGAGTTGTGATTTCAGAAAGAGGTATTTGATTCGGTTTTGCTTTATTGATGCTAATTCACCATGAATCGATACTTGGATTGCCGAATTCCTGATTCGAAGAGAAATTAACCTAGCAATCAAAAGTGGTTGAAAAGGAGTGCCTGCTACCAGAATTAGTCGGATATCTCTTAAATTCTTTAAGTACCTAAGCGACCTTATAAAGAAGGAGAAGAGACTTAATTTGGTAGGGCCTAACCATACAGGTTCTATGAAGTTAAAAGATTTCGGATCAACCGGTTTCTCAGTACCCGAATAGAGGGCTATTGCTCTTCGGTAGTTGCCTGCTTGTTCTCTGGCAAGATGCGAGGCGTAGAAATCCTGCCGCTCCAATAGCGCTTGGGCGGAGAAGACATTTTTATCAATTCTGGGCAGAAGAAATACGAGTTGCCGAATCACCTCGCACCAACCAAATCTACAATTTCGCCGAAAATTTTATCTCGGCTGTAGTAGTTAAGAATTTCCTCCCTAGCGGCTTTACTAAGTGATTTGGCATCAATTTCATTTCCTAGAACAAGCTTGAATGCATCCTCTAACGACCTTGATTTACCGACCAAAAGACCATTTTTGCCGGAAGAGACTAGTTCACTAGTCCCAGTATTTTCGCGTGCAATAACTGGCAAAGCACATGACATTGCCTCAATCAAAGAGTGCGGACTTCCTTCGTAGGAACTATTAAGCACAAAGAACCTGGCTTGATTTAAATATTCTGGAAGTCGAGACTGGGGTACTTCTCCTGCGAACTCAACTTTGGCGTTAAGTTTGTTGGAAAGAGCCCTCAATTCAGCTTCTTGGGGACCTGAACCAACTATAAGTAGCGATAGATTGTTTCTTGAACAGGTCTCTATAACTTCCACAAGCCCTTTCCAAGGTACTAACCGGCAGACCGTTATGAAGTCATACATTTTCTTGGAATCTGGATTGGGCCGGAAGGTATCGGTATCTACAGAATTTGGAATCACCACGATTCGAGAGGGATCAACCCCCCAAGCGATGATCAAATTCTTCAGGTGTGTTGAGGGTGCAATAATTTTCTTCGCACCTTTTAACGATTTAGTAAAAGCCCATCGCATCAACGCCAATCTTCTTGGTTCGCTCTTCTGAAACTCGTCAATATCTAGTTCTGTGAGCCCCTTGTTTCTGGCACGCTCCCAAACAATGTCTCCGGGAACTTTTGCAGTATATTCAATTCGTTTAAATATCGAAGCAATTAAAGCCTCTAGAAATAAACCGTTGATTAAGAATTTATGAGTGCTTGACAACTTAAGAATGTGAAAGGCTGAAAGCGCCATTCTGGCGGGAGTTGAAATCTTGCGTGAAATCAGATCAACTTTCACTAATCCATCTTCGAGCTGGCGTGAGTTTTGATCTGTGAGCGACAGGACAGTCGACTCGACTCCTTGGCGAGACAACCAAGAGGAAAATGCGCTTGAAAATTGAGCAGGACCGCCCTTGTCGGGAGGAAAAATTCCCGTTGCAATACAGAGTTTCTTCTTAGAACTCACAGGTTAAGCGTAGTTATCTTTTACGATTTATCCTTCTCCTTATGTGGTCCAAGCGCGCGTATGTCGATTTTGCCCTCAAGAAACGGGCGACGATTGCGAGTATCTATCGGGGCCTTAACACGACATCTGATGCCTGCGATGCCGATCCTTATTTAAGAAGAGCGGCGAAGTTTCATGGTGAACTAACCGCGCGTGATTGCCCGATGTGTCGAAAAGATAAGGTGACCGAACTTCAATATGTATTCGGTGATCAACTCGGTCAATACTCAGGGCGAATCAAGAACCATGATGAGTTGGATGAGATGCAGAGCGAGTATGGCGAATTCCGCGTCTATGTAGTCGAGGTTTGCTTAGGTTGCGGTTGGAATCACCTCACAGCTTCATATCTTTTAGGTGATGGCGTAGAGCGGAAGCCACCTCGCAAAGTTAAGACTCGGTAGCCTTCTTTCATGAATTGGTTGCGTGGAAGAGCGGCAAAGATTTTGATCAAACTTGCTGCCCTTTTTGCCATTCTCGGCGGAACCGCCTTTGCAATTGCTTACTTCACAACCGATATTCCCGACCCAAATGATTATGTGAACTCCCAAGCCACCATCATCCAATATTCAAATGGTGATGAGGTGGGAAGAATCGGTGCACAAAATCGCACCATCATCCCACTTGCAAAGATTCCGTTAGAGCTTCGCCAAGCAGTCCTGGCAGCAGAAGATAAAAACTTCTACTCCCAAGGCGCCTTTAATCCGATTGCAATATTAAGAGGTGCAATAAATACAGCGCTAGGTCGTGGACTCCAAGGTGGTTCAACTATAACCCAGCAATACGCCAAGACCGCATTCTTAACGGCTGATCGAACTATCCAACGAAAAATTCGTGAGTTGATCATCGCAATAAAGTTAGAGAATCAGTTAACTAAAGATGAGATCTTCGAAGATTATTTAAACACTATCTATTTTGGTCGCGGTGCGTATGGTGTTGAAACAGGTGCAAAGGTTTATTTTGGAAAGAGCGTTGACCAACTAAACGTTGCTCAAGCAGCAGTATTGGCCTCCATTCTCCGCTCTCCTGGTTTTTACGATCCTGATTTCCGAGAAGGCAATAAAGAGAGGCTGGAGAATCGTTACAAATACACACTTAACAACATGGTTGATGAGGGTTGGTTAGATAAAGCGCAGGCAGATCGAATTATTGGAAAAGTACCTGCTATTCGTCCGCGACTTTCTACCGGGCAACTTGCTGGAAACAAAGGTCATATTGTTGAAGCGGTACGGAAAGAATTGAATAACCTTGGTTTCCCAGATGAAGAGTTAATGATTGGCGGACTTATTGTCCGCACAACTCTTGAAAAAGATGCTCAAGTTGCAGCCGAAGCAGCTGTTTTCCAACAAGCCCCGAAAGATTCACCAGCCGATCTTCATATCGGACTTGTTTCGATTCGCCCGGGAACTGGAGAAATTGTTGCGATGTATGGCGGGCGTGATTATTTAGAGCGCCAACTAAACGATGCCACCCAAGCGATAACCCAAGCCGGCTCAACATTCAAGCCATTTGCCCTAATCGCAGCTTTAGAGCAAGGCATATCACTACAAACAGTTTGGAACGGTAAGAGCCCACTCATATTTGATGACTTCATCGGTCGACCTTATGAAGTCTCTAACTATGGCAACAAATCTTTTGGTGACGTGACACTTCTTAATGCGAGCGCCGATTCGGTAAACACGGTTTATGTGCCACTCGGAATCAAAGCAGGAATCGAACGAGTTATTGATGCAGCAAGACGCGCTGGAATTCCAGAGAGCGTCTCTATGTTCCCCTCGCCCTCGCTAGTTCTAGGCGTTCCGAGTCCGCGGGTAATTGATGTTGCTAATTCCTATGCAACCTTTGCCGCTAATGGCGTGCGCGCAAAGCCGATTTTGATCAAAGAGGTTCTAGGGCCAAATAAGGGCGTGCTCTATCAATCGCGAGTTGAAACCGAACAGGTATTTGATGAAGCAGTTATGGCCGATCTCAACTACGCACTTGGTGAAGTGGTGCGCTCCGGAACGGCCGCCTCGGCGCTTCGTAACTTTGGTCGTCCGGCCGCTGGAAAGACTGGAACTTCACAACAGAATGCTTCGGCATGGTTTACCGGTTACACCCCACAACTTGCTACTTCAATTGCATTCTTTAGAGATGATGCAACCCAATCATTAAATGGAATTGGTGGCCTTACTTCAGTTACTGGTGGAAGTTTCCCAGCTCGAATCTGGAACGCTTACATGAAGGTCGCGCTCAAAGGAGAACCAAAATTAGATTTTCCACCCCCATCAAATATCGGCGGCACGGAAGTAGTTCCAATTGCCAATCCAGTTCCAACTATCGCGCCAATCGATGCCGCTAAATGGTGTTCAACAGCGGACCTTGAAGGAACCATGAAGGATCTAAAGGAGTTCTGTACGAAAGCGTTGAAGAAGTATGTATTTGCAACACCTGATCCATCTCCGGCTCCATGATTCCGACCTCGATCACTAAAGGTGCGCGCTTTATAGTCCTATTAGCGCTTCTCGCTTCAATCCTCTCCTTTGCAAAATTTCAACATTGTCGTAGCGCTGGTTGGGGCTCCCCTGATGTCTATATCCATATGTGTTACTCCGACTTATCGGCGCTCTATGGCGCGCGTGAGATAAACGTTGATCGTTGGCCATATGAATCGGTAGATAACTCCGTTGAATATCCGGTAATTACTGGGTTAGTTATGTGGGCAACCGGCCTAGTTATTAGCGATGAGAACGGGTATCGCGCTTACTTCGATCTAAACGTTGCGCTTCTAGCGCTGCTTTTTATCTTCTCTGCTTGGCTGCTGTGGCGGATAAAGCCGGAGTTTGCGCCACTTCTTGCTTTCTCGCCGGCAGTGATCGGCTCGCTCTATATAAATTGGGATTTGTGGGCGGTGGCCGCGGCTCTCATTGCAATCTATTTATTCCAAAGAGAGAAATTTGATTTATCTGGGCTTGCGCTAGGCGTTGCAATTGCAACTAAATTCTTCCCCGTTGTTCTACTGCTTCCGGTAATTCTTTATTTCAAAACCGATATCGCAAAGACCATTCGTTACATCGCCCTTACTTCTCTAACTTGGGTTCTGATAAATCTTCCCATCGCTCTAACGAACTTCGATGGTTGGGCTCGTTTTTACAAGATGAATTTAGATCGGAGCAACGACCTTGGCTCAATCTGGTATGCGCTACAGCTCCGAGACATCACCTTTGGTAACTCAACGCTTCTTTCAATCGCATTGGTGTTGTTTGCTGCTCTAGCAATTGCAAACGTTGCGAATCAATCAAAAGTTACGCGATTTGAAACCTTTGCGATCACTTCCTTTCTCACAGTCGCCGCCTTTGTAACTATTAGTAAGGTCTATTCACCACAGTATGTAATTTGGTTAACGCCACTTGCTCTTATCGCGCTACGCCGTAAGGAAGAGCGGAGCGCGTTTTGGATCTGGCAAGGCGGTGAAGCGCTGTATCACTTAGCGATCTGGCAATATCTTGCGAGCTATACCGGGGCTAAATTTGGACTTCCTGAAGGGCTTTACGCTCTGTCGATCTTTATCCGCATCGCCACCCTCGCCTGGTTCGCTCGGAGCCTTATTCACAGCAGCCGGAGCACGGATTTCTCAATGTCAGAGGGCGGGGATAGTCTTAGCGCCCTTCATCAAAAGGCCCGTCCTATTTGATGAATCGCAGCAACCCTCCTGTCGCGGAAATGCCGTGACCGATTAGTCCAGAGGAGGTGGGGTAAAGCATGCGTCGCTATGAATTGATGGTGATCCTAGATCCCGATCTAGAAGAGCGAACAGTCGCACCAAGTCTTGAGACATATCTCAAGATCATCAAGGAATCCGGTGGTCGAGTCGACAAACTCGATATCTGGGGCCGTCGTCGTATGGCATTTGAAATCGCGAAGAAGAGCGAAGGAATCTATGCCGTCGTTGATATGCACTGTGAGCCAGCCGCAATCAAAGAGTTGGACCGCCAACTTAATTTGAACGAAGCAGTCCTTCGTACAAAAGTTGTCCGTCCTGAATAAATCCGCCAACTAGAGAAGACACTTAAGTAGAGAGAAGACACATATGGCAGCGGGCGATACACAAATCACTTTAATCGGTAATTTAACTAACGATCCTGAACTGCGCTTCACACCATCTGGTGCTGCAGTCGCAAAGTTCACGGTCGCTTCAACACCGCGTTACATGGACCGCCAAACTAATGAATGGAAGGACGGAGATACTCTCTTCCTCCAATGCCAGATTTGGCGTCAAGCAGCTGAGAATGTTGCCGAGACTCTTACACGTGGAATGCGCGTAATTGTTTCTGGTCGTTTGAAGCAGCGTTCCTATGAGACTAAAGAGGGCGAGAAGAGAACCGTCTTCGAAGTCGAAGTAGATGAAGTTGGTCCATCGCTTCGTAACGCAACCGCAAAGGTCACAAAGACAACCCGCCAAGGCGGAAACTCTGGTGGCTTTAGCGCACCTACTGAATCTTCTGATGAACCATGGTCATCAACAACAAGCGTCGGTGGCGGTTGGACCTCAACCACTGCTGACGAACAACCACCCTTCTAAAAAACCAACCATTCCGCCTCTTTTGGCGGGCCCAGAACAAGGAGCACCACAATGGGAGCACGTTCCAACCGGAATCTGAAGCAGAAGCCGAAGGTCTCACAGGCTGCGCTGAAGAAGATTAAGAAGAAGCCTTGCTCGTTTTGCCGCGACAAGGTCACATATATTGATTACAAGGATGTAGCGACGCTACGTAAGTACATCTCCGATCGCGGCAAGATCCGCGCTCGCCGTATTACTGGCGCCTGCACCCAACACCAACGCCAAGTAACTGCTGCGATTAAAAATAGTCGCGAAGTAGCTCTACTTCCTTACACATCGACAGCTCGCTAGTAGGAGAAAATAATGAAACTAATTCTTACTCGCGAAGTAGCTGGCCTCGGCCACGCAGGTGATGTTGTAAACGTTAAAGATGGTTACGCACGTAACTTCTTGATTCCACGCGGAAATGCGATTGCATGGAGCGAGGGTGGCGAAAAGCAGATTGATGGCATTCGTCGCGCCCGCCTTTCTCGCGAAATTCGCGATAAGGACCACGCTAATGAAATCAAGGCAACCCTTGAAGCTGCGACCCTCGAGGTCAAGGTCAAGACTGGCTCAACCGGTCGCCTATTCGGTTCGGTAACCGAAAAGGATGTTGCACTTGTTATCAAGAGCGCAACCGGACTTGATATTGATCGCCATAAGATCAAGTTGATCAAGCATGTTAAGAACCTCGGAAAGCACAGCGCTAAGGTCTCGTTGCTTACCGGCGTCGCTGCGAACATCACTGTAAATGTGGTCGAGCAGTAAATAAGTTAATTTGATTAAGCCCGCCAACTCGGCGGGCTTTTTCTTTTCCTGGCTATCTTTTTATTAATCTCAGCAAATGAGATGTTGGAAAAAACTTTTATGCACAGGCAAAAAACCATTTCACCTGCGTGTTTACCTCTCTAAGAACAAGTTACCCACAATCCATCCACAACTTCTACACAGGAGGGCGGCCACTTACCCACAGCATTACTGGGTTACTCCACACCCCCTCCACACGCGTAAATAGCTGGGTTAGGCGCTGTCAGTGGCGAGGAAGAAGATACGCCCATGAGTCTGGCAGAGCTACCGAATTACGAGGATCGTCGCTCTGGAGTCCCAGAATTTGATCGAACTCCACCACAAGATTTAATCGCCGAACAATCCGTTCTTGGTGGAATGTTGTTGTCAAAAGATGCAATAGGCGAAGTTGTTGAAATCATTCGCCAACGGGATTTCTATCGTCCGGCACATGAACTCATCTTTGATGTAATTATTGATCTTTATGGTCGTGGTGAACCTGCCGATGCCGTGACTGTTTCTGCTGAGCTAACAAAGCGCGGTGAGATTGCTAAAGCCGGTGGCGCTCCATATTTACATACTTTGATTTCGGCTGTTCCTACCGCTGCCAACGCCGGTTATTACGCCCGCATTGTTAGAGAGCGCGCGATTGCAAGAAGACTTGTTGAAGCGGGAACAAAGATTGTTCAACTTGGCTTTACCGCCGAAGGTGAGATTGATGATGTTGTAGACCTAGCCGAACAAGAGGTCTACCAAGTCACCGAACGTCGCGCTGGCGAAGATTTTGTCCAACTAAATGAATTAATTCCTGCCGCGTTAGATCAAATCGAGAAGATGCAATCTGGTGAGATTGCCGAAGGTATTAAGACCGGATTTAAAGATTTAGATTCGCTCACAAATGGATTCCATCCCGGAAACATGATCGTTATCGCGGCTCGTCCTGCTGTTGGTAAATCAACTCTTGGACTAGATATCGCTCGTAACGCCGCGATTCATAATGGTGAGTGTTCGGTCATCTTCTCACTTGAAATGAGCCGCTCTGAGATCACTATGCGCATGCTCTCTGCGGAAGCGCGCGTAGCGTTAAATAACATCCGTTCTGGTTCGTTGAGCGATGACGAATGGTCGAAATTAGCCCGCCGAATGGGCGAAATTAACGATGCCCCGCTCTTTATTGATGACTCCCCAAACCTCTCCATGATGGAAATTCGCGCAAAGGCCCGGCGCCTAAAGCAACGCCATGACCTGAAGTTGGTAGTCATTGATTACCTCCAGCTCATGACATCAGGAAAGAAAGTTGAAAATCGCCAGCAAGAAGTCTCCGAGTTTTCTCGCCAACTGAAACTTCTCGCTAAAGAGCTAAATGTTCCGGTCGTTGCCATCTCCCAGTTAAATCGTTCCCCAGAACAACGTGCCGATAAGAAGCCGATGCTCTCTGATCTTCGTGAATCAGGTTCGATTGAACAGGATGCGGACGTAGTTATCTTGCTTCATCGTGATGATTTGTACGATTCACAAAATCGCTCTGGTGAAGCTGATTTAAATGTTGCAAAGCATCGTAACGGACCCACAAAGATTATTACTGTTGCTTCGCTACTTCACTTTGCAAAGTTTGCGGATATGGCACCTAAGTACACGACTCCACAAGAGAAGTTCGTTAAAGATAATTAAGGGTTACAGCGCTCACATTGTGCAGCGCTGGCTTTTGCTCTTCCATTTAGCTGTTCTTGCTTGTGAGAACACTTTGCGCAACTCTCTAATTCGCCGCGAACAGCCTTCGAAACTAACTCCCCGCACTCCTCACAATTCAATCCATAGAGATTCGAAGTGGTTCCAAAGCCGGGTGTGCCACATTCATCGCACTGTCTTGATAGACGATTCGCTAATCGCTGCGCACAGTTCTTGATTACCTCACTTCTCGAAGGAGACATATGCGCCCGGAGATCACTCTCAACCACCGCGCTACCCCTCTTTGTTATTTCTTGGATCGCCTCTTCAAGGGCGGCTAATTCACGTAAACCCTTATAGATATTGCCCTTTCCACCGGCTTGGTAACAGATAAGGGCATGGTTGGGAAAGTCAGCTCGCTCAAGAAAGTCACCAAGTTCATCAATTGAGGAGACATCGGTCTTTACCGCAATCACCTCGGTGCCGCGTTCGTACTCCATAATCTCAATGCCGTGAACATCATCAATCCAAGCGATTGCTTCTATCGCAGAGTTAATAAATGGAACTAGCGGATCGGCTCCAATACTTCCCTCTGAGGCCAGGCCGAATCTAATTCCCTTATCTTCCATACCAATGCGCGCCTTCTTCAGCGCAGTGTCTCTTTGAGAGAGTGTTCGCGGAATTTCACCAGAGAATGTTCCAAGCAAGTCAGTATCAAATTGATGGTGAATGACTTTAATCCCAAGAGGCGCCAAGGCCGGAGCAATCAATTTCTCTTTATGGTGTTGAGTTGTGAGCACCGCTTCGATGCCATTGTAGGGATGAGCCATAGTTTTATTTCGAGAAGATTTTTATGAGAGAGCCGATAGAGCGATGGGCTTCTGCGGGATGGCGAAACCGAAGGCTCTTCTTAACCGTATACGTGTTCCGTCGACCCACTCGTTCAATCTCGATGTATCCCGCCGCTTCAAGGTCAGCGATGATTCCTTGAGTGCGGCGCTCGGTAATTCCAACGCTCTTCGCGATGTCTCGAATTCGAGCTTCTGGTTCACGAGCGAGATAGATCAAGACATGGCCATGGTTGGAGAGGAAGGTCCATTGGGCTTCAGCCATGACGTGATTCTATCTCAATATACGAAACTTAATACAAGAAATAGATTTCATGTATAGTGGCGGAGTGCCTGGAAGCCTAGATTTAGCAATCACTAACCTAACCTCGGTCTCTGTCTTGGTCTTCGCCTTGGGCTTCATAGCCGCTCGATTTAAGAGCGATATCCGTATCCCAGAACCGGTCTACCAGATCATCTCGGTTTATCTGCTCTTTGGAATTGGGCTCAAAGGTGGAGTATCCCTCTCAAACTCGACCGGTACCGGGATCGTGGCACCCTTAATTGTCACTATTGCTTTGGGAACTCTAATTCCATTTCTTGCATTCTTTGCACTACGGTTTGTGAAGCGGCTAAATGAAGTAGATCGAGGAGCGATTTCTGCTCACTATGGCTCGACATCATTGGTCACATTCACCGCCGCACTAGTTTTCCTTGAGAATGCAAAGATTTCTTATGAAGGTTTTGCTACAACGCTCCTTACTGTTATGGAAGTTCCTGGAATCATCGTTGGAATCTTTTTAGCGACGAGACATCTTTCACGTGAAGTATCTTGGGCTGAATCTTTAAAGGAGATTGTTCTCGGTAAGACCGTGATTCTTCTCGTTGGCGGACTATTGATTGGCGCGCTATCTGGTGAGGCGGGCTATGAACGCGTTACACCATTCTTCGTTGATCTACTTCCAGGAATCTTGGCGCTCTTCTTAATGCATCTTGGATTTCTTGCTGGCGCCCAAGCGCACGCAGTTAGAGAAGTTGGGATTGGTTTAGGAGTATTTGCGATTCTCTTCCCAATCTTTGCTGGAACACTTGGAGTGTTTGCTGGCTCAATTGCGGGACTTTCAGTCGGTGGCGCAACCGTACTTGGCATCTTATGTGCCAGCGCTTCTTATATTGCAGCGCCGGCCGCTGTTCAAATTGCTGTGCCCGAAGCAAATCCATCGTTATCAATTACAGCAAGCTTGGCAATTACATTCCCATTCAATTTGATTGTTGGCATTCCGCTTCTAAAAGCGGTTGCAATGGCTGTTATTGGCTAGCTTTTAGGTGTGTGCTGACGAGCGCGATCAGCGATTGAGATTCCTACTAGTACGACAAGGCATCCGATAAGTTGAATTGTTGTAAGACTCTCGTTGAGCCACCACCAAGCAAAAATTCCCGCCAAGACCGGTTCAATCATCCCAAAGATACTTGCGGTCGATGCGCTCATTAATTTAAGTCCTGCTAGAACGAAAAGATAAGGCGCAATTGTTCCCATCACGACAATCCAAAGTACTAAAGCCCAACCAGGGAGTGAATAACTCTCAAACCTTCCAAGAAGACTCATCTCATTAGATAGAGCAGCTACCGGAAAGTTCCAAATTGGAAGTGCAAAAAAGAGAACGAGAGACGCTACCCCGAATCCCCAAGTTGCTATTGCGCCGCTCGACTTTGTCTTTCCAAGTAAATCTCCAATCAAGAAATAGCCCGCTAGCGCAAGAGCATCAAGGAATGCAGCAATCAAGCCAATCTGGTCAACTGAGAGTCCGCTCCAAATCTGAGTGATCATCAAGAGCCCTGCGAAAGCCAATGCAATCGCATACCAGAGTCCTCGAGGAACATGCTTCTTCAAAACAAAGCGGAGGAAGAGCAAGATCCAAATCGGCGCCGTAAATTCAATAAGGAGCGCGATGCCAACATACATTCGTGAGATTGCAACAAAGTAGAGCGCTTGGACAAGTGTCACGCCTACTACGCCGAAGAGAAGCAACCAAGGAAGCTCCTGTTTTGTCGGCTTTAACTCGTGACGACGGAAGATGATGTAGAAGGAGAAGAGAATTAGGAATGCGCCACCGGTTCGAATCTGAGTGAGCCGCCAAGCGGAAATCTCATCGAGGAGAACTATCTTCGAGATGATTCCGTTGAAGGCGAAGAGAAAAGCCCCTAAAAACAGGTAAATCTCGCCCCGGAGTCGCGTAAACACCCCGGAACCCTACCGGTTTAGAAGGCGGCTTCTGAAACTCCCATGATTTCGCCATCTTCACGCTCAACGATTGCACGAGTAGCGCTAATCAGCGGCAAGAAGTTATGGACAAAGTATCTAGAAGCAGCAATCTTTCCTTCGAAGAAATCCTTATCTTTTCCGGTAGCTGAGCCAATTTTGCTCGCAGCGATATCAGATTGTCTAAGAAGCAACAAGGAGATGATGATGTCGCCGACTGACATCAATAAGCGAGTAGTGTTAAGACCGCACTTATATATCTCATCTGGCTTTTCTTGGCTTGCCATCGCGTGGGTTACAAGTTGACCAATGATTGCTTGTAGATCTTCAAGGGCTTTTGCCAATTCAGCTTTTTCAGTTGCGTTGTTGCCACCAGAAGCTGCGAATGCACCTATCTCTTTCGAGAGTTTAGTTAGCGCGCGACCATTGTCTTTAATAATCTTGCGGAAGAAGAAATCAAGACCTTGGATAGCTGTGGTGCCTTCGTACAAAGTATCAATCTTGGCATCGCGGACATATTGCTCAAGTGGCCAGTCCATGGTGAAGCCGGAACCGCCAAATGTTTGGAGTGATTCAGTTCCAAGTAGCGTCCAAGCTCTTTCTGATCCATAACCTTTAACGATTGGAAGCAAGAGATCATTTAGATGCTCTAATGTCGAGATCTCATCTTCTGACTTACCTTCAGCGCGAGCGAGCGCAACGGCATCTTGAATTGATGCGGTGTAAAGAACTAGCGCACGCATTCCTTCGGCGTAAGCCTTCTGGGTCATAAGTGAGCGGCGCACATCTGGGTGTTTAATGATGGTTACGCGCGGACTCGCTTTGTTGGCCATATCTTTCATATCGCCACCTTGGACGCGAGTCTTCGCGTAAGCGAGGGCCTGTTGGTAACCCGCTGAAAGCGTTGAAATTGCCTTAGTTCCGACCATCATGCGAGCGAACTCGATGACCTTAAACATCTGGGCAATTCCGTCATGAACTTCACCTAAGAGGTAACCAACGGCTGGCTCCTTCTCGCCGAGGTTCATCTCGCAAGTGGCTGAGACATTTAAACCCATTTTGTTCTCTACATTAGTTACATAAACGCCATTACGTTTTCCAAGTGCACCAGTTTCAAGATCAAACATGAATTTAGGAATCAAGAAGAGCGAGAGACCTTTTGTGCCTGGGCCATGGCCTTCGGGACGAGCGAGTACAAAGTGAATGATGTTTTCGTAGATATCGCCATCACCTGAGGTAATGAATCGCTTTGTACCGGTGATATGCCAAGTTCCATCAGCTTGCTTAACAGCCTTACTTCTTCCAGCGCCGACATCAGAACCGGCATCGGGTTCAGTCAACATCATCGTTGCGCCCCAAGCTTTATCGACCATGTGTTTAGCAATCTTCTTCTGGTAATCAGTACCAAGCGTGTAAGCAACATGTGAGAAAGAAAATCCTGAAGCGTAGATGTGGACTGCAGGATTTGAACCAAGAACCATTTCAGCAATTGCCCAACGAACAGATGGTGGGATTGCAGTTCCACCTAGTTCGACTGGAACGTCAATCTTGCCCCAATCGCCATCAACATATGCCTTGTAAGATTTCTTAAAACTTTCGGGCAGTTTTACATCTCCAGTAGCTTTATTGAAATCAGTTCCAATTCGATCACCATCGATGAAGGAAGCAGCAAGATCGTTCTCACAGAGACGCTTTACTTCTTCCAACATTCCCATCGCAGTTTCTCGATCGAGATCTGCGTAGAGAGATTTACCTAAGATGGAGTCGCGCTCTAGTAGATCAAAGAGACAGAACTCGATATCGCGGAGATTTGCTATGTAATGGCCCATGGGCAAAGGATGCTACCCGCGAGTAACTTACGCAAGAGATAACACCGAGCGGGCGACGGGAATCGAACCCGCGCTGTCAGCTTGGGAAGCTGACGTGATGCCATTTCACTACGCCCGCGTTTTGGCTTCTCCCAATGTCCTCAGCGAAGTAAAAGCAAAGGCAACTTCGCCTAAGGCCATTGTTAGAAGCCAATACTAGGTCGCTAGTTAGCAGAAGCGGTAGGGTCGCCAACCATGCTGCTAAGCGATCGCGATATTGCCGCTGAGATAAAGAGCGGTCGGGTAAAGGTTGAGCCTTTCGACCCGAAGATGATCCAGCCTTCAAGCGTTGATGTCCGCCTTGATCGATTCTTCCGAGTCTTCGAGAACCACAAGTACGAAGTAATTGATCCCTCGATAGAACAATCTGAGCTCACTCGCGAAGTCGCGGTTGCACCAGACGACTTCTTCATCCTTCATCCTGGTGAGTTTGTACTTGCATCGACCTATGAAGTCATCACACTTCCTGACGATATTGCCGGACGCTTGGAAGGAAAGTCATCACTTGGTCGCCTCGGGTTACTTACTCACTCGACTGCAGGCTTTATCGATCCAGGGTTTAGCGGACATATAACTTTGGAACTCTCAAATGTTGCAAACCTTCCAGTCAAGCTCTATCCGGGGATGAAGATCGGACAACTCTGTCTCATCAAACTCTCATCTTCCGCAGAGCATCCTTACGGTTCAGCTCTATACGGTTCGCGTTACCAAGGCCAGCGTGGTCCAACCCCAAGCAAGTCTTGGTTGAATTTCCATAAGACTGAAATTAAGTAGATTAGGGATATGGACGCCTCACTTTTAATCATCATCGCAGTAGGACTTTTTGTTGTCTTTGCCATCATTCAATACAACCGTCTTGTTAGATTGAATGTTCAAGTTGATGAAGCATTTGCTCAAATCGAAGTGCAACTTAAGCGACGTGCGGATTTGATTCCGAATCTGGTTGAAACAGTAAAAGGTTATGCATCCCATGAGCGTGAGGCGCTAGAGAAAGTAGTCCAAGCTCGCGCTGCATCAACAACGGCCTCATCACTTCCCGCTGTAGCTGCCGCCGATGGAATGCTCACAAATGCGCTTCGTGGCTTGTTAGCGGTAGCCGAGGCTTACCCAGATTTGAAAGCATCAACAAACTTCTTACAACTTCAAGAAGAGCTATCAACTACAGAGAACAAAGTCTCATTCTCGCGCCAGTTCTATAACGACTCAGTCCGTACTTTGAATGTCGCGGTAAAAACAATCCCAACAAGTTTCTTTGTTGGGCTAGCGAAAGTTGGCGAGCGCGAGTTTTACGAAGTCGAAGATCCGACTATTCGTAACGCTCCTAACGTTAAGTTCTAGCGATGGCTAACTTCCGCGCCCTCGAAAGCGCTAATCGCCGTAAGACATTTTTCTTACTTTTTTTCATGGGCGTACTTGTCTGGTTTATTTCCTATATTGCAATCTCTGCTTTTGGCGGAAGCGGTGCAGGAGTTATCCCCCTTGCTGTATTAATTTCACTCATTTCTGTTTGGGGCTCTTACTACGCATCTGACAAGTTAGTTCTAAAGATGACGCGTGCCCACTTAATTCAAGAAGCAGACAATCCAAAACTCTTCAACCTTGTCCATGAAGTCTGTATCGCATCCGGTTTACCAATGCCAAAAGTCGCGATTGTTGATGATCCAGCGCCAAATGCATTTGCAACTGGGCGAGATCCTGATCATGCTCTCATTGCCTTTACAACCGGACTTTTAAGCGCCATGGATAGAGATGAACTGCAAGGCGTTGTTGCGCACGAGATGGCCCATGTTGCGAATCGAGATACTTTGGTCTCTGCAGTTGCAGCAACCACCGCTGGAATTGTTGCGTTAGTTTCAGATATTTTGATGCGGATGCTCTGGTTTGGTGGCGGAAGAAGCCGAGACCATCACGGAAATCAGATGCCAATCTTCCTTGCGATCATTCCGTTAATTCTTGCCCCAATCGCTGCAACCATGTTGAAAGCGGCTGTTTCACGCAAAAGAGAGTCTTTGGCTGATGCGACCGCTGTTTCGTTCACTCGAAATCCAGCTGGTTTACGCGCGGCTTTAGAGGTTTTAGCAAGAGATAACACGGTGGTTGAGGCCCGCTCAAGCGCAGTAGCGCATCTTTATATCGAATCACCACTTGATGCTTCGGTTGCATCTAAATTATTTGCTACCCATCCACCGATTAATGAGCGGATTGCAACGTTAAGAGCGATGGAAGCTAACCCAAATATCAGCTAGTTACTAGTCGCACTCCATTAATCAGAATAATTGCAATAGCGACGGCAATACCAAGCGGGCGTCTTGGAACAATTGATACTAACTTGGCAGCGAATGGAGCCATGATCATCCCACCAAGTGCTAGGCCTCCGACAACGC
This sequence comes from Candidatus Nanopelagicaceae bacterium, assembly GCA_018882735.1. Lineage (GTDB taxonomy): Bacteria > Actinomycetota > Actinomycetes > Nanopelagicales > Nanopelagicaceae > MAG-120802. The sequence goes on from VERH01000006.1 coordinate 19,850, forward strand.
TCCAATCTAAGTTGATGCGATTAATATTGACGAGAAAACCGATGCTGGCACAGAGAGCAACTATAAATTCAGAGGCGCTAACTGTTCCAATAATCTTCCGTGGTTCATGCTCAGTTGTGGCAAGAAGGGTTGGAGTCACAACAGGCCCCCAACCGCCGCCGCCTGATGCATCAACAAATCCGCCAGTAGCGCCCAAGAATGTTAGATAGCGCGGATTATTTATCTCGGCCATATTTGGTTTGATATTAGTTTGAAAGACATTGCGATAAAGAAGAACTAAACCAAGTAAGAGAAGAATCGTTGAAATAAAGATTGTTCCACCGGAGAGATCAATTGAGGATAAGAATGTGGCTCCAGCAAATGCCCCGATTCCACCCGGGATTGCTAATCTCTTTAAGATTTCAAAGTCAATGTTCTCGCGATGCCAATGTGAGACACCCGATGCAAGCGTTGTTCCAATCTCAGCTGCGTGAACTGCAGCAGAAGCGACCGCCGCCGAAGTTCCAAGGGTTAAGAGGAGCGTGGAACTTGTGAGACCAAAGCCCATTCCAAGTGCGCCATCGATTAGTTGTGCAATTGATCCCGCGAGGGCGAAAAGGAGCCAATTCATAGGACTTTAGCGATCAACTTCTCGACATTCGATGCGATTTCATCGGTTCCATCGAGGACTAATTCTGCATCAGTAGGTGGTTCGTAATCCTGACCGACTCCAGTGAGATTTGGAAGCGAACCATCTTTAGCCTTTTTGTAGAGCCCTTTTGGATCTCGCTGTGCACAGATTTCGGCGGGGGTCTTTACCCAGACCTCAATAAATTCCCCTTCACCAAAGATTTCACGCGCATGGTCGCGATCGACTTTGAATGGACTGACAAGAGCAACTATTACGATAAGACCAGCATCTACCATTAACTTTCCAACTTCAGCGACGCGCCTTACATTTTCAGCGCGATCTTCTTTTGTAAAACCCAAATCTTTATTTAAACCAAGTCGCAAGTTATCACCGTCAAGGATGTAACTATGTATTCCAGATGCAAAGAGCCTAGTTTCAAGCGCGTTTGCAATTGTGGACTTACCTGAGCCAGACAAACCAGTTAACCAAATCAACTTAGCGCGCTGACCTTTTTGTTGCGCACGAGCGCCCTTGTCAATCTCATAATTATGTTTGGTGATATTTGTGGCTCGACGGAGTGCATGGACAATCATTCCCGCACCAACAGTGCGAAGCGTTACCCGATCAACAAGTACAAAGTTTCCAGAGCTGCGATTCTCAGAATATTTCGTGAGCGGAATTGCGGAGTCGGTTGCAATCTCGACCGATCCAATCTCATTCATATGAAGTGTTCGAGCTGATTCATGATCACCGCTATTGATATTCAATTTATGGCGGATAGAAGTGATAGTCGCTGGGACCATCGATGAACCATTAACTAGGTAATAGGAGCGGCTATGTATTAGCTCTTCTTCATCGAACCAGACAAGGTGAGCTGAGAAGCGATCGGCAGGCTTGGTGTAGTCACTCGCTCGCTCTATGAAATCGCCGCGAGTCGCATCGATATCTGGGTGAAGGACCATGGTTACTGCTTTGCCAGGCGGTGCTTTTTCGAGGTCACCATCGAAGGTGACCAACCGAGCAATCTTTGCCTTCCGCTCACTTGGAAGGACTACGACTTCATCTCCAGCTTTGAATTCACCTTGGGAGATAGTGCCGGATACGCCGCGGAAATTTTCGGCGCGTGAGATTAATTGAACACACATTCTTGAGTGATCAGCCGTGCTCTCGGTATCGCGCCAAGCTTGAATCTCCTCCAGGAGCGAACCACCGTCGTACCACTTAGTGCGTTCAGTTCGATAAGTGACATTGTCGCCTTCTAGAGCGCTTACTGGAATGAATGAAATCGAATTAACCTCAAGCCTTTGGATTGTAGGTTGAAGATCTGTAATCAAAGAGTCATAGATTTTCTGATCAAATCCGAGCGCATCAAGTTTATTGATTACGACAATTACTTTCTTTACGCCCATCAAAGAACATATCGTTAAATGGCGTAGCGTTTGGGGGCGAATTCCTCTTGTTGCGTCAACTAGCACTAAAGCAATATCAGATCTTGATGCAGCTACCGCCATATTTCTTGTGTACTGCTCGTGGCCTGGTGCGTCTGCAATTATCAAACGCCTCCCATCAAGAAGTGACATCGAACGATAAGCAACATCAATCGTTATGCCTTGTTCGCGTTCCGCTTCAAGTCCATCAGTAAGAAGGCTGAAGTCAATCTCCCCAGCTGGAATGATCGATCCTGGGCGACGAGTTTTCTTTGTGGCATCAAGTGTGTCATGTGGAACGGAATCTGTTTCCACAAGAAGTCGACCGATTAGCGTGCTCTTTCCATCATCAACACTTCCACAGGTCAGAAGTCTTACGATCGGCGTGAGTTCCATTAGAAATATCCCTCGCGCTTCTTCTTCTCCATCGAATCTTCATTCTCGCCATCAATCAAGCGGGTGGCGCGCTCACTTAACTTCACTCCCATTACCTCTTCGACAACCTCTTCTAAGGTCGTCGCATTTGATTCAACGCCTGCTGTAAGTGGATAGCAACCTAGGGTGCGGAAGCGGACCATCTTCATTTCGGGCTTCTCACCCTCGCGAAGCGGATATCGCTCATCATCGACCATGATCAATTGAGTTCCGCGCTTGACGACCGGACGCTCTTTTGCGAAATACAAAGGATTTACATAGATGTTCTCGAGGTGGATATAGCTCCAGATATCCAACTCCGTCCAATCGGAGATTGGGAAGACGCGCATAGTTTGGTCGGGGCGAATCTTGGTGTTGTAGGTGCGCCACAATTCAGGACGTTGTTGGCGCGGATCCCATCGATGTCCAGATTCACGGACGCTGAAAATTCGCTCTTTTGCTCGGCTACGTTCTTCATCGCGCCTTGATCCACCTATAGCAGCATCAAATCCATACTTATCAAATGCTTGTTTTAGCGCCACGGTATTCATAACACGGATGTACTCCGAAATTCCGTGGCTAAATGGAGTTATCCCGTTCTTTACACCCTCTTCATTTATATGCGCAATCAATTTCAAGTTATGCATCTTCACAACTTCATCGCGGAAAGTAATCATCTCTTTGAAATTCCAAGTTGAGTCAACATGAAGAAGTGTGAAAGGAATCGGGGCTGGATAGAAAGCTTTACGAGCTAAATGGAGAATTACCGTGGAATCTTTACCGATTGAGTAGAGCAGTACCGGATTCTTAAATGCCGCAGCCGTCTCGCGAAGAATCTCAATTGATTCATTTTCGAGAGCGCGGAGAATTTCTGGGCTGCTACGCACCTCGAAATCCTACAAGTCTTGAATTGGGAAGAAGAGTTTGAAGGTGGCGCCGTGTCCAAGTTCTGAGGTGACGCTTACCGTGCCACCGTGCGCGCGCATAACTGCATCAACGATAGATAGACCAAGCCCAGTTCCTTCTCCGCCATTTCTCACTCTTGATGGATCGGCGCGATAAAAGCGCTCGAAGATTCTCGCTTGATCCTCTTTCGAAAGCCCCGGCCCGGTATCGCTAACTTCAACGAAAACGCCTCTTTCTTCCTCTTCTAGTTTTACCTTTATCGCGGTGCCGGCTGGGGTGTGAGTTCGAGCGTTAGCCAATAGATTAGAAATTACTTGATGAATTCGCATTGAATCACCGAGAACAAATACATCCTCTTCAGGCAACTTAACTTCAATCGGGTGGTTGGGACCTGCGGCCTTCGCTGAAGTTACCGCTTCATTTATAAGAGTCTTTAGGTCGATGGGATTTCGCTCCATCTCGCGGGATTGATCGAGGCGAGCAAGGAGTAATAAATCCTCAACCAGGGTCGACATTCGAATCGATTCTTGTTCAATCCTTCGCACCAACTCCCCGGTCTTCTCCTCACCCTTGATGGCGCCCTGGCGATGTAATTCTGCAAAGCCGCGGATTGCAGTAAGTGGAGTGCGCAATTCGTGTGAAGCATCAGCAACAAAACGGCGTAATTTGTCCTCACTTGCTTGTCGAAGCTCGAAGGATTCCTGAATTCGAGAGAGCATCTGGTTAAGCGCCCAAGTAAGTTTTCCAACTTCCGTATCGCCACGAGCTTCGGGAAGACGAGCGGAGTAATCGCCTTTCGCAAACGCTTCAGCAGTCTCTTCAACTTGAGTTAATGGCTTGAGGGATATACCGATAATACGACGTGCGATAAAAGCTAGGAAGAACAAGACAACTATTCCAACTGCAAAAAATAAGAAACGAAGTTGGTTGATTGATTTTTCTACCCCATCGAGTGAGACAGCAGTTATAACACTTCCGATTTCACCAGGAAGGATTCGAGCGAGCACTCGATATTCCGAACGATTACGATCGCTACTTTCGATGGTAAAAGGTATATCGCCCTTAATTTTTAGTTCTGCAACAGTGAACCCACTTATTACATTTTGTACTTGTTGTGGACTCTGGGCACCGCCAAGAGTTCCCATCACGACGCCATCTCGATCAAGCAGGCTAACGCTTATTTCCGAGGGGACTTCTCGAATTGGCTCAAAGGGCTGAAAGAGCGGTTCATCCTCATTATTTGTCTCAGTTCGCTCACTAGTAATCCCAGCGCGATCGAGTCGAATACCCGAGGTAGTTGAGATTGCCTCTAGTTGGGCATCGACTTGGGCGATTAGAAATGTGCGAAATGCATTTTGTGCCGCAAAGTCAGAACCAGTTATTCCAAGAGCACCGAGAATCACAACGCCGAGAACCAAGCGATTCTTCAAACTCCATTGCCCGGGGGCAGGTTTGAACTTTCGCAGTGGTTGATTCACAGCGAAAGATTACTTCGCTGGCAACCGGAGGCGATAGCCCACGCCACGCACCGTGTGTATGAGCGCAGGCGAGTAGAGATCAATCTTCTTGCGGAGGTAGGAGATGTAGGTTTCAACGATTCCAGCATCACCGCGGAAATCGTATTGCCAGACATGATCAAGAATTTGAGACTTTGAAACAACGCGATCTGCGTTAATCATGAGATAGCGGAGCAAAGTAAATTCGGTAGGAGATAAATCAATCATATTTCCAGCTCGACGAACTTCGTGTGTTGCCTCGTTAAGTTCAAGATCTGCGAAACGAATTGTCTCTTCATCAATTGGAGAGATAACAACTCCAGTGCGACGAAGCAGCGCACGCAACCTCGCAACTAACTCTTCTAAGCTAAATGGCTTTGTAACGTAATCATCGCCACCAAGTGTTAGCCCTTTAATCTTGTCATCCGTTGAATCTTTTGCAGTTAAGAAGAGAACTCCAACTTCTTGTCCGCTTTCGCGGAGTTGGCGGCAGACTTCAAAGCCATCAAGATCGGGGAGCATCACATCGAGAATCAGCGCATGTGGTTTGAACTCTTCAGCAACTCGCAGCGCCTCAGCGCCAGTAGCAGCTGTGCGGACATCAAAGCCAACAAAGCGGAGGCTTGTGGTGATTAGTTCGCTAATGCTCTTCTCATCATCGACGACAAGAACGCGCTGTGTTGCAACTTCGCTCTCAGGGGTCATGGTGGGCTCTCTATCTAGGGTGGCGGTGGGTTTCATGGGGCGGATACTCGCCGCTCTACTTTAGAACTTCCTGAGAAGTGGCTGGGGCGTCACACCGAATTAGAGATGCCCAAGGATTTATTGCACAGGGGTGGATAAAGCTGTGGAGAATTACAGGGGTGTAATTAGTTTTAGCGCCAGCGGGTAGCGAGCGAGAAACCGACTCCGATAAATGCGAAGCCAACGACCATGTTCCAGGCCCCGATATCAGGGATTGGGTATGCGGTCTGGGAGATATAGAAGGTCACGATCCAAGCCAGGCCGATAAGGAAAGAGCCGAGCATGACCGGCACGAGCCAACGAGGGCTCTCCATCTCCAGCGGATTTTCGACCACGAGGTCTTGCTGGGGGCGGTTATCTTTCTTCTTCTTACGGATCCGCGACTTAGGCATGGGCGGCAGGTTACACGAGAGGATGAGTACATGGGAACCCGGATCCTGGTTATCGATAACTATGACTCCTTTGTATTCAATCTCGTTCAATACCTCGAACAACTCGGAGCCGAGTGCACTGTCGTTCGCAACGATGCCCTTGAGGTAACCGAAGCCGATAGATACGACGGCGTTCTGATCTCCCCGGGTCCTGGAACCCCGGAAGCTGCTGGCGTATCGATTGCGATGATCAAACGTGCGGCTGAAGTGAAGAAGCCGCTTCTTGGAGTCTGTTTAGGCCACCAAGCTTTAGCGGTCGCATATGGCGCAACAGTTGATCGCGCTCCGGAATTACTACATGGCAAGACCTCTGAAGTTTCACATGATGGAAGTGGAGTTTTTCAAAACCTTCCATCGCCATTTACCGCGACTCGTTATCACTCACTTGCGATAAAAGAAGAGACCTTGCCGAAGGAACTTGTAGTTACTGGAAGAAGCGAGAGTGGAGTTGTGATGTCAGTTCGCCATCGCGATCTTCCAATTCATGGTGTGCAATTCCATCCCGAGTCAGTAATGACTGAACATGGCCATCACTTGCTTGCAAACTGGTTGGTGGAATGTGGAATGAAAGATGCGGTTAAGAAATCCGAGGGGCTATCCCCGGTATTTAACCGTTTGTAGCTGCTTTATTAATCGTAATAGTTACTGATGAGCCGATTATCTTGGTCTCACCAGCTGTTGGCGCCTGAGCAATAACGACTCCAAGTGGTTGGTTAGCATCGAAGGCTTCAACGGTTTTCACCAAGAAACCTGCTTGAGTAAGAAGGGTACGCGCTTCAATATCGCTTTTACCTAGAAGATTTGGGACTTTCACATTTCCGCTAGCAATCTCAAGAGTTACCCCACTTCCGGCCTCAATCGTTGAGCCTTGCTCAGGGGTAACTTTTAAGACGATTCCTGGTTGCTCTTCGGAATCGACAGCGATAGTCCGACTTACCCGAAGGCCAGCCGCAGCAAGCGCTGCACGCGCTTCTTCAAGTGGCTTTCCGATGATGTCGGTTGGAACCGTTGCATCACCAGGGCCATCAGAGAGCGTAAGTGTTACCGAGCTTCCTTCACTCACTCTTACGGTTGCAAGTGGAAGTTGGCTTGCGACGCGATCTTTAGGGATTCGTGCATCAGGTGCGCGTTGAATTGTGATCGTAAATCCTGAAAGTTGAGCGCGCGCCTCAGATTCCGTTAACCCGACGACGTTTGGAAGTGTTTTCAGTTCCCCCGAAGGCGTGGGACGAAAGATGAAGAAACTAGTAAGGCCAACTATTCCTACGAGCGCAAGAGCAATCGCCGCGAATCTATTTCGTCCGGGGCTCTTCGCACTCTTTTGTTTTGGAATCTGGGTTGTGATCCGCTCGCCACGAGAGAGTTTCTTCAAATCTTTTAACATCGCAGCCGCACTTGGGTAGCGATCACTTGAGTTCTTAGCAAGGGCAACTTCAAAGAATGAATTTAGCGCTGGATCAAGTGAAGGTTCAATTGAAGTAACTGGTGTAAGCGGAGCTGATACATGCTGGTAGGCGATAGCTACCGGAGTTTCACCACTAAATGGTGGCTTGCCGGAGACTAATTCATAGAAGAGGCAACCAACAGAGTAGAGATCACTCCGCTCATCGGCTTGGCCACCTGTTGCTTGTTCAGGTGAAAGGTATTGAGCGGTACCAACGATGTTCCAAGTACTAGTGAGAGTTGCACCGGCATCTGAGAGGGCGCGCGCGATTCCGAAATCCATCACTTTTACTTCACCGGTATCGGTAATCATGATATTTCCTGGCTTTATATCGCGGTGAACAAGTCCATTCTTATGTGAATAAGCGAGCGCATTTAAAACGCCTTCGACGATTTCGATAGCGCGCTCAAATGGAAGCCGGTCTCCAGAATGAAGGATTTCGCGCAAAGTATGGCCTTCTACATACTCCATAACTATGTAGGGCATTAGTCCACTTGGAGTTTCTTCTTGCCCTGAGTCATAGACCGAGACAATTCCGGGATGATTTAAACCGGCAGCGGCGAGAGCTTCTTTGTTAAATCGATTAATGAATGCTGGGTCACGCGCTAAATCACTCCGCAATATCTTTACGGCAACTTCGCGATGCAACCTTTGATCATCGGCAATATAAACATCGGCCATTCCGCCAGTGCCAATCATCTGGCCGAGTTTGTAGCGATCGCCAAGAACTCGCTTCATTGCGCAGCTCCAATAAGAGTTGTTGTTACCGCGCCCGGAGCATCTCCAATACGGACGGCAATCACTGTGACATTATCGGGAGCATCTTTCTTATATGTAAGGTCAACTAAAGAATTCACAGCAGCTTGTAAGTCTTCTTGGAGCGCTGAGGCAATCTTGCCTTCATCAACGACGACCGTTAGACCATCGCTACATAGAAGATAGATGTCTCCGAGTTCAGCGGGGAATGAAAGCAGCGGCGCATCAACGCTTGATTTACCCATGAGCGCTTGGGTTAGGAATGAGCGTTGTGGGTGGTCGCTAACTTCTTCTTGAGTGATTCGACCTTGATCAATTAACTCTTGAACAACAGTGTGATCATGGCTTAACCGGGTGATTTTCTTCCCTCGAATGCGATACGCACGCGAATCACCAATATGCAACAAGTTGACTTGATTATCAAAGAGAGCGAATGAAGTAAGTGTGGTCCCCATTCCATCAAGCTCTGGTTTTTCATCGGCAATTTTTCTTATTCCCATATCCATTTGTACGATGGAAGTTCGAAAAATATCGTCTCGTGATTGTGAATCTAATTCTGGATTATTTAATACTGGAAGCAAGTCAGCGAGCGTTTTAATAGCAGTTCTAGAGGCAACTTCACCTCCGGCATATCCACCCATTCCATCGGCTACCGCAATTAGATTCTGTGAAACTAATCCTGAATCTTCATTTCCATCGCGATGTAATCCCAACTCAGATCGCCAGGCAAAAGATGCGAAGTGAAGTGTGCGGTTCATAATAAGTAAGCCTAACGCGCTTGCTTGCCGGTATCCTTACGCAGTGACTCGCTACGCATATCTCGGACCAATCGGCACTTTTACTGAGGCCGCGCTCCGAACCGTTGCTTCCGCTAGCGATTCTTTACTCCCATTTGCAAATGTAACGGCAGCCTTAGATTCGGTACGTAGTGGTGGGGCGGATCGCGCGCTCGTTCCGATTGAGAATTCCATAGAAGGGGTTGTCGCTAGAACGTTAGATGAATTAGCAATCGGGGAGCCGCTTGTGATTTATGGGGAAGTAACCCTTCCAGTGACTTTTGCGCTACTTGTAACAAAAGGTAAGAGCGCAAGCGATATTAAAAAGATCGCAACCCATCCTCATGCCGAATCACAATGCCGGACTTATATCGCTAAGAATTATCCAAGCGCTGAGATCATCGTTACCTCTTCGACTGCAGCAGCCGCCGCATCGTTAAGCAAAGGCGAATATGACGCTGCTATCGCCGCACCAAATGCGGCTGATACATATGGGCTTGAAGTACTTGCTACAAATATCGGCGATAACGATGGCGCGGTAACTCGATTCGTATTAGTTGGAAAACCGGGAGTGGTTCCACCTATGACCGGCCATGACCGCACCTCACTCGCTGCATTTATCGGTGCAGATCACGCGGGAGCGTTACTAGAAGTTCTTACCGAGTTTGCAGTACGTGGCGTGAACCTAACCTTCATCCAATCTCGTCCAACTGGTAGAGAGCTCGGCCATTATCACTTCATCATCGATGCGGAAGGTCATATAAGTGAAGAGCGAGTAGGCGATGCGTTAACCGGGCTTCGTCGCATCTGTGAAGATGTCAGATACCTAGGTTCATATCCGAGAGCCGATAAAGTTCCGCCCACAACCACAAAAGCAACCACAGATGAATCTTTTAGCGCCGCCGATAATTGGCTCGCAGATGTGCGCGCTGGGAAGAAAATATGATTGATGTAAAGCTGCTCCGCGAGAATCCGGATTTAGTCCGCGCCTCACAGAAAGCGCGCGGGGAGAGCACATCTCTAGTTGATGAAGTTCTTGCCGCTGATGAAGTTCGCAGGACCGCAATCGTGGAATTTGAAGCGCTTCGGGCTGAACAGAACTCCCTCTCGAAAGCGGTTGGAGCTGCAAAGGGCGATGAAAAGAGCGCCTTACTTGAGCGAGCAAAGACGCTTTCCGCCCAAGTTAAAGAAGCTGAATCAAAGAAGAGTTCAACCGAAGAAGCATTTAAGAAGTTAGCGCTTGGTATTTCAAATGTTGTTGATGAGCGTGCTCCGATTGGTGGCGAAGCAGATTTCAAAGTAATCGAAGAGATTGGCAAACCTCGTAACTTTGATTTTGAAGCAAAGGATCATGTTGAACTCGGCAAGATTCTTGGCGCGATTGATGTTGAGCGCGGCGCCAAGGTCTCAGGCGCGCGCTTCTATTACTTAACTGGCGTTGGCGCACTTCTTGAATTAGCGCTGGTTAATTACGCAATCCAGATGGCAACTAAAGCTGGATTCATCCCGGTCATTCCACCAGTCTTGGTCAAACCTGAAGCGATGGAGGGAACGGGCTTTCTTGGTCAGGCCGCTGAAAATGTCTTCCATCTCCAAGCAGATGATTTCTATTTAGTTGGAACAAGTGAAGTTCCACTAGCGGCCTATCACATGGATGAAATCCTTGATGCTTCAAAGTTACCGCTTCGCTATAGCGGTTATTCACCTTGTTTTAGACGTGAGGCGGGATCTTATGGAAAAGATACTCGCGGAATTATTCGAGTACATCAATTTGAAAAAGTTGAGATGTTCTCATTTTGTAAGCCAGAAGATGCAGCCGCGGAACACTTACGACTTCTTAATTGGGAGAAGGATTTCCTTAATGCGATGGAGATTCCTTATCGCGTGATTGATGTCGCTACCGGAGATCTCGGTTCTAGCGCTAACCGTAAATTTGATTGCGAAGCGTGGATCCCAACCCAGGGTGCATATAGAGAGGTAACGAGCACTTCGAATTGCTCAGATTTCCAAGCCCGCAGGCTGAATATAAGAATCAAAGGTGAGAACGGAACATCACCAGTTGCAACACTTAATGGAACGCTAGTTGCGGTTCCACGAATGATCGTTGCAATTCTGGAGAATCACCAGCAAAGCGATGGCTCCGTTCTAGTTCCAAAGGCGCTACAACCTTATTTAGGCACCGATCGATTTACACCGGTGAGCTAATTGAGCGCACTTTTACGCCGCCCGAAGTTAATTGCAACAGATTTAGATGGCACGATCGTCTCTCACTATGGCGAGATAACTCAGCGAACGAAGTCTGCCTTCTTCGCGGCGCACGAAGCAGGGATTGAGATTTTTTACGTGACCGGGCGGCCGCCACGTTGGATGAAAGAGATTGCAGCTGCATTTCCATTTGGTAGCTCCATCTTGGGAAATGGTGCACAGCTCTATGACATCCATAAAGATAAAGTTTTAGAAGAGTGGTTGATGCCCAAAGAGGCCCAGGTCGAAACGGTGAACCGACTTCGCCTCGCAATCCCCACGATTTCATTCGCAGTTGAAAAACATAACTATTTCCATCGCGAAAAGGCCTATGTACCAAGATGGGATGTCGGCCAAGATAACGTTGGCGTCCACGACATCTTCGAAGTAGTTGATGGCCCCGCCACAAAGATGTTGGCGCGCTGCTCGGATCAAGAATTAACTTCTGATGAGATGTTAGAGATTGCTAAGCGTGAGTTAGAAGGAATAGCAACCGTCACTCACTCGAATCCACACGATTCCCTTTTGGAAATAAATGGCCATGGCGTTTCAAAGGGCGCAACACTTGCGCTCATAGCCGCTCGACATGGAATTACTGCGGAAGAAACTGTTACTTTCGGCGATAATCCAAATGATTTCACCATGCTTGCTTGGGCAGGACGATCTTGGGCGATGAGCGATGGCCATCCGGATGGAAAGTTGCACGCTAAGTCGATTGCTGAACCGTGTGTTGAAGATGGCGTTGCAAAGGTAATCGAGGAGTTATTGGGGTTACCGAAATGACAACAGTTGTTGTAGTGCCAATCTGGTTGGACTTGCTCTGCGTTGGAGTCGGAGCATTCCAAGGAGCACTCTTTGCAATCTTCTATAAGCGCTTTGATTTAGTGGGCGTTACCGCCGTTGCAATTCTGACTGGGCTCGGTGGTGGATTTCTGCGCGATATCTTGATTGATGCGGGGCGCCCTGCTGGTATGCAGGATCGATACATTCTGACTGCGATTATCGGAGTTGCTATTGCGCTAATACTTGGGCGTTGGTATCGCCGGATTGATGGCGCAATCGTCTTCCTAGATTCAATCGCAATGTCATTATTTGCTGTCGCTGGAACCTATAAAGCGCTGCTCTATGGAACTTCAGAACTAGTTGCCGTTCTAATTGGAATTATCGCTGCTGTTGGTGGCGGAGTCCTAAGAGATGTTGTCTGTCGAGTCACGCCACAGATTTTCTCCGGTGGTCCGCTTTATGCCACAGCTACTGCAATTGGAGCGAGCGTTTTTGTACTTCTCTATAAGACATCGCTACAACTAAATCTAATCGTGGCACTCACCGCGCTTTTGATCGTTGCAATCCATATGACATCGGTCCGATTCCGGATTCACTTAAAGCCAGCGCTATCGGGTTTAGATGATGAGAATTTTGAGGAGCCCAAGTAAGACCGGTAAGTTCTCCCACGGAGGGCTCGCATAGTGGCCTAGTGCACCGGTCTTGAAAACCGGCAAGGGAAACCTTCGTGGGTTCAAATCCCACGCCCTCCGCCAGAGCAAGACCTGTGTGCGAACTCATAGGGGTTCGCCTAGAAAACCCTGAGAAGCGCGAGGAAAATTCTCGTCAATCGATCAGGAGGCGCGCTTTGGCAACCGGTGTATTTTCCAGCACTAGAGCAGCAATAAAAGAGCGAACGCTCCGTACTGACCGTTGGTGGTTACAACCCGCAATTACTGTCGCAGTACTTGTCTCATTCATAATTTATGCAACATTTCGCGCCTTTGAGAATAAGTATTACTTCACTGAGCCGCTGATTTCGCCTTTCTATTCACCATGTCTCTCTGCGGCATGCGTTGAAGGTGCGGCCCACTTTGGAACTCCATTTAGTGCACTTTCATTATTTGGATTTGCGATTTCACCTGCGCTGCTAATTCTTATTTTCCCGCTTGGATTTAGGTTGACTTGTTATTACTACCGCAAGGCTTATTACCGATCATTTTGGATGTCGCCTCCTGCATGCGCTGTTGCTGAGCCACATAAGAAATACACCGGTGAGACTCGAGCACCGTTGATATTACAAAATGGACATCGTTGGTTCTTCTACTTTGGATTAATTTTCAACATCATCCTCACCTATGACGCAATCATCGCTTTTAAAAACCCTGAAGGTGAGTGGGGACATATGAGCGTAGGAACTCTCGTACTTCTTCTTAACGCAACTATGTTGTGGCTCTATTCAGCGTCATGCCATACCTGCCGCCACACAATTGGCGGAAGGTTACGTAACTTCTCCAAACATCCACTCCGTTACAAGATGTGGACGTGGGTCTCAGCTTTAAATGAGCGCCATCCGGTCTATGCCTGGATCTCTCTCATTGTTGTGGCGCTAACCGATTTCTATGTTCGGTTAGTTGCATCCGGAACTATCACCAACTACTACTTCTTCTAGGCGGAGCGATGGCTAAAGAGACGACTGGAATCAAGGCGAGCGATATCAAATTTGATCGTTATCGCTTCGATGTAGTTGTAATCGGCGCTGGTGGCGCTGGTCTTCGCGCTGCAGTTGAAGCACGCCAAGCAGGTCTGCGCGTCGCAATCATCTGTAAATCACTCTTTGGTAAGGCGCACACTGTTATGGCAGAAGGTGGCGCTGCTGCCGCCATGGGCAATGTCAACGAAAATGATGGTTGGAAAGTTCACTTCCGCGACACGATGCGCGGTGGAAAGTTCTTAAATAACTGGCGGATGGCTGAACTTCATGCAAAGGAATCACCAGACCGAATCTGGGAACTTGAAACTTGGGGTGCGCTCTTTGATCGCACTAAAGATGGCCGAATCTCGCAACGTAACTTTGGTGGCCATGAATATCCACGTCTTGCCCACGTCGGCGATCGCACCGGATTGGAATTGATTCGCACGATGCAACAACGAATCGTTGCGATGCAACAGAAAGATAAGAAGGAATTTGGTGATGCTGAGAAGTACATAAAAGTATTTGCCGAATTAACCATCACCTCAATTTTGAAGGATGGAAATAAGGTTTCGGGTTGCTATGGATATTGGCGCGAGAGCGGCGATGAGGTCCTCTTTGAATCACCTGCGGTAGTCCTTGCAACCGGCGGAATTGGAAAATCTTTCAAGATCACTTCTAATTCATGGGAGGGAACCGGAGATGGCCACGCGCTAGCTCTTAAAGCAGGTTCTGCCCTGGTTGATATGGAGTTCGTCCAATTCCATCCAACCGGCATGGTCTGGCCACCATCGGTGCGTGGAATTCTTGTTACCGAATCAGTTCGTGGCGATGGCGGAGTTCTCACCAATAACAAGGGTGAGCGCTTTATGTTCAACTACATCCCAGAAGTATTTAAAGATAAGTACGCTGATAATGAAGCCGAAGCCGATCGTTGGTATAAAGATCAGAACAACAACCGCCGCCCACCTGAGTTGTTGCCGCGTGATGAAGTAGCGCGCGCCATCAACGCAGAAGTTAAAGCAGGGCGCGGCTCAGAACATGGCGGTGTTTATCTAGATGTCTCAAAGCGCTTACCGGCTGATGAAATTAAGCGTCGCTTGCCTTCGATGTGGCATCAATTTAAGGAACTCGCTGATGTTGATATCACCGAACAACCAATGGAAGTCGGCCCAACTTGCCACTATGTAATGGGTGGCGTGAAGGTTGATCCAGATACCGCTGCTGCCTACGGAGTTCCCGGCTTATTTGCCGCCGGTGAAGTTGCCGGTGGAATGCATGGTTCAAATCGCCTTGGCGGTAACTCGCTCTCCGATCTTCTCGTCTTCGGGCGTAGAGCCGGCGCTGGCGCGGCCGAATATGTAAAAGGTTTGAAGGGCAAATCTCCGGAAGTAAGCGATAAAGAGATTGAGAAAGCCCACGATCACATAAATAATCCATTCGATCGCGATGGCAACGAGAATCCCTATGCTCTTCAACAAGAGCTACAGAACATCACCCAAGATCTTGTTGGAATCATCCGCACGGAAAGTGAATTGAAAGAATCGCTTAAGAAAATCGAATCAATTCGCGAGCGCTCCAAGAAGGTAAAGGTTGAAGGCGGGAAAGTATTTAACCCTGGCTTCCACTTGGCGATTGATCTTGAGAATATGTTGCTCGTTTCTGAGTCAATCGCGCGCTCAGCTCTAGAACGCGAAGAGTCACGTGGCGGGCATACCCGAGATGATTATCCAAAGATGGATCCTGAGTGGCGCCAGTACAACCACCTCACAACTTGGAGTGGCAAGAAGGTAGAAATCGAAGCTGAGAAGGCGAAGATGCTCCCGGAAGAATTACTAAGCCTCTTTGAGATGGATGAGCTGAAGAAATATTTCACCGAGAAGGAACTCGCGAAAGGTGGGAAATAAATGGCCCGCAAAGTGAAGATGCGCATCTGGCGCGGGGATTCCAAGAGCGGAGACTTCAAAGATGTCACCGTTGAGGCCAATGAAGGCGAAGTTGTTCTTGATGTAATCCATCGCGTTCAAGCCACCCAGATCTCAGATTTAGCGGTGCGCTGGAATTGCAAGGCTGGAAAGTGTGGATCTTGCTCGATGGAAATTAACGGTAAACCGCGCCTTGCTTGCATGACTCGAATGAATATGTATGGCGAAGACGAGACCATTACCGTCACGCCGCTTCGCGCATTTCCGGTCATTAAAGATCTCGTTACTGACGTCTCTTTCAATTACAAGAAAGCCATGGAAGTTCCGGCATTCGAAGGCCCGGAAGATTTAAAGCCTGGCGAATACCGGATGCAACAAGTCGACGTTGAGCGAAGCCAAGAATTCCGTAAATGTATCGAGTGCTTCCTCTGCCAAGACACTTGTCACGTCATCCGCGATCATGAAGAGAATAAAAAGTCATTTGCCGGTCCACGATTCTTTATCCGGATTGCCGAGTTGGATATGCATCCGCTAGATCGACTACGCAACCGTAAGAAGAAAGCGCAAGAAGAACATGGCCTTGGGATGTGCAACATCACTAAGTGTTGTACTGAAGTTTGCCCCGAGCACATCAAGATCACCGATAACGCAATCATCCCGATGAAAGAGCGCGTTGTTGATGTTAAATACGATCCGGTTCGCTGGTTAGGTTCAAAGATCCGTAAGCGCGAGGGAATTGAATAGTGTCGCTAGTTCTACGGTGGGCAGTTCTCGCTGGGGCATTCTGGGTAACAACTCTTATTGTTGATGGAATCCAGATAAAAGAGGGCGCTTGGAATTACTTCTGGGTCGCTGCCCTATTTGGGCTAATCAACACTTTCATTGGCTCCCTACTTAAACTATTCACACTCCCTGCGGTAATTCTCACCTTTGGTCTATTCGTCTTCGTAATTAATGCCGCCATGTTGATGCTTACTGATAGATGGAGCGATGTAATCACTATTGATTCTTTTACTTCAGCACTAATCGGTAGCTTGCTAATAAGCATTTTTTCAGGGCTCGCAAATAAAATCGTAAAGCGGGCGTGAAGAAACTTCTTGTAATCGCAGCTGGCGGAGTGGCCGGCTCGCTTACTCGGTATCTCTTTACCGAGTCGCTCACTAGTTACCCAATAGCGATATTTGTAACGAATGTTCTCGGTGTTGCAGTTGCTGGCTCTGTTGCGTTGCGTTTCAAACCGACTGAATTGAGCCGGCTCTTCTGGATTCCCGGCTTCGCCGGCGCTATGACCACATTCTCGTCGGTCGCAGTCATTCACGGAGAGCGAAATGACATTCTTGCCATCCTTTACTTCTATGCAATGGTGATAGTAAGTATGTTGATTCTCTGGCTAATTAATCCAAAGCGTGAGTTGATTAAATGAAGCTCGCACTTTTTCTAATCGGCGCCGGAGTAGGTGCGCCTACTCGCTATGTGATTGATCGATTCTTCCGGGATAGCTATCGCTTCCCTTACGGAATACTGATAGTTAACGTCGTTGGTTCCTTTCTTCTTGGAGTTATCGCTAATCAAGAGACCGACCTTGCCTTCCTGCTCTTTGGATTTTGTGGTGCGCTCACTACATGGTCAGCCTTTGCCCTAGATCTCTTTAATGAGCGAGGCGATAAGAAGCTCTTTGCTGTGAATCTCTTTGGAAACTATCTATTGGGGGTATTTGCGGCGCTACTTGGCTTATGGATTAGTAGATAATCCGCCTATGTCAGCGAACAATCAGATGCCCTGCGACTTCTGTGGTCAGGCATATGACCCGGTTGCGACGCGGTGGCTCTGTCCGCATTGCCACTCCAAGACAAATTGTTGTGATGGCGCCCCATGTCCACTGCCAGAACCCGTCACCTTAGAAGCAAAGGGAAATTAATGAAGCGAGTAATTGTTCTTCTTATTAGCGCGCTCTTCTTGACTGGATGTAGCGATGCCGAAGAAGCCGTTCCAGAAACTCCTTCCGTTCCACTTTTCTGTGACGATACGAAGATTCTGGATTCATTTCCTGAGAAAGTTTCTAATGCAAAGTACATCCCAACCGAATGGGAACCCTCGGAAGGCACAGATCTTTATGCCGCTTATAACGCCGGCGGAATCGCTTGCACCTATGGAATCGGTGAAGCTGAAGTTGGCGCAACGATTCTCTGGGCACCTGATTACGGAATTACTTTCACTGACCGGGAAAAGTTCTGGAAAGAAGCTGGCCAACAAGAAGTAGATCTTCCTGACTTTGATGAAGAGAAGGCTTACTTTCTCTCGCAAGGAACGCAAGGACAAGGCGAATTCATCGTCTGGCAACTAAATGTCCTAAAGAATGGTTACTGGATCCAAGTTGGCGCCACATTCCTTGGCTCAATCGAAGAAGCGATGCCAATAGTGAAAGCGGCTTTTGATTCAATTCTTACAACCGAAGAAGCAGCGGCTAAAAATGTAAAGGGTTGCTACTTCTCTGAAGCGAACAATGACTTGTTTATCATGGATCTCACTTATCACGATAACTCGACGGTGACTGGAAATCTTGCTTATCAACCATTCCAGAAAGACTCCTCTAAAGGTTCCTTTGTCGGAACCTATGAAAATGGCATATTGCATGGCGTATATACCTTCACCTCTGAAGGAATGGATTCAGAGCGCGAGCTCTATTTCAAGCGCGATGGCGACGGCTTTGTCCCTGGCTATGGACCTGTGGAAGTTATTGACAATAAGTTTGAGAAACTAAAGCGTCCGCTTCAACTCAAGTGGGACAACGTTTATAAGTACAACCCCGGCGAAGAGTGCGCAACGGTTATTAAGGGAATTGACTAAGGATTCTTCATGAGTGAGAAGCGCCTAATCATCCATCCCGGATTTCATAAATCTGGTACGACGGCGCTTCAAGAGTCATTTGCCCTAAACCGTCCACTACTTCGCGAAAACGGAATCCTCTATCCGCCCATTGGAACTAAGGCACATCACCGAGTTGCTTGGGCGCTAACCCAAAGACCTTGGGGATGGAGCAAGCGCGGTGGTGAGAAGACACCTCCAAAGACTTGGGAGAAGATGGTTGATCGTATTAAGAGCGCTAAAGAAGAAACAGTAATCCTAAGTAGCGAATTCTTCTCCGAGTTAGATGGTGAGAAAATTCGGAAAATTAGAAGCGATATTAAAGGAAGAGATATCAAAATCCTCTTCACCTTAAGGCCGCTCGCGAAACTTCTACCATCCTCCTACCAACAGTATTTGAAGTACGGGATAACTGTTGAATATGAAGATTGGTTGCATGCAATCCTCGATAAGCCTGGCGAATCAAAGGTTTCGCCGACTTTCTGGAAACGCCATTCCCATGGAAAAGTCGTCGCAAAATGGGTGGATATCTTCGGAAAATCAAATGTAACTCTTCTAATAGTAAATGAAGCCCAACCAACATTCCTTTTCAATGAGATAAACAAGTTTCTAAATCTTCCAGCCGGGACAATTAATGCAGCACCGAGCGGAAGTAATCGCTCACTTACTATGGAAGAAATCTCGCTTCTACTCGAACTAAATCGCCAGTTCCCAAAGGAGCGCGTCTGGGATGAGTATGAGATCTTCATCCGTGCTGGCTACGTCAAAGAGTTGACGGACTTTGTCCCACCCGCCCCGGACAAGGCGCGCCTATTAACACCACAATGGGCGGTCGATAAGGCAAACGAACTAGGGCGCGGAATTCAAGAAGAACTGCTCAATTCAGGAGCAAAGATAGTTGGCGACATAGATTCTCTCGGCAATTCGACGATAGCTATTGGACAATCTACATACCCAGAAACAATCGATATCAAGACGGTAGCAGCAGCGATGCTTGCCTTTGATCAAGAGACAATCAAGAAATTCCCATTTAAGTGGCTCACAAAAGACTTGAAATCAAGAGCGAAGAAACAAATTAGAGCTAGATCAAGTCGCCTTAGATAAATCTATCCCCAGAGCGAAGCTACCCACGCTTCAACCTCATCGGGATGGCGCGGCATGGCAGAACTTAAATTCTTGTACCCATCTTTTGTGACAAGAACATCATCTTCGATACGTACTCCAATTCCGCGATACTCAGCAGGGAAAAGAGTGTCATCAGGGTGGATATAGAAACCAGGTTCAACAGTAACGATCATCCCCTCTTCTAAAACACCTTCGGTATAAGCCTCTTTACGCGCCTGGGCGCAATCATGAACATCCATACCAAGCATGTGACCTGTTCCATGAACAGTCCAACGGCGATGCAATCCGACATCTGCTTTCAATGATTCTTCTGCAGAAATTGGTAATACGCCCATCTCTTCCAAGCCCTTAGCTAAGACCGCCATCGCGGCATGATGGAAATCGCGGAACTTTGCGCCTGGTTTTACAGCTTCCATTCCCGCTTTTTGAGCCTCATATACGAGGGTATAAATCTTTCGTTGCGCCGGAGTGAACTTTCCATTAATCGGCAAAGTGCGAGTGATATCAGCCGTGTACAGCGATTCAACTTCCACTCCAGCATCGATAAGAATCAAGTCACCGTTCTTTAGCTCACCATCATTCTTAATCCAATGAAGAATGCAAGCATGTGAACCAGAAGCAACGATGCTGTCATAGCCAAGATCATTTCCTTCATATCGTGCTCGAGTAAAGAAAGCTCCCTCAATCAATCGCTCGCCGCGCTTCTTACCAATAGCAATAGGAATAGCCTTAATCATGTCCTCGAAACCGCGATGAGTTGCATCTACTGCTCGCTGCATCTCATCTATTTCAAACTTATCTTTTACTAAGCGAGCTTCAGATAACCAGACCAGAAAATCCTTATCACCCTCAGATTTTTCAACAAGTTCATCAACCTGTGAATCTTGATCACGAACAGTAAGCGAATCCTTTTTAGAAGAGAGAAAATCTTCTAGATCATCAATATGTCTTACCTTTATTTCATAAGCAAATTCAGTCTCTTCTAGTGTCATACGGCGACCAATCCAGAATTCACCATGCTTAGGATTGCGGTAGAACTCATCGCTATTTTCACGAACGGAGCGAGGGTGAATAAATAGCAAAGACTCATGTCCGGAACCATTTGGTTCCAAGACCAAGACAGATTCAGGAACCGCATCAGTTCCATTAATTCCAGTCAGCCAGGCAAAGGCTGAGTGTGGACGGAAGCGATAGTCGCTGTCATTGCTTCGAACTTTAAAAGTTCCGGCCGGAATCACCAGGCGCTTATTTGGAAAGGCTTTCGACAAACTCTCGCGCCTTGCGACGGCATAAGTAGTTGCAGGACTCTTCTTTAGCCCATCAAGTGGTGAGGGAGCCCAACCTTGCTCCATGAACTTTTTTAACGGCTCAGGAGTAGGAATGTCATGGGGGCGAAGGTTCTTCTTCTTTTCTGCCTTTTCATTTGCCTTATCGAAGGTCATGCTCTGAGCGTACTAGTTACCGATTCCAGCTTGAAATAAGGGCGGTAAACTTCCCCGGTAATTGGAGACGTCGCATAGCCCGGTCTAGTGCGCCTCACTGCTAATGAGGTTTTCCCGAAAGGGAATCGGAGGTTCAAATCCTCTCGTCTCCGCCAGAAGAGAAACATCAAGGAGAAATCTTGTCTGTATTTCGCATCGCGATCGTAGGGGCTGGCCCAGCTGGTTACTTTGCTGCGCAAGCCCTTCAAAATCTTCAAAGCGATAATCGCAAATTTGAAATCGACATGATTGAGCGTCTTCCAACGCCATGGGGATTGGTTAGAAGTGGCGTAGCCCCAGACCATCCGAAGATCAAAACCGTATCGAAAGTTTTTGAAAAGATTGCAACTACTGAAGGTTTTCAACTCTTCTGCAATGTCGAACTCGGAAAAGATCTGACTGTTGAAGAACTCACTAGCTCTTACGACGCAGTCGTGATTGCAACCGGAACAAGCCGGGGAAGAAAACTAGGTATCCCTGGCGAAGATCTTCGTGGCTCCTTGTCCGCTGCTGATTTTGTTCCTTGGTACAACGCCCACCCTGATTACGTGGATGTAGATGTTCCACTAGATACCGATACCGCTGTAGTCATTGGCGCCGGAAATGTGGCTATGGATGTAGCAAGAATGCTTGCCCTAGAACCCAAAGAGCTGGACGTAACTGATACAGCTAACCATGCGCTGGTTGAATTACATAAGTCAGCAATCCGACAAGTTCATGTATTTGGCCGCCGCGGTCCGGAGCATGCAGCCTTCACTTCACCAGAACTAAGGGAGCTTCCGAAGCTTGAGCACACCGATGTAGAGATCGGCGAGTGCGACATAAAAGATGCACTAGAGCGAGCCAATTCTCAAGGTGAGTTACCAAAAGACGTTAAATCAAACTTGGATGCGATGATGCTGATTGCCCAAACTCCAGAAAAGGGAAATGAGCGCAAGCTGAACTTTCATTTCCTCGCCTCACCTATTGAGATAAAGGGCAAAGACCGGGTTGAGGAAGTTGTCTTTGCGATTAATGAAGTTAGAGAAGGGAAAGTAGTAACAACAGCCGATACCTATTCGGTAAAGACAGGGCTAATCATTTCAGCTATCGGATATGAAGCCGATCCAATTCCTGGGCTTCCATACGATGGCGGAAAAGTTTCAAATGTCGATGGTCATATCAAGGACACCAATATCTATGTAGTGGGTTGGGCCAAGCGCGGACCGTCTGGGGTAATAGGCACCAATAAAAGTGATGCGGCTGGAGTTATGGAATCACTTATTGGCCAACTAAATGAACCAAAACCAAGACAAGACCTAAGTGAGAAACTAAGAGCGCGTGGAGTTATCCATGTCTCTCAAGGGGCATGGGAGAGAATAAATGCCACCGAAGTTGCCACTGGAGAACCCTTAGGTAAACCACGTGTGAAATTTGTGAATCGTGAAGAGATGCTAGGACTTTAGAAAAGCGCGAGCGTCTTTAAACATTTTGGGACATTTCCAACCAGGAGCAATATTTCCCTCAAAGTGCCACCATTCATTTTCAAAAACTCGACACAATCCAAATTTATATCCATGTATTTCAAGCCACTTTGCCCCCTTTGGATCATTTGGATAGTTGACATCAATCGCTAGTCCAAGTGGATGATGTGAAATACCTGGTGGCGAAACCCATTTAGCAGCTTCTTTATAACTGCCATATTTTCGTAGAGCTCGCTTAAAGAGCTCGCTCTGTCGCGCTAGCGTTCGATATCCCGACGTAATGTCCAGCGCGACTCCATCTCTCTTAGCAGCAGCTTGAGCGGAAAGAAATCGAACTTCTAGCGTTGAATTCAAAGTTTTTGGGGCAGTAAGTGAATAGGCAATAGGCCCTTCGCCGAGTGATAGTTCGCTCTCTAAACACTGGTTAATTACATTAGAAGTGCGAAGTTCATAGGAAATTTTGTCGGCACAAATTACCGGGATATCTACGGCATGAGAGCTTGAGATAGGTATAAGTAAGAGCGCCACAAGCGCCACTATCCGCTTCACATTTCGCAGATTACCAGGGTGAAAAGCAGAGATTTTGTGGTGATAATATTCGCAGGCAATTTGCGCCCGTAGCTCAACGGATAGAGCATCTGACTACGGATCAGAAGGTTTGGGGTTCGAATCCCTACGGGCGCGCAAGAGAATCAATTGAGATAACGCATTACTTTCTGCCAACCACCTTATATTTCACTTATGAATAATGCGCTCCCACAGGGAACCTGGCTCAATCCACCGGGAGATTCATATCTAGACCAAGGTGGTTTTCATGTAACTACGAAACTTGAAAGCGACTTTTGGCGTGAAACCTCATATGGATTCACTCATCACTCGGGTCACGCCTTACTAAATGAGTTTCCCCAAAATAGTGCGATTGAGTTGAGTTGGTTACTTAATTATCATCAGCAATTTGATCAAGCAGGATTATTTATCTATAGCGATGAAAGTAATTGGATAAAAGCCGGGATTGAGTTTGCAGATGGCGCTCCACAACTAGGAGCCGTAGTCACAATTGGAAAATCTGATTGGTCCGTAGCCCCAGTCGCTGATTGGATGGGAAGGGAAGTTCATTTAAGAATTAGTAGAAGTGGCGATGCGCTCACGGTTCGAGCACGCACCGATGGTGATTGGCAATTGGTTCGCTTAGCGCCATTAGACCCAAATCGGCATTGGAGAGCAGGCCTTCACGCCGCGAGCCCAACGCGTGAAGGATTAGTTATTACATTTACATCAATCACTACCGGAAGTGCTGATTCCTCGCTTCATGGTTAGCCGATAACTTATCGAAATTGATAAACTTTCAATTCAAGCGCCCGTAGCTCAACGGATAGAGCATCAGACTTCGGATCTGAGGGTTGGGGGTTCGAGTCCCTCCGGGCGCGCTTTACTCACAGCAAAGAGCTCGGCACGGCCTTATAACTTTGTCAGTTAACGCATTTAGCATGAATCTAACTTCCCCATTAGTACGAGGCGCGATTTAGATGCGCGCAATCGGGGGGGGGGGTATGAGTTTTTCAGATCGACAAATTCACAACTTATTTGCGATAGCAAAAATTGTTTACGCAAGCCCAGAGCCGAATGAGCTCTGTGCGCTTCTTGCGACACGAGTGTGTCCGGAAGGCGAATTAGCCAAGGTGTATCTAGCCAAGCTGGATCAGGATGGGTTATTCAGAGGCTTAGCATCGTTTGGTTATGCGAGAGAATCAAAAATTCACGAATACAAAGTGGGGTTAGTACGAAGTGTCCCAATGCCAGATGCTTATCTACGCTCTGAAGTCATTGTGTTCAATAAGAATGAACTATCAAGCAGGTATCCGGAGTTCACAACAGTTGATGAGCGAAGCCCGTGGGAATCTATGGCAATCACACCGACTCTTGGCAGAGGCTTGGTATTCGTCTTTAGGCTTCAGGTTCCCCTAGTGGAAGATACTTCGATTCAACTTTACTTTGAAGCAATTGCAAATCTCCTGAGTTTCTATCGCAAAGAGTGCCATCAACAGAGTTTTGAACAAGTTACTCCACCAAAATTGGAAGCAGCCACCAAAGCTCAGAATGATGAGGAGCTTAAGGATCGTCCACTCACAAAGCGACAGAGAGCGATTCTGGCTCTTATTCAAGAGGGATTAACCAATTTTCAAATTGCAGGAGCGATTGGCTATAGCGAATCGCTAGTTCGCCAAGAATCAATTCTTATATATTCCAAAATGGGCATAAGAGGACGCGTTGACTTGCGAGCCGAAGATACTCTTCTAAGAGTTTCGCGATAAAGTTAAGAATCCAATAAGGGGGATCTAATGGCAGCATCAACTCCACTACAAATTCCGGCCGAACGGCTGAGCGGACTTAAGCGATATAACTTGATTGCTGGGGTATTTCATCTCGTTCAAGCGCTAGCAATCTTCGCACTTGCGAATGATTTTGCACTCCCAGTCTCTGTTAACTATTTGAAAGATGCGCCAGTTCCGGGCGCAGAATTTGAAAGTATCGTGCTCTTTGATTTCCCTATTGCTCTAGGTGTCGCTCTATTCTCTTTGATTAGCGCTGTGGCCCATTTCTGGATTGTTGGCCCAGGTTTTAAGAAGTATTCAAATGATTTGAGCAATATGCGAAATATTGCTCGTTGGGTTGAGTACTCAATCTCATCGACGCTGATGATTGTGCTTATCTCGCTTATTAATGCGGTTTGGGACATAGTGGCGTTGCTGGCAATTGCGGGTGTTAATGCTGCGATGATTCTATTTGGTTGGCTGCAAGAGAAATATGAAGAGCCAGGAAAGGGAAGCTTGCTTCCATTCTGGTTCGGTTGCATCGCTGGCATAGTGCCTTGGATCGCGATGTTCTGGTTGCTCTTCTCCCCAGGTGGTACCGGGGAAGCGCCAGGCTTTGTCTACGGAGTCGTCTTCTCGCTATTCATCTTCTTTAACTCCTTCGCGCTAGTGCAATGGCTGCAATACAAGAAAATTGGAAGATTTGCTGACTATCTAGTTGGCGAGCGCACCTACATAACGCTCTCTTTCATCGCAAAATCTGCCCTTGCTTGGCAGATCTTTGGTGGAGTTCTCGCAACGAGCGCCCTCTAACAACTTAGGTAGAATTCGCTAACTATGAACTTCCTTGCCGATCGCCGCTTTACCGCTTCGTTTATGCTCTTTGGTGCTGTTAGCGGATTTATTGCGTCGTTCTTAC
>VERH01000066.1 GCA_018882735.1 Candidatus Nanopelagicaceae bacterium
CCTAAGAGTGAGCCCAGAACCTTTTATATATGGAAGAAGAAGCAGGGATTGAATTGCAATTCCAAGCGTTGTTCCAACTCCTAATATCAAAACTTGTTGATCAGTAATTGTTCCAACTGAGAGATCATCGACAACAGTCAGGAAGTAGCCAAAGAGCAAAATAACTGCGAGATTGTTTGCGATCGGTGACCACATCATTGGTCCAAAACGTTCTTTGGCATTTGTTACCTGGCCGAGGATTCCAAAGAGACCATAGAAGAGGATCTGTGGGAGGCAATAAAGAGTGAAAGCGAGGGTTATATCGCGCGCTCTACCTTCAAAAGTGGGTGCGTAAAGTGAGACTAAGAGTGGAGCAGCAAGCATCGCAAGAGCGGTGACTGCAAAGATAAGAGTGCCAATTAGCGATACTAATTTCGATACAAAAGCGCTACCACCATCGCTATCACGAAATGAGCGGACGATTTGCGGTACAAAAACTGCGGTGAGCGCGCCGCCAATAAGTAAGTTGTAAATAATGTTTGGAGTGGTATTTCCAACGTTATATGTATCGCCTAGAAGGGCTGTACCGAGGACGGCGACAGTAAGTAACCCACGAATAAGTCCGGTAATTCGGGAGAGCAAAGTTCCAAGGGCCATGAAGGCAGAGGATTTGATTAGATCACTCATGACTTCTTCCGCTTCTTAACTCGACGCATACTCTGGATGACCGCTGCAAGTAACAAGATTATTGCCATCCCAGTTGTAAACCAGGTAGTGAGCGGTGAGATGACGGCAAGTCGGAGTGGGATGTACTCGGCCTCGCCTATTTGCTTACCTTTCTGGCTTCGAAGTTTTAACTCTATTTGCGTTTCACCTGAGGCGATGATTCGAAGTGGTATCTCAACTTGGGATTGGGAATTGGCGGCCACGCTGACTAGTGGAGCCGCTCCGACAACAATGCGTGAATTAGTTGGACGTGCAATCAACTCCACATTTACCGGTACCGAGAAATCATTAATTATGGTGACGGGTAAGTCGTAATTAGCGGCGGTGATTGTGTAATTACCGCGCGCCACACGAAGTTTCCTTGAATTTTCTCCCAAGGCTTCAGTTAATTCTTCATATAACAAATCACCGGATTCTTTAGAGAGCGCTGGATTCAAAATTTGTCCTAGCGCAAGTCGGAGCGATAACAACTCTGGTGCCGGAGCAACTGAGTAGAGAATTCTCAAGTCGCGACGATAAAGATCACTCAAGGCGCGGTTCTTGGCGATTGATTCCCCGCCTAATTCAAGGCTATCCACGCTAGTTACTGGCAGGGTGAGAAAAGCGGCCAATCTTGAAGTCCCAACTTGTTTTAAAAATTCATACTCAGCAGGTGATTTACCCTCTAGGAACTTCTTATCCGGGTTTCCATAAGGGAGAGCGGAGACGCTTCGCCCCTTTACTGCGCTCCGGAGCGTGTTTAACCAAATATCTGCTATTAGAAATTCTGGGATTTCAACGACTTCACCCGACTCATTAATAAAGCTATATCCATCGGCAAGATCTTGGATCTCCTCAATAGTTGCCATATCAATCACATAACTTCGCACCGCTGAAGTTCTATCAAAGAGCGCTTTTCCAAGGCGGCCTTGTGGCGTTATCGCACTAGCTAAATCATCATCAATAAAGATTCCGTCAGCGCCACGGTGCATCGGCTCAACCAAGGTGATTGTTGAATCTGCTTGTGCTGGGATTACTGGGATGAATAGAAGTATTAGAAAAAGTACAAGTCGCTTCATTGGAGCAACTCTTTAGAGCGTGCAATCAACTTCTTCTCATCTGGATAAGCAAGGCGGGTGACAATCTCATTGAGTGGAAACCATTGGACATCATCAACTTCACTTACCTGGGGCGCAATCCGGCCACCTTTCTCTTTAAATAAGAAGTGATGAACTGTTTTGTGGATCCGCTTTCCACCAGCCATAAACCAGAAATCAATCACACCAAGTGATTTATGTATCTCACTTTCAATTCCAGTCTCTTCTTGAACCTCACGCACCGCAGCCTGTTCCGGTGATTCACCCGCTTCGATATGGCCTTTAGGGAGCGACCACAATAATTTTTCACGGGTTGGGTCTTTAGCATCAATCCGACCAATCAAAAGACCCTTTGTTCCGGAACTATCAATAACTAATCCGCCCGCACTTATTTCATCAACGCGTTTTGCATAAGGTTGTTTCTTAAGTGACGGACGTTTTGAAGATTTTGAGCGTGAACGTCGCCGATTACGCTTCTTTTTACTACCTTCGCCGCCCGCACTTGGTGCCGGGGTCATGGCCGTAAGTCTACTCGGTAGCCTTATGCTCTAATGGAAACTCCAGTATCAGCAGCGAGTGAAATCGCAATATCTGCGCTTCGGGATAAAGCCCCGCAAGCGATAGAGCTCGCTACTCATTTCAAAAAGGGTGGGTTTACCCTCGCACTAGTTGGCGGATCGGTGCGCGACATACTCTTAGATCGCCTTGGTAACGATCTTGATTTCACAACAAATGCACGCCCAGATGACATCAAGAAGATTATGAAAAGTTGGGCTGATGAAACTTGGGAAATTGGTGCGAAGTTTGGAACCATTGGCGCCAAGCGGGGCGACTTAGTTTTTGAGATTACAACTTATAGAAGTGAAGTTTATGTATCAGATTCTCGCAAACCCGAAGTCAAATTTGGTGATTCAATCGAAGTAGATCTCTATCGACGTGACTTCACCGTCAATGCGATGGCAATCGAGTTAACAACTGAGCCGCCGACATTTATAGATCCACATAATGG
>VERH01000033.1 GCA_018882735.1 Candidatus Nanopelagicaceae bacterium
CGATAGGCCCGTGCGAATTTCGGTGGCTTTGGGGTGAGCCCCATCAAATCGGTCCAGACAAGAACTTGGGCATCGCACTTTGCGCCAGCTCCGATTCCAATCGTTGGAATTGAGAGTTCGCGGGTTATGCGCTCGGCTAACTCGGCTGGGACTAACTCCAAGACGATTGCAAAACATCCAGCTTCCTGAAGGGCCTTGGCGTCGGCGAGGATCGCATCGCCCTGGGAGTTGCGCCCTTGGACTTTAAAACCTCCGAAGGCATTTACCGATTGTGGAGTCATGCCGAGATGGCCCATGACTGGGATTCCATATTTGACTAGCGCTTTGACCTGGTCGACTACCCGGACTCCGCCTTCAAGTTTTACGGCATGGGCTTTTGCCTCTTTAAGAAACCGGATTCCGGTTTCAAGAGCTTGGGTTTCACTCTTCTCATAGCTACCAAAGGGGAAATCGGCGACAACTAGGGCAGATTTTGAACCGCTTACAACGGCACGGGTAAGTGAGAGCATCTCATCGACTGTGACTGGGATGGTGTTTTCATGACCTAGGAAGTTGTTTCCGGCGCTATCGCCGACAAGTAGAACTGGGACGCCAGCCTCATCAAAGACGGAGGCGGTGACGCTGTCGTAGGAGGTAAGCATCGCCCAGCGCTTGCCAGCCTTCTTCCAGGCAGCGAGATCTGCGATGGTGAATCGCTTCATCATTTCCTTTCCTCGAGGCCATGTAGGTCCCCGGGATGTATGAAATAAGTCTATAGGTACTCTTGAACCGTGCCATCACTACCTAATAGCAAACTGCGGTTGGCATCTGCCCAGATAAATCCGATAGTTGGAGACATCAAAGGCAACGTCGCCAAAGTCCTTGAGGCAGTTTTGGACGCAAAGTCCGAGGGCGCCAATCTCGTTCTCTTTCCGGAGATGGTGGTTACCGGTTATCCCGTTGAGGACCTCGCCCTCCGCCCCGCTTTTCGAAGGGCCTCCATAGATGCAACCAAATCTCTAGCAACAGAATTACTTGCCAAAGGCTGCGGGGAGATTCTCGTTTGCGTTGGCTTCTTAGATGATGATGGCCGGCCGCTAAATTCAATCGCTTTGATTTATGGCGGTGAGATTAAAGCAAAATATGTAAAGCGCCATCTGCCAAATTACGGCGTCTTTGATGAGTTTAGAAACTTTGCAGCTGGCTTGGGAACCCTTGTAGTTCGCTTCCGGGGCGTAGATATTGGCGTGGCAATCTGTGAAGATATTTGGCGCGATGAGGGTCCGATGCATGAGCTTGCTTCTCGTAAACCCGGATTAGTACTTGTCCCAAATGGCAGCCCTTACGAACGTTC
Source organism: Candidatus Nanopelagicaceae bacterium (assembly GCA_018882735.1). Lineage (GTDB taxonomy): Bacteria > Actinomycetota > Actinomycetes > Nanopelagicales > Nanopelagicaceae > MAG-120802. The sequence continues at coordinate 1,334 of VERH01000033.1, forward strand.
TAAGGATGATTTGCGCTTTGAGTTAGTTAAGAAGCGCGCCCTTCAAATCGGCGCCCCAATTCTCTACACCAATATGTTCGGCGGCCAAGATGATTTGGTATTTGATGGCGACTCAATGTTGGTCGATGAGAGCGGCTCATTAGTAGCAAGGTCACCTCAATTTCAACGCGATCTTTTAGTTGTTGATCTACCCGTAAGAGAGGGTGGCGCAACTCCAGATCTTGTAATAAGTGAGTCAGGTCCGAGTATTTCCTCGGCCATAGAGCCAAGAATTGCGAGCTCCTTGACCGATACCGAAGAGATTTGGAGCGCGCTGGTGTTGGGCCTGCGCGACTACATTGAAAAGAATGGCTTCAAATCGGTAGTTCTTGGGCTCTCCGGTGGAATTGATTCAGCTGTTGTAGCCACGATTGCAGTAGATGCCCTTGGTAAAGATCGAGTTTTTGGAGTCTCCCTTCCTAGTAAGTACTCCTCATCCCACTCAAAGAGCGATGCCGCTGAGTTAGCAAAGAACTTGGGAATCAACTTTCGAACTATTGAAATCGAGCCGGTAGTTGAGGGCTATCTAAAAGCAACAACCCTCCAAGGCCTCGCTGAGGAGAATGTTCAAGCTCGCGTCCGGGGCTCGTTATTGATGGGCCTTTCAAATCAAGAGGGCCATCTAGTTCTAGCGACTGGAAACAAATCAGAATTGGCGGTCGGATACTCGACTCTCTATGGCGATGCGGTTGGGGGATATGCGCCGATCAAAGATGTCTTCAAAGTCGATGTCTGGAGATTGGCAAAGTGGCGCAATTTAAAGGCCACAACTATGGGTGAGATTGCTCCGATCCCTGAGAGTTCCATAACAAAAGAGCCAAGCGCGGAGTTGCGCCCGGGCCAGAAAGATAGTGACTCAATTCCTGATTACAAGATTCTCGATGAGATTCTTGAGCTTTACATTGATAAGGGTGGGGATGCCAGCGCAATTATCGATGCTGGCCATGAAAAATCTTTAGTGGAACGAATTATCCAATTAGTAGATCGAGCCGAATACAAACGTCGCCAATATCCACCAGGACCCAAGGTGACACCGATCGCATTTGGCAAAGATCGGCGGCTACCTATGACCTCGCGCTGGCGTGAGGGTAATTAGTGCAAATCATTTGCGATTAGCGCTTTTCTAAACCATAAGTAAAATTCGGGACATGTCTTCGATTACAAATTGGCTCTTCACTCGTCGCCGAGTAATCGATTTTGGCCTCGCTAATTCTTGCGGCTGCTGTAAGTAAATACTCACTTTAAATTCTAAGTATTTACCGTTTCTAAACAGCCGATAATTTTTAGGAGAAGATTATGAAGATCTATAACGACATTACTGAAGTTTTTGGAAATACCCCGTTAGTTCGAATTAATCGAATTACTGATGGGGCAAAGGCAAATGTGCTCGCAAAGTTGGAGTTCTATAACCCCACGAGCACGGTTAAGGATCGCATCGGTATTGCCATGATCGATGCGGCTGAGAAGAGTGGCCAGCTAAAGCCAGGCGGCACGATTGTCGAAGCAACGAGCGGAAATACCGGTATTGCACTTGCGATGGTGGGAGCTGCCCGTGGCTACAAAACCATCCTCACGATGCCCGACTCGATGTCGAAGGAACGGCGCGCACTGCTAAAGGCATTTGGCGCCGAACTGGTATTGACCCCGGCGGCCGAAGGTATGAAAGGGGCGGTTGCAAAAGCTGAGGAACTAGGAGCAAATGGCGCCGTTCTAGTCCGCCAATTTGAAAATGAAGCCAATCCAGAAATCCATCGCAAAACTACAGCTGAGGAAATCTGGCGCGACACCGATGGAAGCGTTGATGCAATTGTTGCTGGGATTGGAACCGGTGGAACGATCACCGGAATTGGCCAGGTTCTAAAGTCGCGTAAACCATCGATAAAGATATTTGCTGTTGAGCCTGCAGCTTCTCCTATTCTCAACGGTGGCAAACCAGGAGGACATCCAATTCAAGGAATCGGTCCAAACTTCATCCCTCCGATCCTGGATCGAAGCGTCTATGACGAAGTTATTGATGTTGAAGCAGATAACGCAGTTAAGTATGCCCGCCGGGCTGCAGCCGAAGAGGGAATTCTCGCTGGAATATCAGCTGGCGCTGCGCTTTGGGCCGCTTCACAGGTTGCGCAACGTGATGAGATGTCCGGAAAGAATATCGTCGTAATCATTCCTTCCTTTGGCGAGCGATATCTCTCAACAATTCTCTATAAAGATTTAATGGATGCTTAAATGTTGAAGCGGATAATTGAAGATCTCGATACCGCGTTACGGAAAGATCCGTCAGCGCGCAATCGACTTGAAGTCGCGCTGACTTTTCCGGGCGTCCACGCGGTCTGGGGATATCGAATCGCACACTTCTTGTGGCGAAGCAGATTGAAGTTATTGGCGCGAATTTATGCGAACTGGGTTCGGACTGTAACCGGTATCGAGATCCATCCGGCTGCAAAGATTGGCCGGAGATTCTTTATCGATCATGGCATGGGCGTTGTGATTGGAGAGACTACCTTGATTGGTGATGATGTAATGATCTATCACGATGTAACTCTTGGCTCTACTAAATATATGAAAGGTAAACGCCATCCCACGATTGAAAATGGAGTCGTTATAGGTGCGGGAGCGCGCGTTCTCGGACCGATCACAATCGGTGAAGGGGCGCGGATTAGCGCAAATAGCCTTGTCACTAGGGATGTGGCCGCGCGAACAAATCAAGACGAGGGTGAGCTCTTCGTTATTTAGCGCATTAGTTAACATCGCCGTAACGAGGCTCAGGCATTATCCGGGCCATGACTTCCTCTGATAAGCAGGTAAACAAACAAGAAGAGTTCGTCCTTCGAACTCTAGAAGAGCGCGACATCCGTTTTGTGCGCCTCTGGTTTACCGATGTGCTCGGCTATTTGAAATCTGTAGCGATTGCCCCACCTGAGTTAGAGAACGCTTTTGCAGAAGGAATTGGATTTGATGGTTCTGCAATCGAAGGTTTCGCTCGCGGAACAGAATCAGATATGTTGGCAAAGCCTGATCCAAGTACTTTCTCTGTTCTGCCATGGCGAACGGCTAAACCCGGGGCTGCGCGAATTTTCTGCGACATAGTTCTTCCAGATGGAACTGCATCACCTTCTGATCCAAGAAATGTCTTAAAGCGAACTTTAAAGCGGGCTGGCGATTTGGGTTTTACCTGTTACACCCATCCAGAAATTGAGTTCTTCTTATTTAAGGAGGCTCCAACTCCGGGAGTTAAACCGGTCCCTATCGATTCCAGTGGTTACTTCGATCAAACACCAGCAGCGCTGGGACACGATTTCCGCCGCCAGGCGATCACTCTCTTAGAAGCAACGGGTGTTTCAGTTGAATTTAGCCATCATGAAGGCGCCCCTGGGCAACAAGAGATTGATCTTCGCTATGCAGATGCGTTGAGTACCGCCGATAACATCATGACTTTCCGCCACATCATCAAAGAGGTTGCGCTAGATCAAGGCGTATATGCCTCATTTATGCCGAAACCATTCACTGAATATCCGGGTTCTGGAATGCATACCCACTTCTCACTCTTTAAGGGAGAACAGAACGCCTTCTATCAAGAGGGTCGCGAAGATCAACTCTCTGATGTGGCGCGCTCCTTCATTGCTGGAGTCATTACGCATGCACCTGAGTTAATTGCAGTAACTAATCAGTGGGTTAATTCTTATAAGCGTCTTCATGGCGGAGGAGAAGCGCCTGCGAAGATAAATTGGGGTAGAGAGAATCGCGATGCTCTTATTCGTATTCCGATGTATAAACCAAAGAAAGAGAATTCAACGCGCATAGAGTTTCGCGCTCCTGATTCTGCATGTAACCCTTACCTTGCCTTTGCGGTAACCATCGCTGCTGGCCTAAAGGGAATTGAAGCGAACTACAAACTTGAAAAGGGAACGGATAAGCCGCTACCTCGAGATTTAAATGAAGCGATCATTGCGATGGAGAAGAGTGAGTTAGTTCGCGAGACCTTGGGTGAGCATGTATTTGAGTATTTCCTACGAAACAAGCGGGCTGAATGGGAGGAATACCGCCGCCAAGTCACCGCTTATGAACTCGATCGCTATTTGCCAGTCCTTTAGGGCCCGGCTAACCTTTGGCTCATGTTCCGCAGCGAAATCTCATTACTCGCACTGCTACTGGGTGCGCTCCTTCTTCGCTGCCGCTGCGAGGCCAACTAGTCCGGTCTCCTCGCTGCGGGGTTAGTCGCCACCGGCCACAATCCAGATAAGCGAAGGAGAAAAATTTAAGTGAGTTTCCCAAGTCAGACCCCGTCATCGATGCCAAGGCATCGTTACTCAGCATTTGTTCCGATTGAACTAAGCGATCGCACCTGGCCAAGCAAGAAGATGACCAAGGCACCTAAGTGGTGCTCGGTCGATCTTCGTGATGGCAATCAAGCGCTGATTGATCCGATGGATGTGCCCCGAAAGCTCGCCATGTTCCATCTCTTGGTAAAGATGGGATACAAAGAGATTGAAGTTGGATTCCCGAGCGCGAGCCAGACTGATTTTGATTTCGTTCGAAAAATCATAGATGAGAAGTTGATACCTGATGATGTCGTGATTCAAGTGTTAACCCAGGCTCGCGAACCGCTTATCCGTCGCACCTTTGAATCAATCAAGGGCGCGAAACAAGCAATCGTTCATCTCTATAACTCAACCTCTACTCTCCAACGAAGAGTTGTATTTGGAATGGATAAAGCAGGCATCAAACAAATTGCCGTGGATGGCGCCAAGTTATGTAAAGAGTTGGTTAGTACAGTTCCGGGAACTACCGTCTATTTTGAGTATTCCCCTGAGTCATATACGGGAACTGAATTGGAGTTTGCCCTCGAGGTTTGTAACGCGGTAAACGATGTCTGGCAACCAACTCCCGAGTGGAAGACCATCATCAATCTTCCAGCGACTGTTGAATTAGCAACACCTAATGTCTACGCCGATTCAATCGAATGGATGCACCGTAATTTGAAGTATCGCGAGAGCATCGTTTTAAGTCTCCATCCTCATAATGATCGAGGTACCGGGGTCGCAGCCGCTGAGTTGGGTTATCTGGCTGGCGCTGACCGCATCGAAGGTACGCTCTTTGGAAATGGTGAGCGGACCGGAAATGTCTGTTTAGTAACGCTTGGCTTGAATCTATTGACCCATGGGATTGATCCGATGATTGATTTCAGCGATATCTCTGAGATCCGCCAGACCGTCGAATATTGCAACCAGCTACGAGTGCCGGAGCGCCATCCATACGGCGGCGACCTGGTCTTCACGGCATTTAGCGGGTCGCATCAAGATGCAATCAAGAAAGGTTTTGAGCATCTTGCAAAGGATGCAAGTGCGGCTGGCAAAGAAGTCGATGACTTCAACTGGGCAGTTCCTTATCTTCCAATTGATCCGAAAGATATTGGCCGCTCATATGAAGCGGTCATTCGAGTTAATTCACAATCAGGTAAAGGCGGGGTTGCTTACATCATGAAGAGTGAGCATCAACTAGACCTACCAAGAAGGTTACAAATTGAATTTAGTAAGGTGATTCAGGCTAAAACTGATAACGATGGCGGCGAAGTATTTCCAGAAGAGATGTGGAAGATCTTCGTCGATGAATATTTGCCCTCAGAAGATGACCAATGGGGCCGTTATCGCCTTGAAGGCTTGACCCAAACTTCTTCTCCAAACAAGAACGTTGAGTTAACGGTGGATCTATTGGAGAACAAGAAACCAGTAACTCTAAATGGTTCTGGAAATGGACCAATCTCGGCTTTCTGTCACATCATGCAAGCGCATGGAGTTAATGTTCAAGTAGCTGACTATTACGAACATGCGATGAGCGCTGGTGGAGATGCGAGCGCTGCGGCTTATCTTGAGTGCACTGTGAATGGCGGCACTTATTGGGGCGTCGGTATCGACCCTTCAACCACGACCGCCTCACTAAAAGCGGTGGTTTCCGCGGTCAATCGCGCGCTTCGACAGTAGCAATCACTACCTTTATCCCGTGGCGCTATATCGGGATGAGGCGGTAGTAATCCGCACCCAGAAACTGGGTGAGGCCGATCGCATCATCACGCTCTTTACTCGAGAACATGGTCGGGTGCGCGCCGTTGCTAAGGGAGTGCGGAGAACTAAATCTAAATTTGGCGCTCGCCTTGAACCTGGGAGCCTGGTTGATATCCAGCTCTATGTCGGCAAAACCTTTGATGTAGTCACCCAAGTTGAAAGTTTAGAAAATTTCGGCGACTCACTAGCTGCCGATTATCGAAAGTGGACCATTGCCTCCACGATTCTCGAAGCGGCGGAGAGATTTACTTCTAATGAAGGTGAACCCGCCCTACAACAATTCCTATTGTTGGTCGGTGCGTTAAAGGCGCTCGCCTATGAATCGCATGAGCCATCACTTGTCCTAGATGCGTATTTACTCCGTTCACTTTCAATTGCCGGCTATGCGCCTTCGATGACTATTTGTTCGAATTGCGAAGCACCTGGGCCGCATAAATATTTCTCGCTCGTTGGTGGCGGTTCTGTATGTATCGATTGCCGGCCATCGGCCTCGGCAACTCCTGCACCTGAGACTCTCCAATTAATGTCAGATCTCTTAACTGGAAATTGGGAGAACGCAGATGTAAGTGACACAAAACATCGCCGCGAAGCATCTGGATTGGTAGCGGCTTATCTCCAATGGCATTTAGAGCGTGAACTTAGAAGTCTTCCGATGGTGGAGCGCGCCGCGAAGTGAAGCCCCCGAAAATTTCTAAAGATCGAATTCCCAATCACGTTGCACTTGTGATGGATGGAAATGGTCGATGGGCAAAAGCGCGTGGCCTGCCAAGAACAAAAGGCCATGAAGCAGGAGAAAAAGCCCTCTTTGATGTTGTCCAAGGCGCTATCGAAATCGGGGTTAAAGAGCTCTCGGCATATGCATTCTCTACTGAGAATTGGCGACGCTCACCCGATGAGGTGAAATTCTTGATGGGCTTTAATCGTGACGTTATAAGACGCCGGCGCGATGAGATGAATGCGATGGGTGTTCGAGTTAGATGGGTGGGGCGGCCGCAAAGGCTATGGAAATCGGTAATTGAAGAGTTAGAGATTGCTGAAGAGTTAACTAAGAAGAATAAAGTCCTTACTTTGAATATGTGTGTGAATTATGGTGGTCGAGCTGAAATCACCGATGCAGCCGCCGAACTTGCCCGCGATGTGGCGAGAAAGAAGTTAAAGCCCGATCAAATAACTGAGAAAGTATTTGCAAAGTATTTAGATGAGCCGAAGATGAGCGATGTAGATCTATTTCTACGTAGCTCCGGAGAGCAACGCACTTCTAACTTCTTGATCTGGCAATCTGCATATGCGGAAATGGTATTTCTAGATGTATTGTGGCCAGACGTAACAAGAGAGACGCTTTGGCGGGCGATTGAGATTTACGCCGAGCGAGACCGAAGATTTGGAAAGGCTTAGGAATGGCGAAACAAAAGGCTGGCTTCTGGTTCGATCCACTATGCCCATGGGCATGGATGACCTCAAGATGGATCCTCGAAGTTGAAAAAGTTAGAGATATCGAAGTCGAATGGAACCTATTTAGCCTTGCCTACCTAAATCGAGATAAAGATGTCCCGGCCGAATACAAAGCGAAGTTAGTGCGTTCATGGCATTGCACGCGGGTTATCGCTGCGGCGATAGCCCAAAAAGGAAATGCAATAACGCTTCCGCTTTACACCGCTATAAGTTCTCGGATTCACCTTCAAAAAGCGGAGGTCGGAGAAGTTATCTTTAAAGAGGCGCTAGTAGAGGTAGGACTTTCACCTGAATTAGCGACCGCGATGAATGATGAATCTTTTGATGCTGCAATTATCGAAAGCCATGAGCGCGGAATCAAGATGGTTGGTAATGATGTTGGAACGCCAATAATTGCAATTGGCGATGTAGCTTTCTTTGGTCCAGTAATTTCACCAGCGCCAAAAGGCGAAGCTGCTGGAAAACTTTGGGATGGAGTCGTTGGGGTCGCAAGTTACCCCGGATTCTTTGAGATAAAGCGCTCTCGAAACGTGGGACCAATCTTCGATTAGAATCAGCTAATGCTAAAAGTTGAAGGGTCTTTACTTCGTTACGACCTAAATTGGCTAGAAAACTTAGGTGCGTTTTGGCGCGACCCAAAGTCAGAAATTGCGAATCTAGTTTCAGTCACTCCTCACTCGAACCCATGGACGGTCGAAGTTCTAAGGGGGATTAGAGCGCCTGGAACGGGATTTCCATTTTTGATTATGTTGGGAACGATGTGGCACCGACGTGGAAGAGATTTCTGTGTTGTTTACAAGAGACGACCAGTTCTTGTCCTCGAGTTTAAAGGCCCTGGTTTTAAGCGCTGGGTGATTCCCGATAACGAGACAAATCGTTCTGTTCTTCGAAGCGCTAACCCAGGTATAGATCTTCCGGAGTCGGCGCAGTAACAAGAGCGCCACAGTCTGCACAGGTTGCGTTGTCTAGCAAGTACATTGAGATTTCATAAGTCTCTAGATCGAACTTGACCGTCAGATTAATCAGGTCAGATGAACAGTAAGGGCAGATTGGCGTTGGAATGCCTCGAATATCTCCCATATTCAACAGCTCGGACAGATTCCGAATACTTCGGCAAGGTGGCCAACTTCCCGGTAGCCATGCTCTTCGGCCATTGCCTTTGCCCACTTCTCAAGCGCAGAACCCTCAATTTCAACAGTGGATCCGCATGATTTGCAGACAAGGTGATGGTGATGAGCCTCGCCACAGAGTCGGTAGATCGCCTCGCCATCTTCCTTTCTTAGCTGATCGACAATCTTGTCATCAAGGAGAGATTGAAGCGCCCGATAGACCGAGGTAAGCCCAATAGATTCGCCACTTCTTAGCAGTAGTTGATGAAGTTGTTGTGCGCTAGCAAAGCCGCCAACTCGCTCCAGAACGCTGATAACTTTTAGCTCAGACTTATTCATCTTTACTCATTGTGGTCATGGTCATGATCTTCTTCATGGTCATGATCTTTTTCATGATTGTGATCGGATTCAATAGAGTGCCCGGCTTCATCATGGGAGTGGATGTGAACATCTTGAAGTTGGCTTACTAGCCCCCACATAATAAGTACACCGGTAATTGTGGCAACGAGCGTCCAACGAGAAGAGTGGCGAGCATGCGCTTCAGGGAGAATATGGCTTGTTGCTAAGTAGATGATGATTCCGGCAAAAGCCGCAAGATAAAGCGCTGTGAAGTTCTCACTAAGAGTGAGAGTTGTACCAAGGGCAGCGCCACCGACGCGTGCTAAAGAATCAACACCGAGCAACCAAACAGCCTTCTTGCTCCACTTACCATTCTTGATCAAGAACGCCACTAGGTTTAATCCATCGCTGAAGGCATGAACTAGAAGAGCTGCGAATACGGCAAAGCCAAGGGCGTCATTTACTGTAAATGCAATTGCTAGAGCTAGACCATCGATGAAAATGTGAATACCCATGGCTACGGCGCCAATACCGCCGGCAACATTCGCGGAATGAGAGTGGTCATGGCCGTAATCGGAGTCGGCCGGTTCATGAGAGCCAAAGAACTTCTCGTAGAAGTGAAGGAGAAGAAAACCTGCGATAAGCGCTACCGAGACCGCCGGAGCACCTAAGAACTCATCTGAATGCAATTTAAATACTTCTGGGATTAACTCAAAGGCAACAAGGCCAAGCAATAGGCCAGCGGAGAGTCCAAGGACTAAATGAAGGCGATCCTTTGCTTTGAGGGCGAGTAATCCACCAAGAGCGGTAGCTATGGCTGTAATGGCGGCAAGGATGATGGCTGTATTCATGGGTGGGAACTTAGCAGAAATGAAAATGATTTTCATTTCCGGGGAAAGGGTGGATTTGAGCCTGTCTCAAACTAAAATTTCAACCCTGCGCCCAGCCCTTTAGCTGCGATCGGTGCGCACCGCCGACAGCCAGCCGGATGGAGAACGCCAGGTGAAAAAGTAAATGGCCCAAGATCGATTAGACACAATTGTCAGCCTCGCCAAGCGGCGCGGATTTGTTTATCCCTCATCAGAAATCTATGGCGGACTTCGCGCCTCATGGGATTACGGTCCACTTGGTGTCGAGTTAAAGAACAATGTAAAGCGCCAATGGTGGAAGTCAATGGTGATGGAGCGTGAGGACGTTGTTGGTCTTGATTCTTGCGTGATCCTTGCGAGAGAAGTTTGGGAAGCATCCGGCCACGTTGAGACATTCACAGATCCACTAACTGAGTGCACCTC